>JAZQAB010000030.1:0-26542 GCA_045545055.1 Clostridia bacterium | reverse complement strand
ATCAATATCTTCAGTTACATGCACATGGTAGCTATTTGTAATATAGTTCTTATCGGTAACACCGGGAACTATACCAAAACGCTTTTGCAAAGCCTTTGCGAATTTATAAGTTGTACTCTCCAAAGGTGTGCCGTAAAGAGAATAATCAATATTTTCGGCTGCTTTCCACTTTGCAGTGTATTCGTTAAGCATTCTCATTATTTCAAGTCCCAGAGCTTCGCCCTCAGGCTCTGTAAGCTTTTTTCCGGTAAGACTGTAAACATATTCCCAAAGACCTGCATAACCAAGCGAAAGTGTGGAATATCCGCCGTGAAGGTATTTATCAATCTTCTCCCCCTTGGGAAGCCTTAATAACGCTCCATGCTGCCACAAAATGGGTGCCGCATCGGAAAGAGTACCTGTCAGCCTTTCGTGGCGGCACTGCAGTGCTCTGTGGCAAAGTGCCATTCTTTCATGGAAAATTTCTTTGAATTTTTCCATGTCACCACCTGCTGAAAGCCCAATGTCCACAAGATTTACAGTCACAACACCCTGATTGAATCTGCCGTAATACTTAGGCTTGCCGTTCTCGTCCACAAAGGGCGTCAAAAAGCTCCTGCATCCCATGCAGGTGTAGCAATGACCCTCTCCGTTTTTGTCAATTTTATTTTGGAGCATTATTTTCTCCGAAATATAATCGGGAACCATACGCTTCGCACTGCATTTTGCCGCAAGCTCGGTAAGGTAATAGTATTTGCTTTCGGGGTGAATATTGTCTTCCTCAAGAACATAAATGAGCTTGGGGAACGCAGGTGTAATCCAGATTCCCTTTTCATTTTTCACACCTTTATATCGCTGGCGAAGGGTTTCTTCTATGATAAGTGCAAGGTCATTCTTTTCCTGCTCGCTCTTTGCTTCATTAAGATACATAAACACAGTTACAAAAGGTGCCTGTCCGTTGGTGGTCATAAGGGTTACCACCTGATACTGAATCATCTGAACGCCGTTTTTAATTTCCTCACGAAGCCTTTTTTCGGTAATCTCATTAATTTTCTCATCAGTTACCGCTTCCTCTAAAAGCTTCATTTCTTCCTCGACCTGCCTGCGGATTTTTTTGCGGCTGACATCTACAAATGGTGCAAGGTGCGTAAGGGAAATGCTCTGCCCTCCGTACTGGCAGGAGGCAACCTGAGCTATAATCTGCGTGGATATATTGCACGCTGTAGAAAAGCTGTGGGGCTTTTCTATCATTGTTCCGCTGATAACCGTCCCGTTCTGAAGCATATCCTCCAAATTGACAAGGTCGCAGTTATGCATATGCTGTGCAAAATAATCCGCATCATGAAAATGAATAAGCCCCTGCTCGTGTGCCGACACTATATCCTGAGGAAGAAGGATTCTTTTTGTAATGTCCTTACTTACCTCCCCTGCCATATAGTCACGCTGAACACTGTTTACCGTGGGGTTCTTATTGGAATTTTCCTGCTTAACCTCCTCGTTATTACATTCTATAAGGCTCAGAATCTGTTCGTCGGTAGTATTTGACTTACGAACAAGAGCACGTGTATAACGATAAGTAATATATCGGCGTGCAACGTCAAACGCACGCTGATTCATAATCTGGTCTTCCACCATATCCTGAATTTCTTCCACACTCAGCGACCTGTTCATATTTGCGGCGGCACTCTCAACATCCTCCGCAATGCGTTTAATCTGAACGGCAGACATTCTGCTGCTGGGAACAACGCTTTCATTTGCTTTTGTAACGGCAACTATAATTTTCTGCGGGTCAAAGGTTACTTCTGCCCCGCTCCTTTTTATAATCTTCATATCATTTCCTCCATAAAAACTTGTGCATTATAATTATAACAAGATATTGGGTGTTTGTCAATAACCATTAACAAGATATTGTTATTTTTCTTTTTGTAAATATTTCTTGAATTTTGTCTGAATAAGCCCGTCTTTTCTTGACAAACAATATTTTTTGGAATATAATCTATAATGAAATATTTTGGTTTTAAAGCATTTTTATCAGAGGGATATCTATGAACTACAGTCTTGGTGTCGACATAGGCTCGACTACGGCAAAAGCCGTTCTTATTGATGATAACGGGGAAATTTTATATAGTACATATGAAAGGCATTACTCCAAGGTTCTGGAAAAATGCCGTGAGCTTTTGGAAAACGTTTACAGCATCACGGGGGAGGGCTCTATCAACTTTGCCCTTTCAGGCTCGGCAGGGCTTGGTATCAGCGAAGCAATCCGTGTGCCTTTTATACAGGAGGTTGTTTCCGAGAGCGAGGTTGTAAAGCACACTGCTCCCGACACCTCATGCATTATTGAGCTTGGCGGTGAGGATGCGAAAATCGTATTTTTTGACGGCGGCGTTGACGAAAGAATGAATGGCACATGTGCAGGCGGTACGGGAGCTTTTATCGACCAGATGGCAACCTTACTGAATGTGACGGTAGAGGAAATGGACACCCTTAGTTCAGGTGCAGAGCGTATCTACCCTGTCGCTTCACGGTGCGGAGTTTTTGCAAAGACCGATATTCAGCCCCTTATAAATCAGGGAGCACGCAAGGAGGATATAGCTAAAAGCATATTCCAGGCGGTTGTGAATCAGACAATTGCGGGGCTTGCACAGGGAAGAACTATCAGCGGAAAGGTAATGTTCTTAGGCGGCCCTCTCTCCTTTTTTAAAGGACTTCGGGACTGTTTTAAAGAAACGCTTAAGCTTTCGGACGAAGATGTAATTTTTCCCGATTATGCTAAGGTTTCCGTGGCTTTGGGTGCGGCGTTTTACGCCTCCACATTGGAGCATACATATGATATAAAAGACCTTTTGGAAAGAGTCCGCAATGCAAAGCTTCCCACGGGAACAAATACTGTTAATGCACTGTTTGAAAATGAAAACGAATACAATGAGTTTATACAAAGGCACGAAAAAGCTACTGTGCCCAAAAGAGATATAGCCTCCTACAGCGGTTGTGCTTATTTGGGAATTGACTGCGGCAGTACCACCACAAAGCTTGTGCTTATAAGTGAAAGCAAGGAGCTTCTTTACACCTACTATTCCTCTAACAAGGGTAACCCTGTAGACGTTGTTAAAAGCTGCTTGCAGGAAATTTATGAGCTTTGTGCAAACCGTATCCGTATAAAAGGCAGTGCCGTTACAGGCTATGGTGAGGAGCTTATAAAAAATGCTTTCGGGATCGATTACGGAATTGTCGAAACCATTGCACATTTTACGGCGGCAAAGCATTTTAAAAGTGATGTAGACTTTATTTTGGATATTGGCGGTCAGGACATAAAATGCTTCAAAATTCATAATGGTGCTATTGACAGCATCATGCTCAATGAAGCCTGTTCCTCAGGTTGCGGCTCTTTTCTTGAAACATTTTCAAAATCCCTTGGCTTTTCCGCTGAGGAATTTGCACAAAAAGGCATTTTTGCAAAAAGACCTGTTAATTTGGGCAGCCGCTGCACGGTTTTCATGAATTCCTCCGTGAAGCAGGCACAAAAAGAAGGCGCGACCGTGGAGGATATTTCCGCAGGGCTTGCGGTCAGTGTAGTAAAAAATGCGATTTACAAGGTAATACGTGCAGGCAGTGCCGACGAGCTTGGTGAAAATATTGTGGTACAGGGCGGTACGTTTTATAACAATGCAGTACTTCGTGCTTTTGAAAAGGAACTGGGCAGAAACGTTATAAGGCCTGAAATTTCAGGACTTATGGGTGCATACGGTGCGGCTTTATATTCCATGAGGGCAACCTTTTCTTCCATAATATCTTATGAGAAACTAATGAATTTCACTCATACGGCAACGGGAATGACTTGCAAGGGCTGTACGAACAACTGTCACCTTACCGTGAATAAATTCAGCGATGGAAAAAAATTTATTTCAGGAAATCAATGTGAGAAAGGTGCCGGAAAGGCAGAGGGTTCAAGCCTTCCCAATCTCTACGAATTCAAAAGAAAGCTTCTTTTGAACGAAGATTCTTTTGATAGCAATAAAAAGACAGTTGGTCTTCCGCTGGCATTGGGAATGTATGAGCTTTTGCCTCTTTGGAAAACAATTTTTAAGGAACTGGGCTTTAATGTTCTCGTATCCCCCATGTCCTCCAGACGGCTCTATGAAAAGGGACAATTCTCTATTCCGTCCGACACAGCCTGTTATCCTGCAAAACTGATGCACGGTCACATTATGTCGCTCCTTGAAAAGAACGCTGATGCCATTTTCTATCCGTGCCTTACATATAATATAGATGAAAAGCTTTCGGACAATCACTATAATTGTCCTGTGGTTGCATATTATTCCGAGCTTCTTTCAGGCAATGTGGAAAGGCTTAAGGACACAGCTTTCCTTTTCCCATATCTTAACATTAACAGCAAAAGGGAGCTTTCACGGGGGCTCTACACCTACCTTAATGCAAGCGGCATCGGTTCATTTACAAAAAAAGAGATTAGAAATGCCGTCACAAGCGGATACAAAGCTCTTAAGGAATACAGGCTGAGCGTTTTAAGCGAGGGAAAAAAAGCATTGGAATATGCCAAAGCCGAGGGCAAGGATGTAATGATTCTTGCAGGTCGTCCCTATCATATCGACAGCCTTATCTGCCACGGCATCGACAAGCTTGCCGAGACACTTGGTTTCGTTGTGGTAAGCGAGGATTCTCTGCCCTTACCAAAGATTCGTGCACAGGTTAATGTGCTGAACCAGTGGACCTACCATGCACGGCTCTATAATGCGGCACAGTATGCTTGTGAGAATGAGAACACCGAGCTTGTTCAGCTTGTTTCCTTCGGTTGCGGAGTAGATGCCATCACGACAGACGAGGTACGCTCAATTCTTGAAAGCCGGGGGAAATTCTACACACAGATTAAAATAGACGAAATAACCAACCCGGGTGCCGTTAAAATAAGGCTTCGCAGCCTTATAGGTGCTATGGAAGATGCAAAAAAAGGAGAGTGAGAGCATGGATAAAGAATATATACCATTTACAAAGGAAATGAAAAAAACGCATACTATTCTCGTTCCGAACATGCTTCCCACTCATTTTAAGCTTGTTATGAAGGTGCTGGGCGGCTACGGCTACAAAAGTGAGTTACTTGAGTCAAGCGGCCCTGAGATTACAGAGCTGGGGCTTAAATATGTGCATAACGACACGTGCTACCCTGCACTTTTGGTTATAGGGCAGTTTCTTGATGCTATCATAAACCGTGGATTTGACCCGCACAAGGTGGCTTTGATACTCTTTCAGACAGGCGGAGGCTGCCGTGCATCAAACTACGTTTCTCTCTTACGCAAGGCACTTAAAAAAGCGGGATACGGCTATGTTCCCGTAATTCCCCTTGCCTTCAACGCTCTTGAGAAGCACCCCGGCTTCACTCTGTCACCGGGGGTTATATACAAGATGATTTATGCGGTAGTATTCGGAGATATTATTGCAAATCTTAAAAACCAGTGCAAGCCCTATGAAATTTATAAAGGCGACACCGATAATCTTGTAGAAATGTATACAACAAAAATTACAGGAGCGATTCAGAGGGACAAATTGTTTTTCAGTAAAAGCAAGAGATATTTCAAGGAAATTGCAGATGCATTTTCAAAAATACCCATGGACAAAACCCGAAGCCGTGTTAAGGTTGGTGTAGTAGGCGAAATTTATGTAAAATACTCTCCTTTGGGAAACAATAATCTGGAGCTTTTTCTTCAAAAAGAGGGTGCAGAGGTTGTTTGCCCCGGAATTATAGACTTTTTCCTTTATTGCATATATGCAAATATTTCCGACTACAAGCTGTATAGAATGAAAAAAAAGTTATATATCCCGATGAAAATTGCGTATAAAGCCTTTAAGGGCATGCAAAAGCAGCTTATTGAGGCTATCCGCTCGACACAAGCTTTTGATGTACCCCCCACATTTGAGCATATTAAGGAATTGGCAGAAGAATATATTTCCACAGGAGCACAAATGGGCGAAGGCTGGCTTCTCCCTGCCGAAATGCTGGAGCTTTCGGAGAGAGGGGTTAATAATATCGTCTGTACTCAGCCCTTCGGCTGTCTTCCCAACCACATTTTCGGCAAAGGAATGATGAAACCGTTAAAGGACAAAAATCCGCACATCAGCATAGTTGCCATAGATTACGACCCCGGTGCAACAAGGGTTAATCAGGAAAACAGAATTAAACTGATGCTGACAAATGCTTCCATTCAACATAATAAGGTAACAGAAAAATCTGTGAGCGTTCTCAGCGACACAGAAAAAGCAGTGGCAAATCGATAATGATTCGCCACTGCTTCTTTTTTCTATTTAATTAATAAAGATTCGCCACTATTCTGTTGGATATAAGTATTGCCTGCTCCTTTGTCGCTACACCCTGAGGACCAAACGCTGTTTCACTCATACCCTTGATGATACCTCTTTTTGCCATATAGTAAACACTTTCATGTGCATACTCGGAAATCTGTGCATCATCGTCAAATGCGAACTCCTCAAGAGTAAGCGGCATTTCGTTTTCGATTATACCATCTTCTCTTGCCTTTAGTATCACTCTGTAAAGCATTGCAGAAAGCTGCTCACGTGTAATTGTTGCCGATGGAGAGAAGGTAGTTTCGCTTGTACCATTTGTAATACCAAGCTTATATGCCGCAGCAACATATCTGGAATATGTTCCCGTGGGGCTGCAATCAGTAAAAGGAAGATTCTCTGTGGAATCATCTGCTATTTTACCCGTTATTCTCTCGTAAAGAGCAACGGCAATTGCCGCAAACTGTTCACGGGGAATATCCATCTTTAAATCTGTTCCAAGCATTTCAAGAGGAATGAGATTTCTCTCATATGCTTCATTTGCCTCTTTCTTAGCCCAGTCAGATACAATCAAGACTACGCCTGACGAATTTTCGGAATCGGGAGTGTAGTCATCCGGGTCATCGGATTCGTACACCTCGTCTTCGCTTGTACTGCAAATATCACAAATCACAAGACCATCATCCGTAAGAATAGCATCTTCTCCTGCAATTTCTCCGCACACAGAGCAAACTGCGTCTTCCTCATCTTCTTCATAGAACAAAGCATCAAGCACCTTCTGTGAAAGGCTTTCCTCACAGTAAATACACATTGCTTCTCCATCATCATTGTAAATTACGTCCTGCTCCGTAAGAAGCTCGTAGCACGCCTCACATTCCGCCTCAGCTTCTGCCATAACAGACGGAACCGCAGCGAGAGCTAACACCAAAGCTGCAGCTATTGCCGCACTGATAACTTTCTTCATTTTTTCATCCTCCTGTTTTTAAATATACCTACATTTCATTATACTTTTTGTGAAGCTGTTTGTCAACACAAAACTTTTGACTTTTCTGCTTATATTTTTGAAAAATTATATTTACTAATCTGCGTATTTATTGTATAATAAAGCTAAGAAGAGCAAAGCTCTTCACAGACGCCGGCAGGACCGGTGTACGGATTTTACCTTTCCGGCTTCTGACAACATATTCAAGGAGGGGCATTTATGAAAACTAATATTTATCTGAGAAAAGTTGAACTGGGTAAGGAAAAGAAGGATATGCTCATCAAAAAGATAGACAAGCTGGGCAAATTCTTTGATGAAGATGCTTCTGCAGACATTGTGGTGGCTGAGCAAAAGGATAAAATGATTGTTGAGGTCACAATCCGCACCGCAGATATGATTTATCGTGCTGAGGAACGCAATGAAGAAGTATATAATGCGGCAGATGATGTGGTAGATTCCGTTACACGTCAGATTCGCAAGAATAAAACAAGGCTTGCCAAAAAGCTTCGCGAGGGAGTTTCCAAAGACTTTGATGTTTTGTTTGATGCTCCCGAGGAAGAGGCTGATATTAAGATTGTAAAAACAAAAACTCATCATGTTAAACCGATGAGTGCCGAAGAAGCAGTACTTCAGATGAACCTTTTGGGGCATAACTTCTTTGTATTTACAAATGCTAAAACAAATACAACCGACATCGTTTACCGCCGCAAAGACGGTAATTACGGGCTTATAGAAACAGACTGATGCTACACATTAAAGAAGCTATTATTGTGGAAGGCAAATATGATAAGATGCGTCTTGAAGAAATCTGTTCTTCACCTATTTTCAGCACGGAAGGTTTCAGAATCTTTAAGGACAAGCAAAAGCGTGAATTTTTAAGCTCGCTTGCAAAGAAACGCGGAATATTGATTCTGACAGATTCGGACCGTGCAGGCTTTATGATACGAAATCATATAAAAAGCTTTGTAAAGGAAGGTAAAATTACCCATGCATATATTCCTGAAATTTTCGGGAAAGAAAAACGCAAAACCTCTCCGTCAAAAGAAGGAAAATTAGGCGTAGAGGGAATTGATAAAGACACACTTATCGAGGTTTTAAAAAAATATTCCTCACCGTTACCTTCGGTGGAGAAAATTACCAAATGGGATTTATATGCCACGGGACTGTACGGCGGTGCTGATTGCACCGCCGCCCGTGCATCTTTGTGCAAAAGGCTGTCCATTCCCGAAAAAATATCCCCAAATGCTCTTTTGGACGCACTGAATGCACTGATAACGAAAGAAGAATTTTTAGAAATTACGGGTAAGTGATATTATGCATGACGATAAAACTCCACATCTTCACAAAAACCACAGAAAAAGGGTTAAGGACCGATTTTTAAGTGAGGGGCTTAATTCCTTTGCTGACCATGAAATATTGGAAATTTTACTCTTTTATGCCATTCCTCAAGGGGACGTGAATCCGTTGGGGCATAAGCTTTTGGAGAAGTTTTCCACCCCTAAGGCAGTTTTTGATGCTTCGCTTGAGGAGCTGTGCAGCGTAGACGGAATGGGGTATCACAGTGCAGTGCTGATTAAAATGATTCCGCACATAGCACAATATTATGCCTCACTTGCACTGAGGGACAAAAAGCAGCTTGCAACATCATATGATGCAGGCACATACGTATGCGGAAAAATCGGCTGTCTTAAAAGCGAGGTATTTTCTGTAATATGCCTTGATTCTCAGAAAAACATTCTCGCTTTTGAGATTTTGGAGGAGGGTACTGTTTCCGATGCCAACGTTCACCCCCGAAAGATTGTGGAATGTGCTCTCCGGCACAATTGTGCTGCTGTAATATTAGCACACAATCACCCCTCCGGAGGTGCTTACGCTTCGGAAAACGACAGAAGGGTAACACGGCAGCTCTGCACAATTCTTGAGGGAATAGGCATTGATGTGGTTGACCACATTATTGCCGCATCTTCGGAAAAATTTATAAGTATGTCAGACAGCGGTCTGATGCCAAATTAAGGCTGACAGTGTCAGCCTTTTGAAAAAGAAAACATTAAATTCAGAAAGGATTGTTTAATATGACACTTGAAAATTTACAAAAAGACATGATTGCCGCAATGAAGGCACAGGAAAAGGTTCGCAAGAACGTTATATCCTCTCTTATTGCAGCGGTAAAAAAGTACGGCATTGACAACGGTGTTCGTAACGATATTACGGAAGAAATGACCGATGCCGTTATTTTAAAGGAGCTTAAAAGTGCAAAGGAACAGCTTGACACCTGTCCTGCAGAAAGAAGCGACCTGCTCGAAGAATATAAGACAAATTACGAAATCATCAAAGAATATGCCCCTGCTCAGTTGGGTGAAGATGAAATCAAGGCTCTCCTTACAGAAAAGTTTGCCGATGTTATTGCAACAAAGAACAAGGGCATGATTATGAAAACCGTTATGGCAGAGCTCAAGGGTAAAGCCGACGGAAAAATCATCAATAAGGTTGTTGCCGATTTGTGCGGCTGAAATCATGTTAAACATTGAAAAAAATTTGACTCCCAGATTAAGAATGATTGCCTCTCTTGTTCCAAAGTGTTCTAACTTGTGCGATATAGGCACTGATCACGCCTACGTTGCCATATATCTTGCAAAAAAGGGTATCGCTGATAAAATCATTGCGGCGGACATAAAAAAAGGGCCTCTTTTACAGGCAAGAAAAAACATAGACGCATTTAATATCGGTCACATAGTAGAAACACGGCTTTCAGACGGATTTGCCCAAATTGCCGAGGGTGAAGCCGAGTGTGCAATCATTGCAGGTATGGGCGGAGAAACCATTGCAGAAATACTTGAAAATGAAAAGGGCTGTAAATATTTTGTGTTGCAGATGCAAACTGCACACAAGCATTTAAGAGAGTACCTTTGCACACATGGATACGTGATTGAAAGGGAAGCTGTGTGCCGTGAGGGAAATAAAATGTACACTGCACTTCTTGCTGTGCGTGGAAACAGTCCGAAGCTGACAGAGGTACAAAAGGAAATCGGCCCTTATCTGATAGAAAATACACCTCCTCAATTTTACGATTATGTAAACTACAGATTATATGAAATAAACAGCATATTGAAAAAAATGGGGACGGCAAGCAGCGAAAAGCGTGAGCAGTATGAGAATTTAAAGCTTGAATATGAAAAGTTATTGGAAGGAAAGTCGGTATGATAAGGCTTATAGAAATAGCAAGCTGTCTTGAAAATGAATTTCCTCCGGAATATGCGGAGGACTTTGACAATATCGGGCTTCTTGCAGGCAGGCTTGACAAGGAAGTAACAAAGGTATTAGTCTGCCTTGACTGCAATAAAAATGTAGTAAAGGAAGCAATCAAAATCGGTGCACAGCTTATTGTGACGCATCACCCTGTAATCTTTAATCCCATAAAAAGCATCACAGATAATACAGATGCAGGCGAAATGCTTATAAGTGCACTTGAAAATAACATAAGCATCTACAGTGCACACACAAACGCTGACAGTTCTCCCAATGGACTTACCGACACTGTATGCAATAAGTTAGACCTTTCCCCCACAGCTAACATGGAGGGAAATCTGGCGAGAGTTTGCAATGCACCTAAAGGCATGACTGCAAAAAAGCTTTGCAAAAAAATCAAGGAGGAATTTCACCTCGATAAACTCTATTCCACATTCACGCAGGACAGAGAAATCAAAACCGTGGCTGTGTGCAACGGAGGAGGAGGCGGCGAGCTTGTCGATATTGCTATGAGCATTGGGGCTGACGTGTACATTTCGGGAGATTTAAAGCACCACGAAATAAGTGCACTTAAACTAAGTGACAACATAGATTTTATTGAAATCCGCCATTTTGACTGCGAGAGGATTGTCACCGAAATATTCAAGGACAGGCTTACGAAGAAATTCGGTAATGAGCTTGAAGTAATTATCAGCAGTGCGGAAGTAAATCCGCTTGTTGACACAGACAATATTTTATGATATCATTAACGAACTGAGTAATCTGAGCGGTCGCGGGGGCGAGCTTTCGCCCGTGAGGAAAGTCCGAGCTTCGCAGGACAGGATGCCGGAGAAATCCCGGTGGAGGCGACTCTAAGGAAAGTGCAACAGAAATAAACCGCTTGCCTTTGGCAAGTAAGGGTGGAAAGGCGGGGTAAGAGCCCACCGACATTGCGGTAACGCTTTGTGCCATGTAAACCCCATCCGAAGCAACGCTAAATGGATTGGCTTGTCCGGCCTATAATCCGAAGGGCGGCTGGAGCCGTATAGAGATATACGGCGTAGATAGATGACCGTTTTAAACGACAGAACTCGGCTTACAGGATTACTCAATAAAAAGGGAGACATTGGGGACTGTCCCCAATGTGTCGCTTTCTATTTGAAAATGTAACAAAAACTGCCCTGTTCTCAAACTGCATTTTTGTTTCCTATTCATAAAGTGCCAGGTCTGTAAGGGCTACATAGCACGACGATCCCGGTACTTTAATCTTAACCATCAGTTGGTTTACTCCCTGTGTATTAAGGTCTATATCAAAGGGCATTGATTCGGTAACAGAAGTTGCTCTATACAAAAGTTTGCCATCACCATAAAATAAAATATCAGTCTGTGTTGTTCCACAATTATCCTTTTTCCCCCACGTTGCTATATCATGTTTTTTAGGGAGAACAATCTTGCCTTTTAGATTACTGTATCTGCTATTTAAAGGATATGATATTAAAAAATTAGGTTCATCCGAATCCTCACGAATTACCCCTCCCATAGAAGCTCTCTTAAAAAGCAAACCATTAGTGTATACAATTCCGTTTACATCTGTAACAGTTCCGTTAATAATCGTAAAATCATTTCTATCATTTCCCTCTTTATAATCATTATATTGAATTTTATCGAGGTAATTATCAGGCTCTGTTGCATTCTTTTTCCCTATGTACACAATTTTTTCTATACCGTCCCATTCAACTTCTTTTCCAAAAGCATTTGAAATGGCACGCACTGGAAGATATGTAGTCCCATTATATATAAATGGCTCTACAACATTTCCATTTGCATCCTTGGGCACAATTTCTGCTCCGTCAATATAAATTTTGATATTGCTGTAAAATATCTCTGCCATTTCACTTACTTTTTTTGCAAATACACTGCCGCTTGCAAGCATAATCCCGATTAACACGCCCACAAATAATCCCTGTAATCTTTTTTTCATGCTATCCACTCCCTAATTTTTTCAAAATTCATCTTCCTATATGATTTTCATACAAAGTATAATTCGCTTCTTCTCTAATTACATTTCCGTACTGGTTTTTTAAATTATAATATGGCACATTCATTGCATTGCGAACAAGCTTTGCAATATTTCCACGGGTTGCGTATGCTGTTTTATTGAAATAAATGCTTTCTGTTATTCCCAATTCTGTTGCAACTGCTATAAATCCGTTGGGGTATCCACCTTTTGCTTCTGCTTCTTTCGTATAACCCAATGAAGCTACTATCATCTTTATAGCCTGCTCATAGGTTATGTTTGCATCGGGTGAAAAGGTTGTTGCCGAGGTTCCGTTTATAATGCCTAAATTTTTAGCCGCATAGATATATTTTCTTGCCCAGTGATTCTCCGAAACATCGATAAAAGCACCGCTGTCATTGCCTTCTCCGCACATAATGGTTTCGCAGATTATTTTGGAGAACTCTGCTCTTGTTATCTGATTGTTTGGTTTAAAGCTTCCATCTGTATAGCCGTGGATTATATCAAAATCCGAAAGCTCTTCCACGGTCTTTTGCAAGGCTTCATCATAGATATCATTGAAGCCATGGCTTTTTACCGTTTCTTTTTCATAACCGCATAATACGCATACGTTATCCGAAAAGGAATGAGCTTCTGCTTCACTCTCCGCCTCGTTCTTTTCAAGCTGCATACCGCACTTCTTGCAATACACATCGTAATATGTAACCATCATGTGGTCGAATTCATCTTTTATTTCATAAGTAGCTTCTTTGCCTGACATTGTCTTTTCCACTTCATTGTGCGAACATATTTCATCTTCCGAAGCATAGCCACATTCACTACATCTGTTATCGGTAAGCTGATGCTTTTGCGAATAGCTTTTTTCCTTGTTCTTCTCAATTACATCATTACAATCAGAACATAAAACATCATATGTTTCCGTTACAGTATGATTTTCGCTGTCGTTCTGTTTTACCTCAATGTCCTTTACTTCCCCGTCATAGGTTTTGGTGTGCCTACACTCATTTTCTACGGGAATTTCTTCTTTTTCGATTTCATAACCGCACAGGGTGCATTTATCATTACTGATACTGTGATTCTCGGATTTTTCTTCTGTCAGATTGCTTTTAACCGTTTCTCCGCAATCCTTACAAACATTATTGTATTTTATAATGACATTATGCACTTTGTCGTTATCTTTTTCGTATGTCGTATCGGTCACCTTTTTTGACACACTGCCATGCTCGCATTTTCTGCCGATTATACTTCCGCTTGTGTCGCACAAATACCATTTCTGATAGTCTGCACCTGTCCATTTTCTGAGTTGAAGCTGTGTGCCATTGCTTTTTGCCGCTGATGCACTCTCTGCAGCAATGACATGCCCGGTCTTTGATACAAGCTCGAAGCTATATGCTCCATTCCCACAATCATTAATAAAAAAATATTGAGCGGTCAAATCATCTGCTGTCCAGATATCAATTTTATCACCGTCATCTATACTTGCCGATAGGCTCTCTCCTCGGTTTACATCAATAACTCTTCCGTTTGAAGAAGCATTAAACTTCAATATGTATTTTCCGTCGCCCTTGTGCTGAATATATATTCTCTGGTCTGTTGTTCCGTCGTATTCCCACGTTGTTACTTTAGTCCCGTTTGTATCTTTTCCTCCATATATGTTCATCATATAGCCGCTCGATACATTTTTCAAGGTGTATAATCCATTTGAAACTACTGCATCTTTTTTCGTTTCGGAAGCTTCCGGTACAGTCACATAGCTAAAGCCCGTAAATCCGCTGTTGCCTGCACTGTTTTCAGCACATACTCTGACACCGTAAACATTATCGGGCATCGATTTTGACATAGAAGTCTGTGTCGTACTGAAATAGTTATGACTTCCCCCATTTACCCAAAAATCAACTGTATATTTTTCCGCCCCGCTTACGCTTGACCATGAAACATTAATGGTAGAGCCATCAACCGATATGCTTTTTAAGGTTGGTTTTGTAGGAACTGTTACGGAGGGCGTTCCCGTAAACGGTGGTCTGATTACTCCCCAAAAATTTCTGTAATCATGATTAACTTTCGCTGCAGGAGAGCCGGTTTTAGAATTTGCACCAACCCAGTTTTGATCTACGCTCACAAAGTTATTTACATTTGCGGAAATAATTATCGCCACATGACCGCAATTCCCGTTGTTTGACGCAGGGTTCCATATTGCTATATCGCCCGGCTGAGGCACAAATTCGGGAGTGTTTTGTATACGTTTCCACGAAGAATTTGGAAGTTTTACAGTGCGGTATGCTTTGGCATCTCCCGAGCCCTGCGGATTCCACCCAAAATTGCTTTTACAATATTGCACAATTAAGTCTACACACTGAGCCCCCCACTGTCCGTCCGTGTCAATTCTTTTTCCTATCTGAGCTAACGCCCAATTTGCACCTTCTTGTGATGTCATTGCATTTGCCGACATCTTTGGCAAAGCAAGAAAAAGCACCGCAAAAATCAAGATAGCAATTTGAATTTTCTCAAAAATTTTTCTCATACTCTTTTTCTCCTTTTCTTTTTTAATCTTTTACTTTTTCAAAAACATCAATAAAAAAGTCCTACTGTTACACGCCGGCAAACATTATAATACAATTATCCAAGGGCTAAATCTCCTTAAACGAGCGTGATTGCATAATAGCCGATTATAACTTCTACAATCAAATAAAAGATTGTATTAGGCTTGTCATATTTTCCGCTTGAAAGCATCTCGACCAGTACAAACACAGAAGCCACTAATATTACAGCCATAACCCCCTTTATATTATCAGGAACAATGTAGCTAACATCCATAACTCCCGGTTTCCAACTTGTTGTCGACGGAGTTTCTATCTTTTGTTGTGTAAGCAATCTGATTATTATTAACGACGCAACTGTTCCCACAAATACATATAAATTATGAAGAGCATTTGAAGTTCTTCTCCCCAAATCACATTGAGGGCATTTTCCATTTTCTTTTTTAGTTCCGCATTTTTCACAAAACATGATTTTCTCTCCTTGTCTTTAGTATGTTTACCCACATTATAAACCATTTTGGTTTATTTGTCAATAGACCAAAATGGTTTATGGCATAATATCAATAGGGTGATTGATATGTATAAGAGAATACGTGAATTAAGAGAAGATAATGATTTACTTCAAAAGCAACTTGCAGAATATTTGCATTGTTCACAGGTAGCCTATTCCCGATACGAATTAGGAACACGAGATATTCCTACACAAGTATTAATTAGTCTGGCGAAATACTATAACACAAGCACCGATTACATTTTAGGACTCACGGATAAAAAATAATAGTTATATAACAAAAGGCGACACATTGGGGACAGTCCCCAATGTTTCGCTTTTTATTTGAAAATGTAACAAAAGCTGCCCTGTTCTCAAACATATTTTAATGTCCATTATTCAATCCAAAAATGCATGTATCTATTATTTTTGAAATTTCTTCTACTGATTTCTTGCAATCTCATAAGCATACTTTGATTTGCCTTTTTCAAGCATTCTTTTATAAATGGGATAATTGATACCACACCCAACAAAACCTATTATACCTATGATAATACCCAAAATCATACTTACCATATTACTACCTAATACCTGCATAGAAAGACACATTCCGGTACCTACTATCAAAGAAGAAATGATACCAAAGGAGTACGTAAAAACAGTTGCAGGCAGTTTTGCCTTGTTATCCAATTTCTTCAAAGCAATTATTCTTGAATTATCCTTTGGTGCATAATCTTTTGCGATTGCTTCTGCTATGATTTTGTCTGTGTTCATTTTAAGAACCTCCTTTTTTAATTTACAATCTAATGATAAATGGAATGACGTATAAAATGAACAACAAACTTCCTCAAAAATGTTGATTTGAAAGAAATACTAAAATATCTGTCCACCCATTTTCAACGACATGCAGGAGAATTTTGAGCAAAAAAAATGAGTTTCCACCCTATAATACAGGGCAGAAACTCAAGTCCTCTTATCCGGAGTATATAAAACTATTTATACTATATCAAGCCCAATTGTTTCAGTGCAAACACCCACAAAAATACTGTGAATATACAAGCCACCGTGCCAAAAGCTACAATCTGTGCCGCAAGGTCTCCGTCACCGTCCATTTGAATTGCCATGGGATAGGAGGACACGGCAGTTGGTGAAGCCAGTGCCGCAATAAGGAGTGCCAAATCGCCTCCACGCATTCCCAGCGTTATAGCAAGGGATATTCCAATCAGAGGAACTATCACAAGCTTTCCCGATATGGTAATTATAAGTTGCCTTAGATTCCCCCGTACTGTGCTGAAATTAATTGATGCACCCAAGAGAATAAGTGCTAACGGTGTTGCAATTTTTGCTACATCGGATATTGTTTTTTCCGCAATCCCCGGAAGTTTTATTCCTCCAATAAGGAAAATCAAACCCAAAGCCGAAGATATGATAAGGGGATTTTTCACAATGCCTTTTACTATCTTCTTAATATTAAATCCGCCTTTTTCTCCTCGGAATACCTCCAGCGACACAACAGCAAGCACATTAATCACGGGTATTACAATCGCAACGGCTACTGATATTTTACCTAAAATAGAGTCACCGCAGATTGCCTGACAAAGCGGCAAACCGAATATCACAAAATTACTGCGGCATATTCCCTGTGCCATTACGCCACGTTTTTTATTATCCTTTTCAATAAATATCACCAGTATAATCGATAATATGTACGCACCGCCTAAAACTGCGGCGGCGAAAACCCCTGCCCTGATATCTTTAACATCGGAAAGATTTGAATTATACAGATTATTAAAAATAAGTGCAGGCAGGAAAGCCTTAAAAATTGCCCCATTCATCTTTTTAACGGTATCTGAGTCAAACACACGTGCCCTGAGCAAAAATCCGCCTAAAAGCATTAAAAGCAACAGCGGTGCAACCACTTTAAATGAAATCAATAAATTATCTGACATTATTTAACCTACTCCCATACGTCATGAAGGCTTTTTCCTTCAATAAAAGTCTTTACATTTTCCGCAGTCATATCTACGCATCTTTGGCGTGCCTCCACACTCGCCCATGCAATATGAGGCGTGTAGACAATTCTTTCCGAGTCTTTTATTGAAAGAATCGGGGAATCTGCCATAGGCGGTTCCTCTGTATATACGTCCAGTGCCGCACCGGCAATCTCACCGTTATTTATTGCATCTGCCAAGGCGGCTTCGTCAATTACTGCACCTCTGCCCACATTTACAAGGTAGGCGGTGTTTTTCATTTTTTTAAGTTCATTTGCACCAATGAGCTTCATAGTCTTTTCATTAAGCGGTGCATGAACGGAAATTATATCGCTTTCCCGAAGAAGGGTATCAAGGGGAACATTTTCATACTTTTCTTTCCGAATTGCTCCGCTGATACTGCTGTAGCAAACCTCTGCACCAAAAGCCGCAGCACAATCAGCAACCGCTCTGCCGATTGCACCCATGCCGATTATGCCCCATTTTTTACCGCTGATTTCAAAAAAAGGCTTGCCAAGGTGATTTGCCAGTCCGCTTTTTGTATACTCTCCGTTTTTCACAAAATCATCGTAATAACGCAATTTTTCAAGAAGTGCAAAAAGTATGGCAAAGGTATGCTGACATACGCTTCCCACACAATATCCCGGCACGTTACGCACTTTGATACCGCGTTTTTTGCAATATTCAATATCAATATTATTATACCCTATGGCAAAAACGCATATCAGTTTCAGATTTTTGGCATACTGAAGCACCGGTTCGTTCAAAAGAACCTTGTTGATTATTACTGCATCTGCATCCTTTATTCTTTCAGGGACTTCATCGGGGAGTGTGTTATGATATTTAACACACTCCCCCAACGAATCAAGTGAGGAAAAATCAATATCATTTCCTATTGTGCCTGTATCAAGCAACACAATCTTCATCAGTTTTCCTCCAGTTTTTTCAGTGCTTTCATGTCTGCCTCTGACTTATCTTCATTTTTATGATTATTTTTAATAACCTTTATATCCGAGAAATTAACTTCTACAAGCTGAGATTCCAGTTCGTTATCAAGCTTCACCTTTGCAATTCCTTTAAGCATGGTGATACTCTGAACCACGCCCTTTCCCTTAGGGGTAGAAACCACAGCCCCAACGGAGGGTGCTATTTTATAAAACTCATCATAACAATTCTGCTCATATTTAAGACAGCACATAAGTCTTCCGCAGTTACCCGAAATTTTTGTGGGGTTAAGGGAAAGCCCCTGCTCCTTAGCCATTTTAATGGACACAGGATGAAATCCGTCAAGATATGTGCTGCAGCAAAGCGACCTGCCGCATATGCCTATACCGCCAAGCATTTTAGCCTCATCACGGATTCCTATTTGCCTGAGCTCTATACGTGTTCTGAACACCGCCGCAAGGTCCTTTACAAGCTCGCGGAAGTCAACTCTCCCCTCTGCGGTAAAATAAAACAAAATCTTATTGCCGTCAAAGGTATATTCAACATCAACAAGCTTCATCTCCAGCTTGTGTGCGGCAATTTTTTCTTCGCAAATGAGAAATGCCTCTTTTTCCTTTTTCTTATTTTTCTCCATCTGTGCCTTATCCTGAGGTGTTGCAATTCTTACAAGCTCCTTAAGGGGGGCTACGATTTCTTCCTCCGTAATCTCCTTTACACTCATAGAAATAGTGCCATACTCCATTCCACGGGCGGTTTCAACTATTACAGCCTCGCCCACCTTTGGCACAAATTTTCCGGGTGCAAAAAAGTATGACTTTCCCGTATCTTTAAATTTAACTCCTACTACCTTTACCATGGATATCCTCCCAACAATTAATCAGCAAATTTATAATCCACAAATCATATTTCATCGAAACATTGATCTGTGAACGCACATTTGCAGTTCTCTCTATTATACTTATCACAGAAGACAATGTAACCTTTGATGAAAAAGAATCAAGAAGCTCCCTCATATCCGTGTTGATTATACGCGAGCCGGTTTTTATTGCCATTACGTCACGCATAAAGCTTGTAAACAAATCAAAATACAAATCACAGCTTTGAAAGCCTGTTTTCGGACTTTTTATCCCGAAAACCTCCGCTACAGCAAAGATTGAAAGCCTCTCCCCTGTCATGCGGCACACTGCCTCAAACATTTTTTTCCTGATTTCAAAAAATTCTTCATCCTCACAAATGGATATTGCCCTTCCTATTACGCCTCCGCTGTAGAGTGCAACAAAAGGGATTATATCCTTTTTTAAAGGATACTGCCTTTTAATATATTCTTCTATTTCCTGCTCGGAAAACGGCTCGAAAACCACCTTGTTTCCCCTTGAACGAATGGTGGGAAGAAGATTCTTCACATTCTCCGAAAGGAGTATTATAACAGCGTATGATGGCGGTTCTTCAAAGGATTTAAGAAGGGCATTCTGTGCATCATTGTTCATATTATCCGCATTTCTGATAATACAAATTTTCTTTTCAGACAAGGCAGGCTTTATATAAAGCTCCTCATTCATGCCTCTGATATCCTCCACCTTAATGGTTTCTCCGCTTCCTCCTATAATAATCAAATCGGGGTGGGTATTTGCACTGTGCTTTTTGCAATCGGGACACTCTCCGCAGGGCTTTACTTCCCCTGTACAATGAATCGCATTTGCAAAAATTCTTGCAGCAGTATATTTTCCTACGCCCTTCATCCCCTCAAAAATATATGCCTGGGAAAATGAAGCTGTCCTCGCAGAGTGAAGCAGCGTACGAAACGCTTTTTGAGTCGTGAGATAATTAGCCATTTTCTTTTCCCTTTTTTATTAAATATTGAAAAATTCTTATAACAACGGCATTTAAAATCAACGCTCCCACACATACAAAGGCTCCGATAATTACGCCGTTTATCACTCTCGTATAAATAATTTCCGCTCCCGTAAACACATGGCAGAAGCTATTTATAACAGAAGCAAAAAGTATCGAGCTTCCTACTGAAAATGCCCACTGCAAAAGCTTTATATCGGTATTCTTTATATAATAAAGGAACAAAATCAAAGAGGGCCACCCGATTAAAAATTCTTTCGTTCTGGGACGCTCCGTCATCAGATTTGTAATGGTATTACGAAGCAGGTTTTCCGTAGCCGAAATCTCCGTTACATTACCGCTGCGGATAAGATAAATACCTGCAAACACCGCTGCTGCACCGAAAATTATCATCCAGTAAACCTTAATATCCGCATTGAGAATCTTTATAATTGCACTAATATAATTTTCTTGCTTCTTCGCAAATATCATGGCATAAGCCACCATGCTGTACAAAATGGGAACAATCAGGGACAGCTTAATTCCTCTGAAAATAAGCGAATTTATATAATAATCAAATCCCGAAAGGAGCGAGGACTGCACCATACCGCACCACAAAAGCACAATTATCGTAACTGCCACAGTAAAAAGCGTTAACAAAGAAGAGGAAAGCTTTTCACGAAAATGCTTTACAAACATAAACACTGCCGTTATCGCAAAGCACGGGGCTAACACGGCAAACAATGTGGGGTATAAAAGAATAACCGTTTCCGGAGCTTTATAGCTGAAGCCCACGCTGAGAACCATGCCTATTCCCGCAACAAGTCTAAGCTTTCTTAACGACTTGCCCGAAAGCCACTCGATAATTGTAAGCCCCATCACAATCATAAGAACCATTGCCACAGTGCTGACAAACCGTCTGTCGACATTATAATCGTAAACCATGTCATAGGTTTTTGTGTTATATCCTATTTCCTCAAGTTTCCGCATTATCTGCTCTGTAGCCGAGTTTGTTTTTTTACTTTTCTCTCCGAAATCATCCGTCCCGTTGGTAAGCTGATTTATCGTTACAAACCTTAAGTTTCTGTCTACCACCGAATTAAGAATCTGATAGTACCTCTTTTCTACAATGGTAGGACCTGTGTTTTTATCCAAAAAGTCCACGGTGTCATAACCACGCATTACCCTGCCCTCGGCACTTTCAATAAGCTTATCATAGCCTATGGGCTTCTGATTTGAGAGCTGTGTGGGAGTTTCAGTCACAATAAGGTTTAGCTCTTTTTCCTTTATAAGCTTGCAAAGCCCTTCATAGTTCTTTTTTGCAAATTCAGCCTGACTCTCGTCCTTATGCCCTTCTTTGATATTGATAAATCTCACATTATACTTTTCTACTATTTCTTTTATATAATCAATATAGCGAGTTTCGGAGTATGCCCCTGCCATCATGGAAAGTGCTATATCAAATCCTTTTTCATGAGCATATTCAATCTTTTCCTCATCAAAGCCCATAGTAACCTTCCATGCATCAGAAATCCCCTCGTAAAGGATATATACATCAGCATCAAGAGATGTTTCTTTCTTAACATATTCTGTTTCGCTGTATTTTGAGGGAATCCACTTGCCCAAATATTCCTTTACATCGGCACGCTTTGTAATAAGAACATAACTGTCGTTATGAATTTTGGTATTCCCCTCAAAAAGCTTAATTATTTCTTCGCTTTCATCATCGTATTTATGACAAAGCACATTATATCTTATAGCGGTAACATAGCCTGCGTTTATCATGGAGTTAAGGCTTTCTTCCCCTATAAGCAAAGTGCGTACGCCCATCTTTTTATTTTCCTCAAGCGATTCATCAAATTCCTCATCGCTTAAAACCATGCGTGCATTATTGTAATTAAGTGCAAAAACAACATCCTTGTTTTCGCTTTCATTTCTCACACGCAGAGCAAATGTCGGTACAAGCATTGCCGTTAAAACAACCATTATTGCTATTCTTACAAAAAAGTTTCTTTTTGACATTTCAATTCTCCTTTTTGCTTCCGCTCAAAATCACTTTAACTGTGCCGCTTAAAAGCAGTCCGATACAATATACGCCGCCGCATACCGCAAGCGGAATTAAAAATGATAATTTTCCTTCTGTTACATGGGGGCAGGCAAGCTTAAACAGCATAAATACTAAAAATGCACCTGCTCCCGAAAGCAAAATTTTTAAGACATTTTTTAAAAGGGCTTTATCCATGTAATTGCCTGTAACACGGCTCATTGCAAAGGCAATGTTCATGGCGTACAGGGTAAAGAGAACCGTTGTGGACACAGCAATTGCGAAAACCCCATACCCTGAAGCAAAAATGTTAATAACGGGCTTTAAAGCTACCACAACTATCGTGCCGATAACCGTATAACTGTATTTTCCGTCCAGATAAAGAATCTTATTAAATAATTCCTGACACACATAGCCGAAAGCTCCTAATGTATACACTGCAAAAAGTGTTCCTGTAGTTTTAGCAAGCTCGGGCGTAAATGCCCCTCTCTCGTAAAGCAGAGAGATTACATTTGTACCAAAGCACACCGTTACCAGAATAAAAGGCACAAATATTGAAAGCATAATTACAGTCATATTCTGCAAAAGTGATTTCACGTAATCTATGTTTCCCTCCTCGTAGTTTTTGCTTATGGATGGGAAAACCACATTGCTCATAGCTACAACAAACACGCTGGCGATGGTAATGAACAAATTCGATGCATAGTTTATGGTTGATGCGGCACCGCCCTCATTACTTACAAAAGCCTTGTCAATCATAAAGCACATCTGGAACATCATGTTTGATATAAAAATCCATAAAAGCTCGCTGTTTTTCCCTTTTATCAGAGGCTTTTGAATTTCTCCGGTTTTGTCACGGTAGATGAGTCTGTAACCCTTTTTGTAGAAAGAAGGAAGCTGAATCAGAATATGAAGAAACCAGCCAATGGTTGTAACTATGCTTACTGCGGTAATGTCGATTTCCGGCACAAAAAGCGAGCATATGATAACCACATTAAACGGCAGACTCATAATTGAGCTTATAAAAAACACTCTGCAATTCTGAAGCACTCCCGAAATAATATATGCTATCAACACGAACAAAAGCGAGGGAAGCATAATATGCATAAGCTTTACTGCAAGTGCCGTGTCTACCACGTTAAGCCCCGGCAGCAAAACCCTAACCAAAGGCTTTGAAAAAGCATACAAAAGTGCCGTCACCAAAATTGTTATAAGCGTTGTTTTTCCTATAAAAGAAGAAACGTATGCACGCCTTGACTCCTCACTTTCAAAATGTGGCTTATTAAGATTTTTTATAACAAGAGTGGAAAGTGCAACACCTATTCCCGTAAAAATCAGATTTACAAGACCGAAAATCTGAAAATACATATCCGTTTTTGTGCTTGCCCCGAAAGCAGAAGCAAAAACAATATCCCTGAAAAATCCGACTCCTTTTGCAATCAGAATCCCCAGCACTACCCATATATAGGTTAATCCGTTCACGCTTCACCCCTCACTTCCCCGAAATATCACAACATATATTGTATACCATTTTTCCGTGTTAGTCAAGTTTTAGCGGTCTTTTTTAAGAGAGTATCCTTATTTATTAATTTTTTTGAAAAAATGCTTGCATTTACCATTTCTTTGTGGTATCATAGTATGGCACAAAAATACGCACACTGCCTGAGTGGCGCCATGTGCCTTCCTATTATATAAGGAGGGTTGGCGTACATATTGACGGTGGTGGAGGTGCTGCCGCATCGCTTGTGACATGGGCGCGGTGGTAAAAAACTAAATAAACGGAGGTGTTTTAACATGTCAGTTATTGCTATGAAGCAGCTTTTGGAGGCAGGTGTTCACTTCGGTCATCAGACAAGAAGATGGAACCCCAAAATGGCGGAGTATATCTTTACAGAGCGTAACGGTAACTACATCATTGACCTGCAGAAAACAGTTAAGAAGATTGAGGAAGCTTATGATTTCATCCGCGAAGTTTCCGCAGACGGCGGCGAAATCCTCTTTGTAGGTACAAAGAAGCAGGCTCAGGAAACAATCAAGGAAGAAGCAGTTCGCGTAGGTATGCACTATGTTGATGCAAGATGGCTCGGCGGTATGCTTACAAACTTCAAGACAATCAAGAAGAGAATTGAAAGACTTGCTCAGCTTCACAAGATGGAGGAAGACGGCACATTTGATCTTCTCCCCAAGAAGGAAGTTATCGGTCTCCGCGGTGAAATGGAAAAGCTTGAGAAGTATCTCGGCGGTATCAAGGAAATGAAGAAGGCACCCGCTGCAATCTTCATCGTTGACCCCAGAAAAGAAAGAATTGCCATTGCCGAAGCTAAGAAGCTCAATATTCCGATTGTTGCAATTGTTGACACAAACTGTGATCCCGAGGATGTTGACTACGTAATCCCCGGTAACGACGATGCTATCCGTGCAGTTAAGCTTGTTGTTTCTACCATCGCTAACGCTGTAGTTGAAGGTCGCGAGGGTAAGGCAGAAGCTCCTGCAGAAGAAGAAATCGATATTACACTTGAATAATCAGGTATCCGATAATATTACGAAAGGAATGTTATTAATATGAATTTCACAGCTCAGGACGTTAAAGAATTAAGAGAAAAGACCGGTTGCGGTATGATGGACTGTAAAAAGGCTCTTTCAGAAACAAACGGCGATATGGAAAAAGCTATTGACTTTCTCCGTGAAAAGGGACTTGCTACAGCAGCTAAGAAGTCCGGCAGAATTGCATCTGAGGGTGTTGTAAAGGCATACGTTACAGATGATAAGAAAATCGGTGTTTTGGTTGAGGTTAACTCCGAGACAGACTTCGTTGCAAAGAATGATGAGTTCCAGTCATTTGTTGACAGCATTGCTCAGATCGTTATCGAGAAGGCTCCCGCAGATGTAGAAGCTCTCAAGGCTCTTCCCTACGGCACTGAAGGAACAGTTGGCGATGCACTTACTGCTCTTATCGCAAAAATCGGTGAGAACATGAACATCAGAAGAATCGCAAGAATCGAAGGTAATGTTTGCTGCTATACACACGGTGGCGGCAGAATCGGTGTTCTTGTAGAGGCTGAAGGTTCTCTTGCAGATGAAACAGCATACGAAGCAGCAAGAGACGTTGCAATGCAGGTTGCAGCTATCAATCCTCTCTATCTTTCACAGGAAACAGTTCCTGCAGAAGACCTTGAGAAGGAAAAGGGTATCCTTATGGCACAGATTAAGGAAGATCCCAAAAATGCTTCCAAGCCCGATGCAATCATTGAAAAGATGATGGGCGGTAAGATTAACAAGTTCTACGAACAGAACTGCCTTCTTCAGCAGGAATTCGTTAAGGATAATGACCTTAAGGTTAATAAATATCTTGAATCCAAGGGCGTTAAGCTTGTAAACTTCGTTCGTTTTGAAAAGGGCGAAGGTCTTGAGAAGAAAGAGGATAACTTCGCAGATGAAGTTGCTTCTATGATTAAATAATCAATTGTTTGATTTAAAAGAGGCTGTAGCAAAACGATTTTTTAGATCGGGTTGACTACAGCCTTATTTTTCTTCCTCAAAACAAGGGCTCTTTGTCAACAGTTAGGGTAAAGTAAAACTTGAATCTTATTGTTACAGTCCTCTGTGAATCCATTGGTATATGGTCCCTCTTCTCGTTGCCGTAAGGCAACATATCGCATCTGTCAGGATATATCGCACCGAAGGTATATCACAAATCCCGTCAAGAATTTATATCGCATAAAAAGCGTACTGAATTTTCAGTACGCTTTTTTCATGCGAAAGATTCACTAAAAGGATACCTTTTGATAAGGTATTTACACAAAAAGGACGCCTTTTTGACTACTCCATTTATTCTTTCAATTAGAAAAGTTGTCCCGGAAGTCTTAATTTTTCTTTATAAGGGAATTTTTTGTCAAATTCCTCTGCTTCTTCCTCAGGGAAAAGATATACCTCTGGTGGTCCGTATTCTCCCGTTATACTGCTTAAATATCCGGGGATTAACTCTTTGCATAGGAAGAATGACGCATCTGTGCCTTCGGGCAGTCCGTGATAACGGATGCCGAATTCACTTGCAAATTTAAAACCACTCTTTCCGTAAAAGCCGATATTGCCCTCAAAGCATACTGCACCATAGCCAAGTTCGATAGCTTTCTCAATTGAATAATCAAGCAGAATTTTACCATAACCTTGTCTTTTAAGCTTTGGTGTAA
>JAZQAB010000029.1:0-45063 GCA_045545055.1 Clostridia bacterium | reverse complement strand
TTCCACCTTGACAAGAGCAGTTTGGAGTGGTAATTTTTATTTTTAGAAAAAGTGTCACCCATCATTGACTATTTAACAATAATGCCCTCATCGGCACCGATGAAAACGCTTGACAAAAGCCATATTTTATTGTAATATGAGAATGATTTTCAAATTCACAAAGGGTGATAAATATGAAATCGGATTATGAAACAAAACAAAAAGCCGCAATTATTGATTTTATCAAATCAAACAGCGGCCATATTACTGCAAAGGATATTGTAAACGAGCTTTCAAAATGCGGAGAAAAGGTCAGCACCGCAACCGTTTACAGAAGGCTTGATAAGCTTGTAAGCAGCGGCATGCTGAAAAAGTATATTACGGACAAGGGTGCTTGTTACCAGTACAGCAGCGAGTGTCACGGTGACCATTTTCACCTTAAATGTACCTCCTGCGGTACTCTTTTTCATGTTGACTGCGAATTTCTCATGAGCATTGCTCCCCACATTATGGAGCACCACAAATTCAAGGTGGACAACCGCCGCACTGTAATGTATGGACTGTGCGAAAGCTGCAACAAGGAGGAGTACGCCTATGAATAACCTTATAACGGTAAAAAATCTTGCCATTTCATATGATGGCAAGAATATTATTGAAAATGTCAGCTTCAAGGTTGAGGACGGAGATTTCCTTGTGATTTTCGGAGAAAACGGGAGCGGAAAAAGCTCCCTTGTAAAAGCACTTTTGGGGCTTAAAGCCCACTCACGCGGCGAGATTGTGTTTTCTCCCGATTTAAAGCAAAGGGAAATCGGGTATTTACCCCAATCGCAGGTTATACAAAAGGACTTTCCTGCCTCCGTGTGGGAGGTTGTGCTTTCGGGCTGTCTTAACAAAATGGGAATCCGCCCCTTTTATACAAAAAAGGAAAAAGAAGCCGCAAGAAAAAATATGGAGCTTCTTTCGGTCTATGATTTAAAAAATGCATGCTTCCGCAATTTATCGGGAGGACAGATACAGAGGGTTCTTCTTGCAAGGGCGTTATGTGCGGCACAAAAGCTGATTCTTCTTGACGAGCCTGTTTCGGGACTTGACCAAGCCTCTACAAAGGAATTTTACGATTCAATAAAGAAAATCAATGAGTCGGGCATGAGTGTAATAATGATATCCCACGATATAAATAAATCGCTTCACCTTGCAAAGCATGTCCTTAATTTAAGCGGAAGCGATACTTATTTCTACACAAGTGCCGAAGATTACAGAAAAGAGGAATAGAATGGATACAATAATCACTCTTTTTTCATATTCATTTATAACAAGGGCTGTGATAGTCGGGATACTGGTAAGCCTTTGCTCATCAATGCTGGGGGTAAGCTTAGTATTAAAACGCTACAGCATGATAGGTGACGGTCTGAGCCACGTTTCCTTTGGTGCACTTGCCGTTGCGGCGGCACTTAATATGGCACCGCTTATGGTTTCCGTGCCGATAGTAATAGCGGCGGCATTCTTTCTTCTTCGTCTTAGCGAACAAAGCTCTCTTGGAGGCGATGCGGCAATAGCTGTCTTCTCCTCTGCGGCGTTGGCTATAGGAATTATAATTACATCTGTGACTACAGGAATTAATACCGATATCTGCAATTATATGTTCGGTAGTATTCTTGCCATGAGCCATAGCGATGTAGTTATAAGCGTAATTCTCTCAATTGTGGTTATATTGGCGTATGTGCTTTTTTACAACAGGATTTTTGCCATCACCTTTGACGAAAATTTCAGCCGTGCAACAGGGGTTAAGGTGAATATTTATAATATGGCGGTGGCAGTTCTTACTGCAATTACAATTGTTTTGGGAATGCGTATTATGGGAGCACTTCTCATTTCAAGCCTGATAATATTCCCTGCCCTGAGTGCTATGCGTATTTGTCGCTTCTTTAAGGGCGTAATCATATGCAGTGCATTAATCAGTGTTATTTGCTTCTTTCTCGGGATTGTGCTGTCCTACTCAATGGAAATCCCCGTAGGTGCGAGTGTGGTAGTAATAAATCTGGCGGTGTTTATTGGAACAACTTTGTTTGGAAAGATACTTAAGAAATAAAGAGACGCAACATAGCGGGCGGATAATATCCGCCCCTACGCCATTATCAAATCTAATTTGCTAAAAAGAGTGAGGTGGAAAAAGTCAAACTTTTTCCACCTCACTCTTTTTACAGTGTTCCCCTCAAGTAATTCGCCATTTTACGGCAGAGCCAATATACGTTATTATCCTCTTTGCACTTTTTTATCCAAAGGCTGCTGTCTGTAATTATACATGCATTGCAAAGCTCCCAGATAATATCATTAATTGATTCCACTCTCTTTAATTGTGCACTCCGCACTCCGCACTCCGCATTTTCTATCAGCGGAAGCAGATTTTTCTCAAAGGCACTGCGGCTGTTCCCCCCGAAAAAGTTTGTACCGGGGCAGGTTTTTGAAGACTTTGCGGCATTATAGTCTCCGATTTTCTTTCCGTCGGAGGTCCACCAGCTATGATATACAATACCTGTTTCGGGATTTATACCAAATTTATCTGCAAGGATTTTTATTGCCGATACCACAGCATTTTTCTGCAAGTCACGCATTGTATCACCGCCTCGGTCAAAGTTACCCAGACATTCAATGCAGATTGCACCGCTGTTTGCACCTTTTATTCCTGCCGGAATCATCTCAATACTTCTGCCCGTTACAATTACTCCGTCGGGAAAAATTGTAAAATGCTGGGCTATATCGCTCCACCCGTTGGTCTTTATATGATAGCTTCGCATGTTTGATTGCAGTGTTATGTGATTATCTCCGGTAAACTGTTTGTACGACGGTGAATATGTATGATGAAGCTGTATCAGGCTGATGCTTCGGCTAACCTTTAGCTCATCAACATATTTTTTAAATTCCGATATGGTATAGCATTTAATTTCACTCATTACTTAATCCCTCCGTTATATAATATGTATCAGCATTTATCTTATGACTGATTGTCCCCTTTTTCTTTTACCGCTTCTAACGCTTTTTTCACAAATTCGGGGTAAGGCACTCCCATAAGTGCCAGATTTTCAATTACGCTAAGCCCCTCATTTCCCAGGAAAAAGAAAATGGTTGCACTTCTTACATAATGCGTACCGCTGATTTCATCTACACGTACCGAAAGGGCAATAAGGATAAAAATGCACATCTTTTTTACTATGCCTTTATACCCCACACTGCTTGAAGCTCCGCCGTTTTTTGTCTTTTGCGACTTATGAAAAACCAGAGCTACAACCATTCCCGTTATGTAATCCGCAATCATAAACATCACAAGGGCTTTAAGGAAAGAATCCCAACCGCCCAACACTTCTGAAAAAACACTTGCTAAACCTGCTAAAAAAGCTAAAATTGTATTTCTGACGTTCATCATTTCACCTCCTGTTTTTTGTAGCTTCCGCCAATTTCGGCAGAAATGCTTGTATTAATCTCATATATTGTTGTCCCTTTAAAGGTGGGAAGGGTGGGAAGCTCAACGGATTCATTTTTGGGTGTTTTTGACACATAAACCAAGGTTGTATCGTTATTAGCTATCCATTGATTAAAATAACCCTGCTCCGGAACTTCACTTATTGGCAGTCTGAACACGAATCCCCCTTGAGCTGAATTTTTGAGTTCACAAATACCGGGTACATCAGAATACCAATAATAATCCGGATTTCCCTGTCCCCGATTGCATAAAAACAAGGAGGTATTACCGCCGTTTGGTTGTTTATCGGCTACAGAGATTAAAGTCCTGCTCGTATTAGTTCCTTTTAGGAAATGCTGATTGTTTATCGTGTAATTTCCATTTTTCAGATTTAGCTCCGCTATGTACCTCACAACGGTGCCTTTTTCAAAGTCGATGTAATCCCTATATCCTCCGACTTTTCTCAAAGGCTCATCAAGATATATATCAAAGCTTTGAGATTCTCCGTTTTCTCCGCATGCCGTTATGCTTACTTGATACTTCCTTGCATATTCTCCCTCTGTTACAAATTCACCCACACTTTGTACTCTGACCGGGGTTTTGAGTCCGGGAGTTCCGTTTTGCACACTGTTGCCGCGTATAACTGTATTGTGCAAATTATCATTATAGCAATTTTCAATGGTTACACTGCCTTCGCCGCTGAAGTTTTCCGTTGTGTACCCTGCTATCTTTTTATTACCCTTGTAAAGCCCGGCAGGGTGAAAGTCACCTCTATACAGTATTGATTTATTTTCGCCTACATAAATCATTTAACCACCGCCTTAATACACAAGATAATAGGTGTTTTCATCTTTGACTGCCGATGAAAATTCTTCTTCGGTCATTTCCACAATGCGGTGATTATTTATCATATTGGCATTTATGGCATTGTCGGCAGTATTTGCATTGCCCGATTGCACTGCATAGCTTGTACCCCACACAACCCAGTTTTCACGAACGGAAGCATCGCCAAGGCACTGCCATGTTTTGGTTATTGTTTGCTCGCCGTCAATTTCTTCGATAAGCTCTGCCAAATCTCCACGCTGTGCAGTAAGGCTTGTAAGCTCGTCTTCATTTGAAACGGTATATATTTCCTGTGTTGCCGTTGCAGGAATTGCGGAAAGCGGAAGCTTGCCCCCTGTTGCGAGGACTATATCCCCGCCGTTTATCATTTCAAGCAAATCCTCCATGGCACGTGCTGCTACTTCCTCCGATTCAGCAGCGTTTTCCTCCGATACAAGAGCCTTTGCCGCAGAACTGACTGCCTCGGACGCCGCCTTGTTAGCGGCTTCAATTTCAGGCATTGCACGGATAAGAAGCTCGTCCTTGTCCTCCTCGGTAAAATCAGAATAGGTAAATTTATCACCTTTTACCTTACCTACATTAAATGCTGTTTCACCGTTTTGGTCTGTCGTAAGTATAAGCTCGCCATTTTCGTTAAGTTCTATATCGGGAGCGTTATCGGAGTCGGGGTAGCTTACCCACAAATCACCGTTTTCGTCAACGCTGAAGCTGTAAAATCCGTTTGTGGGGACAACACTGCCATTTAAACCACGCTCACCTCTTTCTCCTTGGTCACCTTTGTCGCCTTTATCACCCTTATCGCCTTTTTCGCCCACCTCTCCGCGGATTCCCTGCGGTCCTTGGTTTCCTTTGCTTCCACGATATCCTCGGGCGGCTATCATAAGCCAGAATTCTTCATTTTCGGGCGATATTCCGATGCAGTTTTGTCTGCATACAAAGGACGAGCCGTTAAAAGCAACCTTGTTTCCTGCCTCATAGTGAGTTTCTGAATTATATTCCTCCCACAAAAGCAGCTTTTGAGAAAGTGCTGATATTTCCCCTTTCGTTTCCTCCATCAGGGTATTTACCTTCGGCATAATTTCCTCGATTTCACTTTGAAGCTGCATTGCCTCGCTCTTTGTTACGGGGGAGATATTTCCCTCTCCCTCTGCATGAGAAACAAACAGGCAGTCACGCACGCTCATCATAACCTTGTCGGGCGATGCAGTGTAATATCCCTCCACCGTAAAGCTGCACCAGCCTGTCTTTGCAGTGGCTTCCTTCGGAATATACGAAGAATATTCTGAGGTTTCGGTTGCAATTTGCGGAGTCAGAATAACGGAGGTTTCATTTTCACCGTGGCTGTCACGCCAGATTACCCTCTTGGCAAAGCCCTCCCAGCTTTTGTCAAATATAAATTTTAATTCACAAGCATTGGCACTTCCTGCCGCACCTGCGTTTTTCGTAGATTTGCTGATAAATTGCCCTTTGATATTTATTGTAATAGCGTTCATTTCACTTCTCCTAACTAAAAATCCCCCATAAAACCACAGTGTGGTTTCATGAGGGATTCTTCTTTTTTATTTCAGATTTTATTTTTGATGTATTCATCAATGGCTTTTGCCGCACTCTTTCCTGCACCCATTGCAAGAATTACGGTTGCCGCACCTGTCACTGCATCACCGCCGGCATATACCCCTTCACGGGAGGTAAGTCCGTCATCACCGTTTGTGACGATACAGCCGTGGCGATTGGTTTCAAGACCGGGAGTGGTCTGCCTTATAAGAGGATTGGGTGATGTTCCTATCGACATTATCACCGTATCAAGCTCAATCTCAAACTCGCTTCCTTCTTTGACGACAGGACGTCTTCTTCCGCTGTCATCAGGCTCGCCAAGCTCCATTTGTACACATTTAATTCCGCGTACACAGCCTTTCTCATCGCCCAAAATCCCGACAGGGTTTGTAAGGGTTTTAAAGACAATTCCTTCCTCCATGGCGTGCTCGATTTCTTCCTTTCGTGCCGGAAGCTCCTCCATGCCTCTGCGGTAGACTATATAAACCTCATCAGCACCCAGACGCATAGCACTTCTTGCCGCATCCATTGCAACATTTCCTCCGCCTACCACGGCAACACGGCTGCTCTTCTTAATAGGCGTTTTTGAATCGGGCAAATATGCCTTCATCAGATTCACACGTGTAAGGTACTCATTTGCACTGTATACTCCGCATAGTGCCTCACCCGGGATATTCATGAATCTGGGAAGTCCTGCACCGCTTGCTATGTATACCGCCTCAAAACCGTCTTCAAAGAGTTCGTCAACGGTTATTATCTTACCTATAACCATGTTGGTTTCAATCTTCACGCCCATTTTTTCAAGCTTCGTTATTTCTTCCTTAACAATAGCCTTGGGAAGACGAAATTCGGGAATACCATATACCAAAACGCCGCCGGGGGTATGCAGAGCCTCAAAAACCGTAACCGAGTAACCAAGCTTTGCAAGGTCACCTGCACAAGTTAGTCCTGATGGACCTGCTCCCACAATTGCAACCTTGTGTCCGTTTAAGAGGGGCTTTTGAATTTCTTCTTCAAAATGCTCTCTGCAATAATCGGCTACAAATCTTTCAAGTCTGCCGATTGCCACGCTTTCACCCTTTATACCTCGAACACAGGCACTTTCACATTGGCTTTCCTGAGGGCATACTCTGCCGCACACTGCAGGGAGAGCACTGCTTTCCGATATAACCTCATAAGCACCCTTGATATCCTCGTTGGCAAGCTTTTCTATAAACTTCGGAATGTCAATTGCCACAGGGCATTTGCTTTGGCAGGGCTTGGTTTTGCAATTAAGACATCTTTTTGCTTCCTCTATAGCCATTTCGTAGGTATAGCCCGTCGCTACCTCGTCAAAGTTACGCTTTCTTATGTTCGGCTCCTGTGAGGGCATGGGGCATTTTTCAGGATTCATATTCGGCATATCACTCTACCTCCTTTTTAAAGAGGTTACAATGCTCTTCACGGCGTATACTTTCAAATTCTCTGTAAACACCGCTTCGGCTCATAGCCTCGTCAAAATCCACCAAATGGCCGTCAAAATCGGGGCCGTCCACACAGGCAAATTTGGTTTCCCCGCCAACTGTAAGTCGGCAGCCTCCGCACATACCCGTTCCGTCCACCATGATAGGATTCATGGAAACCGTAGTTTTAATGCCGTATTTTTTTGTAGCAAGAGAAACGAACTTCATCATCACAAGAGGTCCGATAGCAATAACCTCGTCGTATTTATTGCCATCGGCAATAAGCTTTTCAAGTGCCTCTGTAACAAGACCTTTTTCACCGTAGCTGCCGTCATCTGTCATAATTTTCAAAACATCTGACACCTTAGAAAATTCGTCCTCTAAAATTACTAAATCCTTATTTCGGAAGCCCGTTACACTGTGTACCTCTGCACCGTTTTCATGAAGCTTCTTTGCTATGGGATATGCAATGGCACAACCCACTCCGCCTCCGATAACCAAAACCTTTTTAAGTCCGTCAATCCTGCTTGGAGTTCCCAAGGGACCCACAAAGTCCGAAATATAGTCACCTGCATTAAGAGTGTTAAGCTCCATTGTAGATGCTCCCACAATCTGAAAGATTATGGTAACACTGCCCTTTTCCCTGTCATAATCCGCAATGGTAAGCGGAACACGCTCGCTGTCTTCCTTTGCTCTGAAGATAATAAATTGTCCCGGCTGTGCTTTTTTAGCAATAAGCGGAGCCTCAACAACCATTTTTACAACTGTAGGATTAAGCACCTCTTTTTCTGCAATCCTGTACATAATGTTCATCCTTTCGCCTATGTATAAGAATTATTATAAGCTTTTTTAGAGCTTATGGCAAGTCTTTTTTTCTTTTTAAGGCGATAATATAAACTTATCTTGAGTACAATTTATACTGCTGTGCCTTCTTGTAGTCGTAGTCGCTGGTATGAAGTCCTTCGGGAAGCCCCAGAATTTCTGCTCCCTCCTTATCAAGGATTCCGCTTTGCTTCCACTTTAAGAGTGCGTTATCGATTTTATCCTGTTCCTCTTTACGCATTTCCTCCTGACGCTCATCTTCAAGCTTCTGCAGCTGAAGCTCGTAATCTCTTTCATCACGAAGAATATCCCTCTCTTCCTCGCGCTGACGATATTCGTTTTCAAGGCTTTCGATATAGGCGTCATAAGAAAATTCACGCTCTGTATTATACTGCTTTAAGGCGTCAAGATATTTTGAATATTCCTTATCCGAAAGTTCTCCCAATATGCTCAGCTGTTTTTCCTTGATTCCAATCTCCTCAAGATATTTGTCAAAGGCTTTGCTGTAAAGCTCCGGAATCTTGTCGGTCATCTTTTTATTGTAATAATCAAGGCTCTGCGATGCTGCGGTCGCCGCATAGCTTGAAGCAATACCGCCCGTATTTGCGGAAAGCTCTCCCAAAAGATCCTCCATGGCACGCTTTCCCTCACGCTTATACTGCTCCTGATAATACTTATAAAGCTCGTCCTCTTGTGGGTTATATTTAAAATCCCTGATGTTTCTGATTTCCCTTATCAGCTCACTTATATCATCACTGTAGCTGTCCCTGTACTGCGGAGCACGCTCGGCATAGGAAAAGTCGCTTCCCCTTATATATCTTACGGCAGCATCATAAACATCATCGTATGCATACTGACTAAGCCCCTGTGTTCCGCTTGCCTTTTGTATTCTCTTTTTAAGAGTGTCGGCAACGTCTTTTCTTGATGCACCCGTAGATATCTGATTGCGGATTACATTAGAATAGTCTGTTTTGTCAAGCCAGCCGCTGTAATTATTTGTTTTGGCAACGCTAAGACCCTCGCCGTCAATCTTTTCATTTCGGCTTTTCTCATATTTGGCGGCACTTTCATAGTCGCCCTTTTTTACCGCATCATTAATTTTTGCCTGATAGTCGGTATCTTTGTTATAGCTCATTTTCATCCCCCTTATAAATGTTTGTTTTACTTAAATCAATTTCAATAATGTTGGAGCTGTCAAGATGAGTTAATATATACTCCAAAAGCTCCTGGTTTGACCGTAGATAATCCTCTATTATACGTACGGCTTCCTCTGCTGACTTTCCGTTTAAGTCCGATAGTTGCATAAACATAGCTCTCACTCCTAATTAACTGAAAATTCTCTTGTTATGGATTCAAGAAGGCACTTTCCTTTTCCGGAAAGCCTTAGCTTTACGCTGTGACAGCTTTTTATAACGCAGGGGATATTCAAATATTTCTTCTCATCTGCATAGCAGGTATGAACATCAATCCAAGGGCCGTTATCACAGCTTATCTGAGTGCTTATGTATGCATTTTGGAAAAGATGTACGCTTATATAGAGTCTTGTATAATTTTTGGTCTTGTAGTAATCCTCATCAAAGGGGCAGAGAGTAATACTCCACTGTGCCTCATCATCTGTTTCCTCTAAAAGCTTTTCCACTCCGTGAGGCTGCAGACGATATAAATTTCCGCCATAGAAGGAATAACCTATAACGTCCTTCACCCCTGATTTGCTCCACAAATTTCTTTCCATGTCCCAGACAAATTCCTCTCTGCCTTCCTCCGTGTCGGCAGTAATATAGAAACGCTTTCCGTCGCTTCCCGAAGCGGCATTCTCCATTTTAATACCCATCAGTTTTTGGGAAATGCATTGGGGTACTCCACCGTAAAAGGTATAAATTCCTCCGATTCCCTTGTATATAATTCTGCCTCCGATGCTTACGATGCTTTTTGAATCTGCAGCAAGAACTCCGCCTCCGTAGCTTTCGGTAAGCTGAAAGTTTGACGGGCGGTTTCCGTAAAGCTTGAAACAGCCGTTCTCCTTGAAAAACAAACAGCAGTTGCCAAAGGGGACACAGGCTGTAAAATCTCCTGCCGAATTTGACATTACACTGAAGCTGTCGGTAGACAAATTCTTGTAAATGAAAAAGTTTGTCATATCTCCCAGTGCCGAGGCGTATATAGTATTTCCCTCACAGCCCCACAATCTGTTTTCATAGCTGCATACGCAGGAAAAATCGGGAATCTTACGCTTAATTGTAATTACAGCGGTTTCCTCTGCCTCTGTAAAGGTTTCATCGGCAAACCGAAGAGTTGATGGCGATGCGGAAACAATTTGTGCCGTCTTGTTATTACTTGTATATTTTTTACACCCCGATATTTCCACTACGTCACCGCCCTTTAGCTGTGAAAACAGATTTTTTATGCTGTTTGTTACGGATATGAGCTCATTATCTATCACATAGAGCCCTGTTTCCTCGTCCTCACGAATACTCACAACACGCCTGTACTGATTTTTTTCGCACTTTTCCCTGAATATGACATCCGGAATAAGCTCCTCTACCTTCATTAATTTGAAGCCCGAAAAAGTATATTCCGCATTCTGACAGGACACTGTGCTGTAAGTGAAAATCTGTGCTTCCTTGGAAAATGAAAGTCTTTCCATCAAAACTGTTTCTTCATTGTAAACGGCGGGAACACTGACAGAGTTTTTGGAAAAGGTTACCGTTACACCCTCCCGGCTTCTGCACTCGCCCTGAAGGTCGCCTGTGCTTCCCGTTTTGGTATCGTAAAAAATCTTGTCGGGAAAAACTGCGATTTTGTCGCCCAAAATTACAAGGTTTTTTCTTCCGGGGGTAAGTGTTGCCACCTTTTTGCGGTCGTAGTACAAGCCTCCGTCTGCGGCGATACATTCCTTTTTTCCGAAAATCATAGCGGAGGGGGCATTGCACTCAAAAACCATCTCGCTTTTCTGCCTTTGGGTAATGGCAGGAAAGCTCATATGAGAAATTCCGCTGCACTCACAAAGCTCACCCTCTGAAAAATCCTGAAGCATATTGATGCCTCCGAAGTATGTGGTGCTCTTTTTATACCTGCTGCCACCTTTAATTATGGGAAGATGCATACCTACCCCTCCTTAACATATAAAATTTTGTCTGGGCGGGAGATTGTTTCTGAGGTAATTTTTCCGAAATTCCGAATATGCCTGCTCGAACAAAATAGCAGATGCACTGTAGTTTGCCATTTCTCCGCTGAAAAAGTCGCTCATGGCAATAAGGTACAGCTCGTATATGTTGTCGTAAGGCTCTCCCACCACAAGCTCTCTTTCCCCATCTTCGGGAAAAGAATACGGCTTAAATTCATTTTTTTGCATGGTTTCACGCATTATTTTTCCGTCAAGCTCGCTTAGCCATCGGCACTTAATCTCATCGGGGATAGTGTCGGGGTGCAGTTTTGCGGTATTCTCTATTACAGAGTTAATTGTACGCATTACTCTTGCACTCCTTCCATTTTCCGTCTGCAAAGACATATACACCAATGGAGGCATCATACAGCTTTACTGCCGGAGATGATTCATACTCGGTATTTTCTACCACGGTATCATAAGGAAGCACTATTGCCGGTCTTAAAGGGTATTGTGCTGCCTTTCTGAGAGTGGTAAAATTTCCTACATCTGACACACCATAGGCATTGTTGCTATCGGATATGCTTCTTGTAAAGTATACGCCTTTTACGGAAGTTCCTTTTTTTGTAGCACCTCTCAAGTCAGCGGAGGAAAAATACTCCATGGAATAAAGCTCCGTATAAGCGAGAGGAAAGCATTTACGCATAAAACCGTTTTCAATATTTGTGAGAACGAGAAGCTTTCTTATTCTTTCCGGGAAAAGATTTATATACATTGTTTCAAGGAATACATCAGTATCGCTCATAACATATGACGTACGGGCACTGGTGTCCAGTTGAAGAACTATGTCTGTAAGGTGCTTTCTTAGAAGCGTAACACTGTTTTCCCCATGAAAGTTTTTTCCGATAATGATATATTCACACTCGGTTTCTCCCTCTTTTACCAAAAACGAAGTACCCACTGCACAATCGCCAAGCTTTTTGCCGCTTTCTTCCTCTAATATAATGCAAATATCGCCGTTTGCTCCGCTTTCGGGCAGGGTTGTGGTAATCGACACATTACGCACACAAGGCGTTGTCAGGGAGTTTTCCCCTGCATCAAGTGCACCCGAAAGCCTTCCGCCGTCTTTTTTCATGCAGGCATCTGCAAGATTTCTTGCGTAAGCAAATATATCCTGATTTATTCCCTCGGAATCATATACTGCCGACTTCATGTCGCCGTCAGCATCTTTTCCGTCATGACCGCGTGGAATGGAAAAGTTGAGAACGGGATTTAACATATCCTCTGTGTTTAATTCCACATAGGCTTCCTCCGAGGAGGGAAGCGTCTTTGTGTCACCTATTGTAAAAACGGGAATGGGGGCATCGCTTCCCTTCTCGCCTCTTTCTCCTCTTTCGCCCTTGTCGCCCTTTGCACCTGTGTCACCCTTATCACCTTTATCGCCTTTTATTCTTCCGAGATTAAAGCTTGCCATAGGCACTACCTCCCTTTAAATATTTCTTGCGGCTGCCTGGGCAAAAAATTCATCGGACGTACTCTCCATAAGACGGGCGGTCTTTACGTCCTGCTTCATGGAAAGGGCGATTATGTCCGCAAACTTCTTTTTGATTTTCACTTTTTTGCCGCGAGCAATTACACAGCTTTCTCCGTTCACTGCTACAAAAACATTGTCCTTGTAGTCCTTATTGTCACGGAAAAGCTCAATTTCCACCAATGAATTTTCATCAACGACCTTTGCCTTTGTTTTTTCCAAAGTATTTTTAGTTGCCATAAAATATTCCTCCTGTGTTTTATTACGTTCTGCGGCTTTAATGCCGCAGAACGTATATTTTAAATTTAGTTACCGAATGTACTTGCAGTTTCAATACGAATCATATAAGGTTCTACAAGTCTTACTGCTGCCTTTGTAGCCTTCCAGCCTGCTGTAGCACGCTGATTAAGGGGGTCAGCACTTCCTGCGGAGCCAAGCTGCTTTACAATGTGCTGCAAACCACCGCCTGAAATTTCTGTAGTACCGTAAGCGTTGTCACCGATAATAAGGGTTACATAAACGTCACAGCCCTTAAAGCCTGCTTCTCCGGGGTATAGAATATCACCCCTTGAGGGAGTATTGACAGGTTCTTCGTGAAGATAAAGTATGCTTCCTTCCGCATCAACGCCGTCTACATGAAAGACTTCAATAGTGTCATCAACGCCCATCTGAATGTTTGCATCAATGAGTCTCTTTGCATCTTCGTTAGTAAGAGTTTCCTCTACTACGAGCTTATGCAAAGTACCTTCACCATATCCTGCAGGAACGCTTCCTGCAGAAGAAAGAGAAGTGTAGGTGGCAACGGTAAGAATTCTGCTTTCTTTGCAGAGGTCTTCCGCGTGAATTACCTTTGCTTCGGAGCTTTCAACAAATCTTACGTTTTCGATCTTACCGATTTCACCCTGATAGATACCCTCGGGGTCGGAATAAGTCTTGACGTTAATCCACTTGGGGTCACTCATAAGGTCGTAAGCCGTATCCGGGTGGATAATACCCACATAGCTTCCGTTAATCGTTTCTGCGTTCATTTTCTTAATATAACGAACTGCACGTCTTATACTGTCAACTGTCAGATAGTGATTACCCGATTCCTCACCACCTGTAAGAAGTGCTCTTGATGCAACCTGTCCTTCGGCAAACTGTACGTTTGTACCACCGCAGAGAACCTCTCTTGTGATTGCGTCAAGGGTTCTTCCTGCCTGACCGCCCAAAAGTTTGGTTGCCTGAACAAGATTGTTATCAATAGCCGCAAGCATAAGAATGTCTGAAAGCTCAATAAAGCCACCGTACTGCTTAACCTCTGCCCTTACAACGCCCAGCTCCATCTTCTGACCGTCGGGAGTTACACCCTCCACAAGAGGTGTAGTCATCTTGGGAAGGGGGTCATACTTGCGGAATTCAATAGTCTTACCGCCGTTTTTGGGAATTGTACACTTCTGCCCGAACTGGTCATGCACCAGCTTAGCCTCTGCCATATCAATAAGATAATCTGAATAATAGGTCTTCATTTCATTTGAAAGACCGCCTGCTTCACCATATGAAGCTATTTCACCTGTATTGGAATTTGCAATACCGTTGGAGGTATGCACAACATTGCCTGCAGCAAAATGCTGCAAATTAAACTTAAACATAATTTTCATTCACTCCGTTCATTTTTTTAGTTCGGAGTTCGGAGTGCAGAGTGCGGAGTGAAAGAGGATTTTCGCAAATGCGAAAATCTTCCATAATTCAGCATTCCTCATTCCGAATTCCGCATTAGTTCTGAGGTTTCCTCAGAAACTGATTCTTTCTCCCTTTGCTGCTCTCTTTGCAAGCTCTGCTCTCTGCTTTTTATTAAGCTTTGAAACATTGCTTGAAAGAATAATTCCGCCTGCATCCTCGCTTCCGTTTTCAACGGGGCGGTTTCCCTTAAGTCTGATTGACTCTACCACCATTTTTTCTGCATTCTTTGAATTTTTGTCCAAAATGGAGTCAATATTGAGAACCTCATAGGCGGTCTTCATGCCCACTCCAAGCTTTAAAAGTCTGCAAAATTCAGGGTTTTGAATTTCCTTCTTAAGGTCAAAATCACTATATACCTTTTTAGTTTCCTCTGCCTGCTGTTTCCACCCGGTCACAAGAGAATTAACCTGTGTATCCTGTGCCCTTCTTGTTTGTTCCTCTTTGAGATAATTGTTCTCGGCAAGGAGTCTTTCTATAACTCTCGCAGTTTTTTCTGATGTTTCCTTCATTCCTTTCACCTCCTTTAATCTTTTTGTGATGATTTTCTGCACCGCTTTATTAAATTGCTCCTTGTATTCGCCTTTAATAAGGGCACGAAATTCATCCTCCTTGGTTTTTGTATCTTCGGCGGCAAGACCATTTTCGCCCGACGGCAGCCGGCTGTCTGCTGCCATTTTTTCAGCCTCTTTACTATCTCCGCTCTGCGCGCTTTCGGCAGAGATTGCAAGCATTTCTTCTTGTTTTTTCATGTTAATTTATCCTTTCATAATTAGCTATTTCCCTTATTTTTGCTTCAATTGCCGCTTTACCGTCAAAATCCATAATTTCAAGAGCACTTAATGACTGCTTCGCATTCTGAGGATCAAAAAACCCTATGTTGAAAAGCTCCTTTGCAAGCTCATTTTGTGAAAGCCGGCTGTAGGGACTTTTTTTCTGTGTTTTTACTGCAATATCAAATACGCTTTTTCTTCCCCCTTGTTCACTTGGAGAAATTCTGATGTTTGTATTGCTATACTGCGTAAACTCGTACCCTCCGTCCGGATTATTTATGCGGAAGCTTCTAAGCTCCGTGTAAAACTGACGGATAAGCTCTATACACAGATAATTTATCTTGGTATAAGCACGGTAAGTTGCCTTGAGCATATCACGGCTTACCTTATTTCCGGCTTCCTGAAGTGCGGCTATTGCCGATGCCGCAGTTACGCCATTTACGGCGGCACCTCGGTTAAAGTCACTGTTGGAGCTTGTTTCCTTTAGCTCGTCTATTTTCATGCGAAGCAATTCCATACTGCTGGGCGGAAGCTGCATCACGCTGATGGGGCGTAGTCTTTCCTCGTTAATATCCCCCTCAACGTGCACTATGGGGCGTGACCAGTCGAGAAATTCGTTTTCATTTACTCCTGCACTGATTTTTGCAAAATATCGGGGCTTTGATGCCATCAGCGTATTTTCTAAAATGGCATCATTAAGCTTATCAATATACATCTGCGGATTCTTTGTGACTGCCACAAATCCAAAGCCTGCAGGCGTTCCCTCTTCTGGGAATAAGCTGTCAAGAACTATGGGATATTCCCCGTGGTCGTACCAACCTCTATGAGCATATTCCTCCAAATTTTCGGAGGCAAAAAGCAGATTTTCACCCACGAATTTAGAGTAGTGAAGAATTGTTTTGCCGTTCTCATTTCTTATTTTATAATACCAGTCTACAACTGCGACTTTCCCCGATGTATCAACACTGCTGTCATAAATGTATTCTTTTATGTCAACACTGTTTCCCAAATCCTTTTCCCGAAGGGAAGGGTATTCACACTCCAAAATATCTCTGTCACGAAGGCTTACAATAAAAAGATTCCTGCTTTTTTGAATATCTGTAATACCCGGCTCCCAAAAGATATTCAAAAGGTCAATTTTCTTTATCTGAATATCACCAAGCCCACCTTCAAGCTCGCTATTCCAGAAAACCCCATATGCACAACAGCCGTGCTTGAGCTTGTACCACCAGTTATTTGAGTATATTTCCTCAAAATTGTTATGCTCCATAATTGCCGGAATAATGGCTGAAAGCTTCTTTGCCTCATCCTCATCGTCCTTTTCTCTCGGAAGAACGGTTGCTTCGGGAAAGCTGTCCATAGCATCGGCATGTTTATTTGCAAGGGCGTTAAAGAGCCATGCACTGCTGCTTCCCCCATCCTTTTTTTCTGACCCTTCCTTGCTGTAGTCCTTGTGCCTGAGCTTCCACCACTGCTCGTTTTCTACAATTCTTTCTTCCATTACTGCCTTGGCATTTTTGTAATCCTTTAGTATCTGCCCTGCCATTGCAATTTCGCTTTCTCCGATTTTTCGTTTTGAGGCAAAATTACTTTTGGGGGCAAAAAAACTACTTATCTTCAATTTTTTCCTCTCCTTTGTAATTAATCTTCTTCCACAGGGGGCAGTATCACCACTCCCGTTTCTGCTGCTTCTTCACCTTCCGGCGTTCTTTCCTGACTAAGCTGAAGCTTTCTTTCCTCGATGGGGGTCAGAATTCCGTACATCACGCATTTTATTTCCTGAAGTGCGGAAAGTGCTTTTATCGCATTATTGAGTGACTGCATATCCATTTTCCCGAATATGCGTTCCTCCTCACCGCTGTCACTTCCGTTCTTTTCTTTTACAATATATCTGTAAAATTGCTTTTTATCCTCGATTGCTTCATTAAGAACATCGGAAAGCTTGTCTGCTATATCAATTTCCTTTGCCAGCTTTATTGCCGCTATACAGGCTGCATTGTCGGCACACTTTTCCATAACGCTTTCTCTGTATTCCTGCCTTGCTTCACTCCAACGCTCTATCTGATAATGGCGGTAGAGTGTAGTCTTATTAACTCCGTGTTTTTTTGCAAGAGCTGACGCACTGTCCTCTCCCGTAACAAACTCGGTTTTAATCGCTTTCCAGTCATATTTTTTTCTCTTCATTCCATCATCCCAATCTGTAATAGTTATAGTGCCGGTAATCATCTGTGCTAAGGGGATCATACATTATCTGCGGCTGCTTTTTGGGAGGCGGATTTATTGGGTTTGCCATGGCAATATAGCGAACCTCATCATATATGTGATCCTCTGCGGTTGTGTCTATGTCCTCAACATCAACCTGACTGTAAACGAGGGCAGGAACTGTTCTTATAAAATGCTTACAGGTGGAAAATATGTAAAGCATGGGAATACCCTCATCATCAAATGCAAACCTGTTGTGAAGCTGCATTTTTCCTGCTATACGGGTATTGTCTGCCCTTTCAAAGTACACGCCCTCCCTTTCCATCAGCCTGCCTACGCTTTCTCCGCGGCTTTCATCAAAAATGGAAGGGTCTGCAATACCGTTTACATACTTACCGCGAAGATTAATATCTTCATTTTCGATACGCTTGATTTCCTTCGCAATCCGACTTGGCTCCCATCTCACACCTTCGTTGGGAGTGCCTGTGCACCCGTAAAGCTCCTTAATCCTATACAATCTGCCGTCATGATCCACGCAATACCAGCCCACGGAAAACGGACGTGAATAACCAAAATCAAATCCGCGGTATATTTTCCACGATGAAGGAATTTTAAAAGGGTTTATTACGTGAGTATTCCTGCGGTTTTCATATCCGTCGGGATTATTTCTCCATTCCGTAAAAACCTGTCCCGAAAAGCTGTCCCAATCTCCATAGAGAAGTGCTTTTTTCTCATTTTCGGGAAGCGAGGCAAGCCTTGTAATATAATCAGGGTCATTTTGCATCAGAATTTTGTTATCAAAAACACTCGATGGAACAAAAATTCTGCTTTGACGGCGAAGCTCGCTTTTTCCGTCGGGAAATACTATCTTTACCTCATCGTAAATAGGCGTCATTGGCGGAGCAGGCGTAATAAAGCGTTCCTTTACCCAGCCGTGCCCTATTCCACCGGGGTTTGCCTGTGCTCTGATGTAACAGCGTGTTCCGGGGCCGTTTGGGCGGTTACGGCTGAAAAGATAGCTGTATTCGTCCCAAGTAAAATGCGTCAGCTCGTCAAAATCTATAAAATCATAGCGTTTTCCCTGATAATTCGTTCTGTCCTTTGTGTGCTGCATGGCTCCGAAGTAGATTTTCGCTCCCGAAGGAAATGTCCAGCAGTGCTTTTGGTCGTTAAACCTGGCATCGGGAAATGCAGGAGAATATATTTCACGGCTTCTGTCCACCATTTCCGAAAGCTGTGGGTAGGTTTTTCTTAAAATCAACCCACGATAATGAGGTATATGCACCTGACGTAGTGCTTCTGCTATTGCACAGTCGCTTTTTCCTCCGCCTGCCGCACCGCCGTAGAGAGCTTCCGTTTCCTTTCTCTGCATAAAAGCTCTCTGTCTGGGCTGAGGTGTCCAGATAATGTTCATTCCTCTTTTATCTCCAGCTCGTAGTTTCCGTCCTTGTCACGCTTTGCACTAAGGTGATACTTACTAAGAGCCTCACTGACCTGGGTTTTAGACAAGGTAACCTTTCCGCCCTTCTCCTTTGTCAGAAGCACAATGCTTGCCGCCGCACAATCAAGAAGCTGTCTTAATGCCGTAATTTCTTCCCTAAGCTCTATGGCCTCATTTTTGTAGGTTTCTATGCGTTTATCCCTACGCATAATCTCGTTTTTGTAATTCATTATTTTTCTTCCTTTCTGTCATAGTAGCACTGCATCAAGTGTGCAATGCTGCATTTTTGCCAGTTAATGTGATTTGCACAGAAATTCTCTATGTAATCTCTTCGTGCCGTCATATCGGGAAACTTCATACTGCATCCCTCACAGTAAAGCTTGAGATGGCTGTCCATTTTGTAAAAAGGACATTGAATTATCATCGGCATATCTGACCTCCCCCTTTCTCATTGAAACGCTGTGCCATATATTGACCGTAGCTCATGCCCTTTTTGTGTGCCTCCTGCTGGATAGCAGTTAAATCATCATAAGGGAGCTTATCGTGCCCTAAATACGGGGCATAGCCACATTTCTTGCGTCTGTGGCAAAAATCACTACAGGTTTTCTTGCGGCGTGAAAGCTCAGGTATTCTTCTTCCGCATACAACACAAAATTTGCCTTCATATTCCATAATACTTCTTTCCTTTCATGTAAGTATTTTTCTTTTCTTACGTTTTACGTAAGTCAGTATAAAACACGAAATGACGAAAGTCAATACTTTTTACGTAAGTTTTTTAAAATTTTTCTTGCATTTTAAGTAAGTTGTGTTATAATCGTTGTAGAGATAGCTTTTTCCAAGTAATAATGAAAGGAAAATTTTTATGAAATTATATGAACGAATTAAAGAACGGCGTACAGCACTCGGAATGACTCTTTTGGACGTTGCCAATGCACTTGGCGTTAAGGAAGCTACAGTACAGCGTTATGAAAGCGGAGAAATAAAAAATCCCAAGCACGCAACAGTGCTTGAGATGGCTAAAATTTTTGGTTGTACCCCCTCCTATCTGATGGGCTGGGAGGAAGATGCCCTTCCTGAAGCCGCAATGAAAATAAGCAGAAAAAAATTACCGCTTCTTGGAGAAATTGCGGCAGGGCAGCCGATTTTTGCCTCGGAGGAATACGAATATTATTCCCCTGTTGATGACTGCGGAGCTGATTTCTGCCTGCGTGTCCACGGAGATTCCATGACAGGTGCAGGTATAAAGGACGGTGATGTAGTTTTCATTCGCAAGCAGGAATCAATAGATGATGGCGAGATAGCCGCAGTTTTGGTAGACGATGAAGCTACACTCAAAAGAGTTTATCAGTCTCCCGACTCGATATCCTTGGTTTCGGAAAATCCCAAATATAAACCTATTGTATATACAAAAAAGCAGGCGAAGAATATTCGTATACTCGGTAAGGCTGTTTCATTTACAACGAAATTATAAAATTCGTAGGGGCGGATATTATCCGCCCGCAAGAAAGCCATATTTCTAAGGGAAAAAGCTCCTTAGAAATATGGCTTTTTAAATTATTCTTTATACTCCAATTCCCACTTCAATGGGTTGTTCAACATATATTGTGCCTTTTCGATATAATCATTTTCGTCACGGATAACATGTTCGTAATAGTTGCGTTGCCACATTTTTTTATCAAACGGCAAAAACAAATTATTCTTTACACCTGCAATGTATTCATTTGTTGTCATCGTCTTAAACCATCCTACAATATCGCGTAGGGGCGACCCTGCGTGGTCGCCCGTTTTGGATATGATACAATGTACATGATCGGGCATTATTACATATTCGCATACTTTTACATCAAAAAATTTATTTTCCAATTCCAACAACCATTTCTCCGTCATTTTGTGCGGATTATTCGGGCGACCACATAGGGTCGCCCCTACGATTTCACCAAACAACCTTTGCCTGTTGTGGGTACATACCGTTATGAAATAATATCCGTTCTTGGAGTAATCATAATTTTTTAACCTTACTTGTTTTCGCTTGGGTAATTCAGTCATTTACTTTACCTCAATACTCATTACATCGTCAAACATAGTTTGAAGCTTCTCTACTGAAAGCGAGCTTCCTCTGGTATTTTTCTTTGCAAGCTCGTCGGTATAATCGCTCAGCATATACACGCTGTACATTCCGTTTTCCCTGTGGGTAACGGTCGGGAGCATTTCGTAGCTATCAATGCTTACATTATCGCCCTCTTTACTGATTGTGACATTTGCCATGCCTCCGAGAATTTTAGGATTTTCTTTCTGATTGGAAACGAAATTACCCAAGCTGTAGAAAACCACCGACCTATTTCCGTTTTCGGAAATATGCTCGCACGCAGGCTGAATCACATGGGGGTGTGTGCCGATAATAATGTCGGCACCGCCCTCTGTCAAAAACTCCACATCGCTTATTTGCGATTTTGTCGGCTTATGGGTATACTCCGTGCCAAAATGCAAAAATACCACTGTAATATCGGCATCTTCCTCCGCTTTGGAAAGAAGTTCTTCCTCCCTCTCACCTCTGCCGAATATATTTATGAGATATGATTTGTCGGCAGACGGTCTGTAACCGTTAAGCCCATAGGTGAAGTTCAAAAGTGCAATTTTTAAATTATCCTTTTCCCAGATTGTGATACTGTCCTGCATATCCTGATTTTCATTTATTCCGATAACTGTTACACCCTTATGCCTTTTCCAAAAATCTATCGTATGGAAAACGGCGTCCGCACCTTTATCATAGGTATGATTCGTGGCGTGTGTTACAAGGTTGAAGCCTGCTTTTACCACACTTTCCCCAACTTCGGGCGGTGTACCGAAAGCAGGATAACCGCTTAGTGCCGACACGGAATCCACAAAAATCGTCTCCTGATTTATGGCGGCAATATCTGCCTCCTTAATGTGAGGGGTAATGTGAGTATAAAGTCCGTCAAAATTAAATCCGTCCTCCGTTTTGCAGGAGTTGTATATGGGTGAATGAATGAGATTATCGCCCACCGCTTTAAGGGTAACGGTAATTTTTGACGGCTCATCTATTACGGGCTTCTTCTCGTTTCCCATGCCATATTCCCTCACAAGCATTATGACAAGAAGAATAATCGCACAGGTCATCACCGAAAAAACTATGGCAAGCTTTTTATTTCTGCTCATATGCTCTCTTTATCCTCTCCATGGTGCGTTCTTCACCCAATACCTGCTGAATACACCACACGTCGGGAGAGTTTCCCCTTCCTGTTACAGCAACACGGATTACTCCGCTGACATCACCTACATGCCCCTTATAGCTTTCGGGATTCTTCTTGTAAAGCTTGGGCTGAGGTGCATATCCAAGCTCCTCACCGATTGCACGAACCTTTGAAAACCATGTGGACTGGTCGTCACTATGGTCGTATGTTTCCATGTACTTTGAAAGGATTGTCTTTCTGTCCTCCTCAGAAACGTTTTCGGGGTAGCTATCCTCAATTTTGAACAGCTCGTCAAAGAAAAAGCTGTAGAAATCCTTGGACTGCTTCCAATGGCTGATATCCTTACGGGGCGTTTCTCCGCCTCTGCCTATACCAATCATGCCGATTGCAAAAGCCTTGTCACGGGTAAGGAGGTTATAATATTCTTCGTCACATTCCTTTGCCCATGCGGTAATATAGTCATAAACAGTTTCGCTGTCAAGGGTTGCAAGATAATTTTTGCTGACATCGTTAAGCTTATCTATATCAAAGAGTGAACCGCTGATTCCCATTTTCTTTGCGGTAAATTCAAATTCTTTCACATCGCTTTTAGGGTTGTCCATTCTCCACTGCTCATAGTTTGAGTTAAGCACGGTCATGAGATATTCCCACACCGCTCCGGGAAGATAACCCTCGCTCTTATAATAATCAAGGGAAAGCTCAGGGTCTTTACGCTTACTGAGCTTACGCTTTACACCATTGTCAATCTTCATAAGCTGTGCAGTATGGCAGTAAGTAGGTGCTTTCCAGCCCATAGCTCTGAAAAGCTGTACGTGAATGGGAAGCGTTGCAAGCCATTCCTCACCTCGTACTACGTGGGTGGTACGCATCAGATGATCGTCAACTACGTGAGCAAAATGGTACGTGGGTATTCCGTCCGATTTAAGGATAACCACGTCCTGTTCATTTTCGGGCATGGTAAGCTCACCGCGGATTGCATCCTTGACGGTAAAGGTCTTACCTGTGTTTTCGGGGGCACGGAAACGAAGCACGAAAGGCTTTCCTTCCTCAATGTTTTTCTGTGCTTCTTCAACTGTAATATTTCTGTGCACTGCCCATTTGCCGTAGTATCCGAAGTTTTCCTTAAGCTCTGTCTGCTTTTCACGCATCGCACTAAGCTCCTCCTCGGTGCAGAAGCAGGGGTATGCCATACCTTGCTCAATAAGCCATTTTGCAAAGGTCTGATAGATTTCTGCACGCTGTCTCTGGCGGTAGGGGCCGTAATTGCCCTTTTCACCATCGCTTGTAGCACCCTCGTCAAACTCCACGCCGAAATAACGCAGAGTATTGATAACAACATCTACAGCACCCTCAACCTCACGCTTGTTATCAGTATCTTCTATGCGAAGATAGAACACACCGTCACTAAGGTGAGCCAATCTTTCATCGGTGATTGCACCGAAAAGATTTCCCAAATGAATAAAGCCTGTGGGGCTGGGACCAAGTCTTGTAACCTTTGCTCCTTCGGGAAGGTTTCTTTCAGGGTAAAGGCTTTCATAATATTCGGGTGTTTTTGTAATATCAGGAAGCAAAAGCTCTGCCATTTTTTTGTTATCCATAATAATTTTCCTTTCTTATTTATCGAAGTATCCTTTATATTTTACAGTGGGTGCATCCGGTAAGAGGTGAGAACATATATCTATGAAGTAGTCATCCGTCATCGATGCAATAAAGTCCGTCACAATATCATCGGGAGTATTTTCCTCCTCGTAAGGCGTTTCGGACTTATAATATCCCCTGCGTGTATTCACATAATCAATATGATGTCGGTGAATAAGGCTGTCCTTATCCGCCAAATCCTTTATAAGTCTTTCATAAAGCAACTCAAACATTGTCTTAAGGCAGGTGTTATACTGCTCGTTTACGCTGTCAGCGAGATAAATACGCTCATAGTTATCACTTTTTGCCTTTTTCAGAGCTTCAAAGTATTCTTCGTCCATTCTGATTGAGTCCTTGCCGAAGCTGTTTTCCACAATATTTACCACGAAGTTATTTATCATATGGGAATTGTCTGTGCCTGCGTAGGGAACCTTTACCCCTGCACGCTCCGCATCCTGCCTGTCCTTGCCGATGTACGCTATTATATCACTGACACGTACCACACACCCCTCCAAGGTTGAGGGAATAAGCTTCTTTACATTATCACGGTCAATATAACAGCCCTCCACCTTTTCATCAAACTCATCAAAGCCCGAAATGGGCGACGGAGAATATTCCCGAAGCTCAAGCTCCCCGTTATGGCAAAGGATTCCGTCTAAGGTATCAAGGCTGATATTAAGATTAAACATTTTATCCAATACCCTTACGCTGTGTACGTTGTGATTAAAATATCTTCCCGTACGGCAGTGGTATATTTCGCTCAAAAGCCTTTCCCCTGCGTGTCCGAATGGCGTATGCCCGATATCATGTCCTAAAGCTATAGCCTCGACAAGGTCAAGGTCAAGCCCCAACAGCCGACCGATGTTACGGGCAATTCTTGATACCAACTGTACGTGGAGAGCACGGCGTGTAATATCGTCATCCTTAAAGAAGGAAAACACCTGCGTTTTATCGGTATAGCGATTGTAATAAGGGTGGTGGAGGATTTTTTCTATATCACGGACGTAGCACGGCCGCCATATTTTGGCACGGTCACGCTCATTATTCCGCCTTACGACCTGCTTTAAGGGAAGCTTTAACTTTTCTTCAATTTCACGTGATTTTTCCTCCGATAAATGCAAATAATCATTCCTCGCCAAACAAATCCCTCCTTTTCACAATAATATGTGCGGCAATACCCGTAAGGATTCCGCATACAACGCCCGACAGCAAAAGCACGGGCATATAAAAAAGCACGCCCTTTCCTATAATGAAATATGCACACAAAAGTTGTGCCATATTATGAAAAGCTCCACCTAAGCTGCTTACTCCCACAAGGGAAAACTGCCCCGTCTTTTTCGCAATACTCATTACGCATACGCTTACAAGTGCACCGCTGAGGCTATATAAAAATGCCGAAGCATTACCAAACAGCATCATGCATAAAAGCACCTTTAAAATTGCAACAACCCAAGCCTTTCCCACGCTCTGCGTATAAAGGGAAGCCAAAACCACAGTGTTTGCAAGTCCGAGCTTTACCCCTGCGGCAATGGGGGGAAAGAGGCTTTCCACATATCCCAAAAGTACCGCCACGGCTGTAAGTGCCGCCGTCCTTGTAATATCCTTTGTTTTTATCATAATAGCACATCCGCTTTATTTTCTGATTTGGTGTTTTCTATAATTATACTTAACCTGTTTGGAAGGCATACAATGCTTCCTCCCGAAGAATCAACTTTTTCTTTTTCGCAAAGCTTATCGGGGCAATCGGCATGAACTATTGTAACAACACCATTTTTTACCAAAACCGTGTTTTCCCCAAATTCACTGCTTACGGCTGTTTCGCTGTCCTTTTCAAGGGAAATCCGCTTGTATATTTTTCCGTCTACGTAAATTGCCGCTTCGCCGCCCTGTTCCTTGGGGATAAACCACATCACAAGGAAAATAACAGCCAATATTATTAAGCATATATCGCCCTTTTTCAAGCTTCCTCCCTCCCTTGTTCCCACAGTTATTCCATTGTATATTATTGTACCGCTTTTTTAGTTCTTTGTAAAGACTTTTAAGGGAAAAATCGCTGTTTTCCTCAAAAACGGTGCGACACTTTGGGGACAGTCCCCAAAGTGTCGCAAAAAAACAGAATCCCCTGCTTTAATCAGCATAGGGATTGGGTTTTTACATACTACTTTATTATTTCGCCGTATATTTTTCCGTCTTTATATTCTTTTATTTTCACGTTTCGGATTTCGCCCGTGAGGTCTTCTGTGCCTTTTGCGTAAATACGCAGGTAGTTCCCTGCAAGTCCTTCGGCATATTCGCCCTGTACTTGCTCAAAAAGCACCGCAAGGCTTTGTCCGATGAAGCTCTTTTCAACCTCTTTTGCAATTTCCTCCGTAAGCTTTGAAAGCTTTGCCGCACGCTCTTCACGAATACTATGAGGAATCTGCTCCATTCGTGCCGCAACAGTCCCGCTTCTTTCGGAATAGGGAAAAACGTGCACCTTTAAAAAGCGTGCTTTTTTCACAAATTCCATAGTTTCAATAAATTCTTCATCGCTTTCTTCGGGAAATCCGCAGATAATATCCGTAGTAATTCCGCTATCCGGCATAGCCTCACGTATTCTCTCTATTGTTTCAAGATATTCCTCTGCACTATATTTTCTGTTCATGCGTTTAAGCACACTTGTGCTTCCGCTCTGGAGGGATATATGAAAATGTCGGCACATTTTCTTTTCATTTGCAATGAAATCTATAAATTCGCCATCAAAAATATTTGGTGAAATACTGCTCAGACGTACTCTTTCAATGCCGTTCACCTTGCAGACTTCTTCTATAACATTTTTCAGAGTATTGCCGTCTTTTAAATCCTTGCCGTAGGAGGCAACGCTGATTCCCGTCAGAACTATTTCGCGAAAGCCTGCCTCTGCCAATCTCTTTGCTTCGGGGACAATGTTCTCTATCTTTCGGCTTCTCACAGGTCCACGGGCATAGGGCACTATGCAGTAGGAACAGAAATTATCGCAACCGTCCTGAATTTTTATATAGGCACGTGTACGCTCGGTTTTTCCCTCGCACTCTAATTCTTCATAGTCCCTTTCCTTCATTATATCAGAGAGGAGGTCTATATCCTCGCCCTTTATTTTAGCTTCCACAAGGCGGCATATATGAGCACGGTTAGCCGTACCCAGCACCACATCTGCTTCACTCATGCTTTTTACTTCTTCGGCTTTAGTCTGTGCATAGCACCCCGTTACGGCTATTACTGCATCGGGGTTTTGCTTCTTTGCACGGCGTATTATCTGCCTGCTTTTTCTCTCTCCGATATTCGTTATTGCACAGGTGTTAATTACATATGCATCGCATTTTTCACAAAAGCTTCCGATTTCCCAGCCGTTGTCGGCAAAAATTTTCGCATAGCAATCTATCTCATACTGATTCACTTTACAGCCCAATGCATAGAATGAAACCTTCATCAAATCATTCCTCTGTTTTTCATCTCGTTCACCTTCAAAATCGCAATACAGGTCTTTGCATCTACGATTTCTCCGCTTAGTACTTTGTCCGTAACCTCTGAAAGCGGCACTCTTTCAAGCTCCATAAATTCGTCCTCGTCACGGTTTACGCTTCCCTCGTACAAATCTGTTGCCAGATACATATGCACAACCTCACCGCAAAAGCCGGGAGTGGGGTACATTTTGCCCAGATATGTATAATTTCTCGCACAATATCCTGTTTCTTCCTCAAGCTCACGCTTTCCGCATTCCAGAGGGTCTTCCCCGTAATGGAGCTTTCCTGCCGGGATTTCATATGTATTCGTATCAAAGGGACGGCGATATTGCCACTCCATGATTATTGTTCCGTCGTCAAACAGCGGAACCACGCACACACCGCCGGGATGCTCCACAAGCTCCCTCGTAGCAAGATTTCCCGAAGGTGTTGTCACCGTGTCCACACGGAGATTTATTACCTCTCCCTTAAAAATATACTCTTTTTTTACTGTCTTTTCACTAAAATCCATTATTCTGCCTCCAGCTTTATAAGTGTCTCAAGCTTGGGTGTAATTCCAAGCATTTTTTTGAGTTCAAAATATTCTTTCGTTGCCTTTTTTGCGTTTTTACCGTCTTTGAATGCCTTTATCAGCAGGTTCTTCGGAGTTTCCACGGGGGAAATATATTCCTGTGCCGTTACGGAATATCCCGAAGCCTCAAGAAGCAGACAGCGAAGTGAATCCGTAATTAAATCCGCCTGCCTTGCCTTGAATATACCATGCTTTAAGAGCGGAGCAAAAGGCTCGTAAGAATACTGACTGAGAAGCTCCTTGTGACAGCAGGGAACGGCAAAAATCGCTTTTGCCCCTGCGTTGATTGCCGCACCGATTGCCATATCGGTAGCCGTATCGCAGGCATGGAGACTGATAACCACGTCGGGCTTTCTTTCGGGAATGTAAGTGGTCAAATCCGCTTTTACAAAGGTCATGTTATTATATCCTAAGTTTTTTGCACTTTTCTTTGACGCCTCTATAACAATCTCCGAGTAGTCAACACCCGTTACATGACAATCCTTTTTTAACACGTCCTTTAAATAGTAATTAAGTGCAAAGGAAAGATAGCTTTTTCCGCAGGCACAATCGAGCACCTCAATTTTCCCGTCAATCTTTTTCAGGTAATCAGCAATAAGCTCCACGAAATGGTCTATCTGATTGTATTTTCGTACCATATCGTTTTTTATTTTTCCGTTCTGCCCCATTATGCCTATTTCTTTAAGTAAATCGTTTGCCTTTGGGGGAGCTATGAGATACTGCCTTTCGCCTACTGTGGCGGTAGTGTTTTTTTCTATCGGTGCAATGTCGTCATATTTAAGGGTTACGTTTCTGTCATCGGCATTAATTATTGCATCTGTGCCTCGTTCTTTGTATATAAGCACCATTGCATCGTAATCCTTGGCAATATTCTCAATTTCTTTCCAGTCAAAATCCTTCTTTGTTCCCGAAAAGGAAAGCACAAGCTTTTCCCCCTCTTTTTTTACGGAGGCAGGGAACTGCTTCGTTCCCGATTTAAAGCTTATGTTCATTTCGATGAAATATTCTCCGTTCCCAAAGCGTGCACGAAGCATCTGAAGATAAAATGAGAGCTTGTTTATTGAATTTGATTTCATAGATTACCACCTTATAATTAATGTAGGGGTCGATGCCTACATCCGCCCCTACATTCTTTAATTCAATACGTTATCAGAAAGCAGAATCACTCCGCACTCCGCATTCCAAACTCCGCATTTTTATTCAACAGTAACGGATTTTGCAAGGTTTCTGGGCTTATCAATGTCGCATCCGCGGATAAGTGCCGCATAGTATGCAAGATACTGCATAGGAAGTGCACTTACAAGAGGAGCAAACATTTCATCCACATCACCTATTACTATTTGGTCGCTGTGAGCACTGATTCTCTTAAGAGAAATCGTCAGTACCTTTGCACCTCTGGAACGAACCTCCTTAATATTGCTACGCGTATTAAGGTTAATTGCTTCTCCGGTAATAAATGCTACCACGGGAGTGTCCTTTTCAATAAGTGCAATTGTGCCGTGCTTAAGCTCACCTGCGGCAAAACCCTCTGCCTGAATATATGAAATTTCCTTTATTTTAAGTGCCGCCTCAAGGCAGACATAATAATCTGTACCTCTGCCTATGTAGAAGCAGTTACGCGTAGTCGCAAAGAACTCCTTTGAAAGCTCGCGGAAAAGCTCACGATTGTTACAAAGAGTTTCCATAACAGTTGCCGTCTTTGCAAGCTCATACTTAAGATTCATCGGATTCTCCGAAAGAGCATTGGCAAGTATTGCAAGCACTGCCATCTGGGCTGTATACGCCTTTGTGGAAGCAACTGCAATTTCGGGGCCTGCATGGAGAATCATGGTATGGTCTGCCTCACGTGAAAGTGTAGAACCCTTCACGTTGGTTATTGTAAGGCACTTGTGTCCCATTTCTTTCACCTTTACCAAAACGGCACGGCTGTCAGCGGTTTCACCGCTCTGCGATATAAAAATAAAGAAGGGTTTCTTTGAAAGAAGCGGCATATTGTGAACAAATTCGCTCGCAATATAGCTCATTGTGGGAATCTTCGCAAGCCTTTCAATATAGGTCTGCCCGACAAGACCTGCGTGGTAGCTGGTTCCGCAGGCAATGATATATATTCTGTCGCTTGCTTTGATATCTTTAATAATATTCTTATCAACAACAAGGTTTCCCTCGTCATCGGAATACTGCTGCATAATTCTTCGGATAACAAGGGGCTGTTCCTCTATTTCCTTAAGCATAAAGTGAGGATATGTCCCCTTCTCCGTATCTGATACATCTATTTCTGCGTGGAAAGTATCACGCTCTACTTGTTTTGCATATGATGTAAATATTTCAACACTTTTAGCGGTAATTACTGCAAATTCCTTATCATGAATTTCATAGAATGTATCTGTATTTGCAATCATCGCCATGGCGTCCGAGCCAACCATATTGAATCCGTCACCCTTGCCTACAAGGAGGGGGGACTTATTCTTCACGGCATAGATTGTGTTCATATCTTCTTTGTCAATAATTGCAAGAGCATACGATCCTTCAAGCTCGCCTATAATATGGGCAATGGCAACCTTGACATCTTTGTCTTCTTCAACAAATTTTTCCAAAAGGTGTACAATGACCTCTGTATCGGTGTCGCTGTAAAATTCACAATCAGAAAGATACTGCTTTCTCAGTGCCGCTTCGTTTTCGATAATTCCGTTATGCACAAGAGTGAAGCGTGTACTTTTATGCGGGTGAGCATTATTCTCTGTCGGTTTACCGTGAGTTGCCCATCTGGTATGACCTATACCAATGGTTTCCGTCATTTCTTTGCCGCCGTTTGTCTTTTTAATAAGATTTTCAAGCTTGCCTACCGATTTATGAAGCTGCACACTGTTATTTGCGGCAACTGCAATTCCGGCAGAATCATATCCTCTGTATTCAAGCTTAGAAAGCCCCTCCAGAAGAATGGGGGCTGCACTCTTTGTTCCGATGTATCCAACTATTCCGCACATTATATTTAGCTCTCCTTTTCCAACTTTAATACATTTATATTACCAAACCTTAAATATAATGTCCAGCAACCTGCCTTTAAACATTTTGCAACCTTGGGTTGCATTTTTTCTTCCGACAGGGCATAGCGCAATGTATTATTGGAAAAGTTCGAGTCCTATATGTAAACTTTACTTAACGTTATGCAAACTACAGTTTGCTTTAGTGCGATTCATTATAGAATCAGCGGACGATTTAGATGACAATGGTTTTGGCGATATACTCACTTCGTTCGTGCGAGATATTTGTTTCTCAAATGCGATATAACTCCATTTCATTCCGTTGCGATATGATATAAATTCCTTTTCTCGTCCCAAAGGGACATATCGCATTACGAAGTAATATATCGCACTGAAAGTATATCGCAAATTCCGTCAGGAATTTATATCGCTGAGTTTAATCGTTTCACGATTAAACTCATTATAACACACATCTTCCGGTATTTCAATTTCTTTTTATTGTTTTTTGCCTTCTCAGATTTTTAGAAGTTTTTTCTGTGTTTTTCTAAAAAACAGTGGATTTTTTGGTCTGTATCCATTATAATAGTATTATTCAGAAAAAGAAAGGGTGATTATTATGAAAAACAAAATCTTATCGCTGCTTGAATCGGACAGCCGTCTGACTTCATCCAAGATTGCGATTATGCTTGGTATAGAGGAGGGTGAAGTGAAGGCCGCCATAAAGGAGCTGGAAGATGAGAACATCATCCTTGGCTATAAAACCATTATAAACTGGGAACTGGCAGGCAAGGAAACCACCACTGCCAATATTGAAATCAAGCTTACTCCCCAGCGTGGCGGCGGATTCGATACCGTTGCCGAGCGTATTTACAAGTTCCCTCAGGTAAAATCCGTCACACTAATGTCAGGTGCGTATGATCTTCTCGTAACCGTTGAGGGCAAAAGCTTAAAAGAGGTAGCCATGTTTGTGTCCGAGAGGCTTGCTCCCATGGAAAGCGTTGTTTCCACAGCAACTCATTTTGAGCTTAAGACCTACAAGAAGGACGGAGTTTTCTTCACGGAAAAAGAAGAAGATAACCGGGAGGTTATCAGCATATGATGGATTACTCAAAATTAATATCAGAAAACATTTCTTCCCTTGCACCCAGTGGCATTCGTAAGTTTTTTGACGTTGCCGCAGAAATGAAGGACGTAATATCCTTGGGCGTTGGCGAGCCTGACTTCGTCACCCCCTGGGCAGTGAGAGAAGCAGGTATTTATTCCCTTGAAAAGGGGCGTACCCACTACAGTGCAAACAGCGGTCTTATTGAGCTGAGAAACGAAATCTGTACATATCTGATGCGAAAATATGCTCTCCGCTACAATCCCAAAACTGAAACGCTTGTTACAGTAGGCGGAAGCGAGGCTATTGACCTTCTTATCCGTGCAATCATTTCGCCCGGTGATGAGGTTCTGATTCCCGAGCCGTGCTTTGTTTGCTACAAGCCCTGCACAATTATGGCAGGCGGCACCCCTGTCACAATTCAGACGGAGGAAAAGGATAATTTCAAGCTGACTGCTGAAAAGCTGCTTGAGAAAATTACGCCCAAATCAAAGCTCCTTATCCTTCCATTCCCCAATAATCCAACAGGGGCAGTGATGGAAAAAGAAGACCTCGAGCAAATCGCAAAGGTTGTAAAAGAGCATAACCTCTTTGTCCTTTCTGACGAAATTTACGGTGAGCTTAACTACACGGGAAATCCCCACGTTCCATTTGCCTCAATCGAGGATATGTGGGAAAGGACAGTAACGGTAAACGGCTTCAGTAAGGCGTTTGCTATGACGGGCTGGCGACTTGGCTATGCCTGCGGACCTGAGCCTGTTATAAAGCAGATGACGAAAATTCATCAGTACGCAATTATGTGTGCTCCCACCACAAGCCAGTATGCGGCTATCGAGGCAATGCGAAGCTGTGACGACGAGGTTGAATATATGCGTAGCGAATATGACCACCGCCGCCGTGTGATGGTAAACGGTTTCAGAGAAATGGGACTTAGCTGTTTTGAACCTCTCGGTGCGTTTTACGTATTCCCCAATATAAGTGCTACGGGATTAAGCAGTGAAGAATTTGCGACAAAGCTTCTTTATGAAAAAAAGGTGGCTGTCGTTCCCGGCACAGCCTTTGGCGAAAGCGGTGAAGGCTTTATCCGTTGCAGCTATGCCTACAGTATTAAAAACATTGAAAAGGCACTGGAAAGAATAGGTGAATTTGTACAGGAAAATATTTAAAAACGCAAAATTTCTCATTTTGGGGACAGTCCCCAAAATGAGAAATTTTTTTACCTTATTTCATATCCGCCCTTAATCATAATAAGGCAGTTTGTCAACGCCTTTATTCCTCTGCCGTCATTCACGGGAACTACAAGCAAATGATTTCCCTGCACTATGGTAGCATCGGCAAGGTCGTAGCCCATGGTAACATCACTTACGCCACCCTTTTGAGTCCCGATAATACTGCATTCTCCCTGACGGAGAATCATTTCCGTGCCGGAATCGCCGTACACACTCTTTCCCTGTGGGACCTCCACAACATTAAAGCGTGTCATTTGCTCAAGGTAGCTTTTAGTCACAAGGGGATCCTCATTTGTCCCGGGCTGTGCTGCATATGCTGCTGCAAGCACACCTACAGCACTTAAAATAATTGCCAATGTTTTTTTCATTCGTAACACAATCCTTTCAGTTTTCTACCAATCCGAAGCTGACGGAAATGGCATCATTAACCTTTATCATTTGCAGTTCATCTAATTTACCGATTTTCTCCCGAAGCCGCTGTTTGTCAATGGTTCTGACCTGTTCAAGAAGTATTACACTGTCACGGGAAAGACCGTACTTCTGTGCATCAAGCTCAATATGGGTGGGAAGCTTCGCCTTGTTAATTTTACTGGTTATTGCCGCCGCAATAACAGTAGGGCTATATTTATTTCCCACGTCATTCTGAACTACCAAGACAGGTCTTATACCTCCTTGCTCCGAGCCTACTACGGGACTTAAATCAGCATAAAAAATATCACCGCGTTTTACAATCAAGTTTCATTCCTCCGATGAAGGGATTTATTCTTCCCCCAAATATTTCTCGTAGATTTCACATGCATTTTCATCGGATAACAGAGATTCATGGGCAAGTTCAAGATTTATTTCGCCCATTTCCAAATATCCCTTTTTCATTTGTTGCTTTAATTCAATTTTCTTTCTTTCACCGACATACTGTTTTACTGCCAACGCCATGAGCTCACTCCGTGACCGATTAAGTGTCAAGGCAATTTCATCTATCTCCTCAACCAAAAAACCGGGCAATGTGACAGATATTTTGCGATTTGGCCAAAGTTTCATCTGACATGCCCTCCCTTATAGAAAATATATGTCTATTATACTATATTTTCGGCAGAAGGTCAAATGTAACTTATTCCAAAACTATGTAGCCGTTGAAAGGCTATGCTAAACGGCTGTGCATCTACATCTTCATTATGCACATAAATTCTCAAGCTGATACATTTACCTCGTAATTTCTCTTATAGCTGTAGGAATAAGCTCAATTAAATCTCCGCTTACTGTGCCGTATGCCCCGATTTTCTTTTCTGCAATAATACCTGTCTTGGAATGAATATAACACCCAAGTGCCGCACTATCTGTAAGAGAAAGCCCCTGTGCCGCAAAGGAAGCTATTATTCCCGAAAGAACATCACCGCTGCCTGCTTTAGCAAGTGCACTTGTAGAATTAAGGCTGACATATTTATTACTTCCGCCATAGGTTATAACTGTTCTTGCTCCTTTTAAAAGAAGGTTAATTCCCATTTCACAGGCAAATTTATCGGCAATTTGTATGCGGCGTCTCTCTATCTCATCTATCTGTAATTGGCTTATTCGTGAAAACTCTTTTACGTGAGGTGTTAAGAGAACATTTTTGTTTTTTATAACATCAAGCTTTCCTGCAAGTGCATTTATCGCGTCAGCATCAATTATAACACCGCAGGACGCCGCACTGAGTATGTTTTTTATAAGCAGATGGTGATTGCCTTTTCCAAGCCCGCACCCCACAAGAACACTGTCGGCAGTTTGAATAGCATCGTATGCCTCACGGGAAAGTTCGGGGAGCATTATCCCCTCCTGTTCAGGCACAGGAATAACAATTGCTTCCTTTACCAATATATTCAAAATGGGGCATATCTGTGAAGGAGCTATTATTTTAACCAATCCGCATCCGCTTCGAAGTGCCGCCTGTGCCGCCATTACCGCCGCACCCGACATGGTTTTACTCCCTGCAACGATTACTGCCGTACCGAAAGTACCTTTGTGAGAGTATCGGCTTCTTTTGGGGATAATAGTCGATGCCAGCTTGTCCGTAAGAGGTACGCAGGTGCTTTGGGTGATACTGTTATAATCCACCGGGATTCCCACTTCCGCTATAACTATTTCTCCGCACAAATCTACGCTTTCATTTGAAAGCATACCTCTTTTTGGTGCTGTAAAAGTAACCGTTTTATCGGCTTTTACCGCTACGGCACACTTTTTTCCCGTGTCACTGTCAAATCCGCTGGGAACGTCGCAGGAAACCACATATGTGCCTGAGGAGTTAATCATTTCAATAGCACGAATTATGGCAGGATTCTCTATTTCTCCCTTAATACCTATTCCGAAAATTGCGTCCACACTACACTCAAATTCCTCCGTAGGAAATAAAGCACCCTGAACAATGGAAATGTCCTCCTCCATTGCTTTTTTGCAAAGAGTACGGCAATCCTCATTTTGCGGAGGCTCCACCTGAACAATTTCTACTTTCTTTCCGTCCCGTTTAAGTAAAATTGCAACCTGATAACCGTCGCTTCCGTTGTTCCCTTTACCGCAATATACCCTGAAAGAATTAAAACCCTTTATTTCATTATAACAGGCAAACGCCGCATTTTCAATAAGCTGTATTGCACTGACATTTTCCATGGCACGTGCTTCCGCTTCTCTTATCATATCAGTATTTAAAAACAGCATACCTTACTCCCTCCACTGACGAACATCGCCGAAATTCCCGTACAATCTGCACGGGAATTTCAGCGATACGCTTTATTCAAATTCGTTATCATTTGCCGCAGTGCTTATGTGAATTTTGTCGGGAGCATATTTTTTCATATATTCCAGACAGGACAATGACGGCTCAAATTTTACGATAGTCTTTTGTCCTTTGTTTTCAAGGATAGCAAAATAAACAGCGGCACCTTTTTTCCACGTGGAAGCGTCTATAACCTTATCAAATTGCTCCTTAAGACGGCTATTGTATTTTGTATCATTTACTGCCGCCATTACCTCAATCTGCTTTACGGAAAAAGATATCAGATTTTTTCTTTTGGACGCATTGAAAATCACGTCGATATCTACCGAATCCTCAACAATTATATACTCAAATTCTTTTTTCAATCTGGATGAGAGAATATGTGCCAGGTAAAATGCACCCACTGCCAACAAGCTTTCAATACCACCAAGCATACGCAGATAATACAGGCAGCAAAGAGCCAACATAAACGCTGCAAAATATAGCATAACCGTAGCCAATATTTCTGCAATGCCTAACTTTCTTTTTACTAAATATTCTTTATAATTCATTTCTTTCTCCCTCACTTTATTTCATCATACGCCTTCAACTGCATCACCCGACACAGCAGGGCTATCTGTAGGTTCCGGCGGTTGAGGCTCCTGTGGTTCTTGCGGTACATCAGGCGTACCTTCTACGGGAGTCTGAGGCTCCTCACCACTTTCCACAATACCTTCTACTTCTTCATCCTTCTCTGTCAGCACGCCGCCCTTAGCTATATCGTTTTCATTAAACGAATAGGGGTGCTCGCTGCAATGCTTTGTGGGAATTTTACTTTTTTCGTAAAGCTTCCCTCCAAGATTCGTACACAAAGGAGTTGCCCTCATGCCACTGTCCTTACAAATTAAGATATTATACTTTCCTTTTACTTCTTCCTCTAAGAAAGGCTTATCGGGAAGCCCCTTATGAACCTCTGTCATAACCTTTCTCCACGCAACCGCCGCAGGATTCGGAGAAAATCCTCGAAGCGGAGCAGGCTGGTCATAGCCAAACCATACTGCACCTGTGTAATAAGGGGTAAATCCTACAAACCACCTGTCGTTATTACTTGACGTAGTACCCGTTTTACCTGCCGCACGTACATTGGGTATTCTTGCAGAAGTACCTGTACCGCCTGTTACTACACCTTGCATCATGCTTATCATCTGCTCTGCGGTTGTTTCACTCATAGCGGTATATTCCGTAGCCTTATGCTCCAAAAGCACATTGCCTTCAGAATCAAGCACCTTCGTATATGTCGTAGGCTCAATATATTTACCTCCGTTGGGGAAAGCACTGTATGCGGCACACATATCAAGCACGGTTACACCGTCAGTAAGACCTCCCAACGCAATTGGAGCAAGTCCTATATCTGAAAAGATTTTTCCGTTTGACTTCCTGTTTTCCACCACGGAATCTATGCGGAAATTATTCTTTACAAAGTTAAATGCCGCCTGTGCCGTGGTATAGTTACATATTTTTACCGCAGGTACATTTCTTGAGCCGCGGAGTGCCGCCGCAACGGTTATCCTTCCGGCAAATCTTCTGTCATCGTTTCTCGGAGACCAGTCCCCGAAAGAAACGGGAGCATCATTAACTATCGATGTAGGTGTTACCAAGCCGTATTCAACGGCAGGTGTATATACTGAAAGCGGCTTTATTGTTGAACCGGGCTGACGAAGCGTATGTGTGGCACGGTTAAGTGTACGGTTTCCGTCCTTTGCACCTCTGCCTCCTGTAAGAGCTTTAACCTGTCCGCTGTAGGGATCCATAATTACCATGGAGGACTGAGGCTGCTTCGTTCCCGATGCTTTCTGGAACGAAGACGGGTCATTATATACTTTGTCCATTGCCTCCTGAATCTTGGTATCCATTGAAAGATATATCTTAAGTCCGCCATTATACAAAACCTTACTTGCATAATCCTTTGTATAGTTATACTCTCGCATCAAATCCTCAATAACCTGATCAATTGCCGCATCTACAAAGTAGCTTTGGTAACGCTCGGATTCCGACGTGTCTTTCTTGACAAACTTCAACTCCTCGTTCTTTGCCTGCTCATACTCTTTCTGTGTAATAAAGCCAAGCTCTCTCATTTTTTTGAGAATAACCGATTGCCTTTGCTTATTATTTTCCGGATTTACAAGAGGGTCATACTTTGTTGGAAACTGAGTGATTCCTGCAATAGAAGCACACTCTGCCAAGGAAAGCTTTGAAACATCCTTGCCAAAATATGTCATTGCCGCACTCGCCACACCGTTACATTTCTGACTGAGATAAATAGTATTAAGATAATACTCCAAAATCTCGTCCTTGGAAAGCTCCTTTTCCAGATTATATGCACGGTAAGCCTCCTGGATTTTTCTCTTAATGGAATAATCATCATCACGGGTTATGTTCTTAATAAGCTGCTGAGTAATGGTACTTCCGCCGTAGCTTGAATTACCATCCTTGGTAATGTACTGAACTGCCGCACCTATAAAACGCTTATAATCTATACCGCTGTGGCTGTAAAAACGCTCATCCTCAATAGCCACGAAAGCATTTTTAAGATGCTCGGGAATCTTTGAGCCCGAAACCCACACACGGTTTTCCGTATCGTAAAGCTGTTCATATTCTATCATTTCCCCCGTCTGCGAATCCTGAACATAGACAAACGAAGTCAGATTAAGACGCATATTATCAACATTTACAAGCTCTGCATCCTCTACATATCCGTAAAGTGTTCCGAAAAGCAGTCCGATTACGCCCATTATCAGCATAAAAGTTAAAATGCCTATACCGATAAGGATTCTGATTGCCGCTCTTTTAAACTTGCTTTTCGAAGCTCTTAATTTTTTTCGTTGCATCAGCGTACACCTCCCATGAGTTAATACCTATACAGCATTTAGTATAACACCAAAGCATTAAAAAAGTGTTACAAAGCACATATTATTTGCATATTATCCCTTTTATGAGGAAAAAATAGGAGCAAACCACGCACAAAAGGAGGTTTTTACATGAATTTTAACAGAAAAGCTATTTTTGCAGCTATTCTTATAACCACTACATTTTTCTCATCAATGATAGGGTATATTCAAGGTGTACGGGGTGAAAAATCCAGAGCACGCTCCGTATATGAGCGTGTTTCCGTTACGCCCCAAAGAGAGAATATAAGCAGTGTTTCAAGCAAGAAAGGCGAACCGACTTTGAAAAAAAGCGAGGAATCCCTTCCAAGATATATTTTGAAGGAGGAAAACGGAATCCTGGCACTTTACTCAGGGACAGGCAGTGAGAAAAAGCTGTGGCAGACCTATGACATCAGCGTTAGATTGCTTCCCGAATCAGATAGGGCACAGCTTGCAGAGGGAATTGAGTTTTCGAGTATCAGCGAAGCCCTGCAGATGATTGAAGATTTTTCAGGTTAGCCGACGGGTCGCAAAAAGGCATCACTTGAATAAAATAATGGCAGTCCAAGGTTACTTGGACTGCCATTATTTTATTCAATCGGTTTCATTAGGTCAGACCTTACCCAGCCGATTTTGCCGTCGGGTGTCATTACCTTGCACCAGATAAATTCTTCCTCATCAAGATGTTCTTCACCTTGACATACAAACTGCGACTGAAAATCGTCATATGGAATAAGCATTACCCTCTCCTCACTGATTTCGGGAGTAGGTCTTATATTTACGCCATCGGGGTCAGCCTTTATAAGAACTGTTCCCTCAGGATAAAGCAGTGGCTTTTTATATTCTATTTCCACGTTTTCGGTTTCTGTCTTTGTGTTATCTTTTGTATAAAGAACAATATCAAAGGAGTTTGTACCTTCTTCAAGGTCTACTCTCTTTGACCATACCTTTTCCCCGTCATCTTCTGACACTGTGGTAATCTTCTGTCCGTTAATGCTGAGAGTTGCCTTTTCCTTTTCGGTTGATATAACACCGCTTAATGTACAGAATTTTTCGTCTGTTTCTTCCTCATATTCATCTACTGTAAGGAAAATTTCGTATTCCTTTTCTACCACACCGACATTGTCGCCTTCATTATTACCCTTTTTATTAACAGTCATTATCAAAACAACTATTGCGGCAATCAAAAGCACTGTAACAATACCAAGTGCCACGTAAAGAACGGGTGATGTGCCCTTCTTCTTTTTAGGTTCTGCTTTTGGTGCCTGAGGCACTGCAGGGGCAACATGGACAGGCTGCTTTACCTCCTGCACGGGTGGCTGAGGCTCTGCAGGGGTAAACTTAACAGTATTTTCCGCAACCGGCTTCTTTTCGCTTACATATGTAACGGCTGTGCCGCAGTTTTTACAAAACTTTGCACCGTCAGCAAGCTGTGTTCCGCAAGATTTACAAAACATATTATTTATCCTCCCTTTATTCCAAATACTTTGCATGGTATTCTTCAAAGCTATTTATTCCCTTTTCTTTCATATCGGTGCTGACCTCTACACCTACATATCTAAGATGCCAGGGTTCCGCTTCGTAGCCTGTTATATCTTCTGTCTCTTTAAGGTATCGGATTATAAATCCGTACTTGTAGCAATTATTTTTAACCCATTCATATTCAGGGGTATTCTCAAATTCACGAAGTCCGTCACGCGAACCGAAAATATCCATTGCCATGCCCGTATGATGCTCACTGTAGCCGGGTCTTGCACTGTAGCGGTCTACATTCTCCTTTGTATCGGTCTGAAGATATCGGTTGTACAGATTCTTTTGATATTCAACTGTTCTATAGCCCGAAACCACACGGATTCTGTAGCCTTCACGCCTTGCATCATCACGCATTTTTTTATAAGCCTCGCCGGTGTCTTTCCTGAGATACTGCCCGTCAAACTGCTGAAGGTCGGGAGGCTTGTACCCTTCGGGAACCTTATAATATTTATTTACTATTATAGTGGGGTCGTCATATCCGGAAGCTTCTACATCATATTCATATTTAACTTTGTCCTGATATGCATTGACTCTCCACACAACGTCTTCCTTTGACATTTGTGGGTTAAGCTCTGCATACGCATTATAGCGTTCCTCGTTGTCCTCTTTGTAATAGGGAATTTCACGGTAGGGGCTAAGCTGATTAATTTCAAGTGCATCGTCGGGAATAACAACGTTTCCGAAATTCTCGCCGCCACCCTCGCTGCTAACACCCTTATCCTTAGTGCTTATAAATGCTATTGCCCATATGCACGCAAAAAGAAGTATCATGCAAATGGTAATCATATTCACAAGCTGCTTCTTTCTTTTTCTCCTTTTTCGTTTTTCCGCAATTAAGGCTTTTTGTTCTCTCAGTATCGCATCATATTGGGTATTTTGCTCTTTCTCCACAGTCAACGTGCCTTTTACATCGTTCACCATAACCACCTCATTTGTTCTCTTTTCTCATCCCAAATGGACATATCGCATTACGAAGTAATATCTCGCACCGCAGGGTATATCGCAAATTCCGTCAGAATTTATATCGCTGATTTCATCTTCGATGAAATCATTTTACCATAAAATATTCCATTTTGCAACTGAAAACGACAAATTCCTTGTTCTCATCGAAACAATCCACCCATAAAAGGGTGGATTGTTTCGGAAAAATTTTGTTTGGCGACACATATTTTTAATTCCAAATAGGAATTAAAAATATTATACTTCCATTTTGGAATTATGTCAAGGCGTTTTTAGGATATAATTATATAAAATATTCTAAAAAGGAATTATAAGTCTATGAAAACAAGAAAGCAAATGTACGGAGACAAAAATTCAGTTGGTAAAAATATTGAACGTATGAGAAAAGAACGTGGAATTAAACAAAAAGATTTTGTTGCACAAATTCAAATCATGGGTTGCGATATAAATCTGACAAGCTATTCTAAGCTTGAGGGGCAAATAAGAGCTGCCACAGATAAAGAGGTATTTGTTATATCAAAAATCCTCGGTGTAACTATGGAAGAACTTTTTAATGAAAACTAAGAAATAAAAAATATACTTCTTTCTGTTACCTCCATAACCAAAGCCGTATTTCCAAGAGAGGTTTTCTCTCGGAAATACGGCTTTTAAATTTAGATTATCTATCACGTAAAATTTTCCATATCGTCATCGTCAAAGTCCATGGCTTCTTCAATGTCGTTATTTATAAATTCCAAATCGTAATCCTTGTCATATCTCTGCTCTTCTGCCCAGCCAACCATTTCTTCGTGCTCAGGGTTATTAATAATGACTTATCCAATTATTTTCTATTTCGGTTTTAAGGCTTTGGAACATGTCATAATATGTTTCTTTTGTTTTCTTTACTATTTCAAGAGCAATAACACTGTTATACGCATCTGCCGCATTGTTACGGGAAACAAGTGCATTGAGCCAAGCCTTCTCATCTTTAAGCATTCCGGCCTGATATGCCGCTTTTAAAATTCCTTTAGGCGAACCTGTCTGGGCTTCGTGAATACCGGTTTGTTCTAAAATTTCCTTGATTGCTTTCCATGCTTGTTCAAAGCATATTTCATATAACGCCACAAGACCGGTTAATATCACATTATCATATGGCTCATTATACTTATATATATCCTCAAGATTTTTTAGTGCATTACAGAAGTTTTCATATTTCTTCATAGAGAACAATGCCCTCACTTTCTATGCTTTCCAAAAGCTCCTTTTGAACAGCACCGTCAAGATTAATAATATCAAATTTAATGAGCGTATTGGTTTCTTCATTAACATCAATGGAAAATTCCGCAACGTTTCCACCGCTTACGGCAATATCAATATCACTCGTTTTGCGAAAATCCCCACGTGCACGGGAACCGAATAAGGTTAATTTTTGTATACCGTAGTGCTTCGCCAATTCAATAATTTCATTTTTTAAGGAGTCATTAAGCCCAATACTCATATAATCACCAACATTACAATGTTAACACAAGTATAACATGTTTTTTTAATGATTACAATAATTTTTGGGGAAAATGTTTTTTTACATACAAAAAGAGTGAGCAAAACTGCTCACTCTTTTATTAGCGATTGTGCAATAAATTATTCTTCGATTGCAGATACAACGCCGCTGCCTACTGTTCTACCACCTTCACGGATAGCGAAACGAAGACCTTCTTCGATAGCGATAGCCTTCTGAAGTGCAACAGAGATTGTTACGTTATCGCCGGGCATACACATTTCTGTGCCTGCGGGAAGAGCGATTTCACCTGTAACGTCTGTTGTTCTGAAGTAGAACTGGGGACGGTAGTTGTTAAAGAAAGGTGTATGACGGCCACCTTCATCCTTAGTAAGAACGTAAACTTCGCCCTTAAACTTTGTGTGAGGATGAATGCTACCGGGCTTAGCAAGAACCTGTCCTCTTTCGATTTCAGTTCTCTGAACACCACGGAGAAGTGCACCGATGTTGTCACCGGCTTCAGCCTGAGGAAGAAGCTTTCTGAACATTTCGATACCTGTTACAACAACCTTACGAGCCTCGTCTGCAAGACCAACGATTTCAACTTCTTCGTTAACAAGAAGTGTACCTCTTTCAACACGGCCTGTAGCAACTGTACCACGACCTGTGATAGAGAATACGTCCTCGACGGGCATAAGGAAGGGAAGATCTGTGGGACGCTGAGGAGTAGGAATGTACTCATCAACCTTGTTCATAAGCTCAACGATAGGAGCATATTCAGGAGCGTTGATATCTGTAGAAGTAGATTCAAGAACCTGAAGTGCACTACCGCAAACGATCGGAATGTCATCTCCCGGGAATTCGTACTCTGTAAGAAGATCACGGATTTCCATTTCAACGAGTTCAAGAAGCTCGTCATCGTCAACCTGGTCTCTCTTATTCATGAATACTACGATATAGGGAACGCCAACCTGACGGCTGAGAAGGATATGCTCACGAGTCTGAGGCATAGGACCATCTGCTGCAGAAACAACAAGGATAGCACCGTCCATCTGAGCTGCACCTGTGATCATGTTCTTAACGTAGTCAGCATGTCCGGGGCAGTCAACGTGTGCATAGTGACGAGTATCTGTTTCATACTCAACGTGTGCAGTAGAAATCGTGATTCCTCTTGCTTTTTCTTCGGGTGCCTTGTCGATCTGATCGTAAGCTGTGAAGTCAGCCTGACCCTTCATACCAAGTACCTTTGTGATTGCTGCGGTAAGAGAAGTCTTACCATGGTCAACGTGACCGATTGTACCAATGTTTACATGGGGCTTAGTTCTTTCGAAAGTAGCCTTTGCCATTGTAATTTCCTCCTTTATTTGCTTATTTATTTGTAATTAATTATAATACAAAACTAATTGAAAATCAACTGATTTTTAAAATATTATCAGTCTTTCTTATTTCTGAGAGAAATAACTTCTTCCATAATGCTCTTGGGAACCTCTTCATAGTGAGAGGGGCTCATGGAGTAGCTACCGCGACCCTGTGTATTACTACGAAGGTCTGTAGCATAACCGAACATTTCTGAAAGGGGAACGAAAGCACCGATAGCCTGGCTTCCGTTTCTTGCCTCCATACCCTGGATCTGACCACGGCGTGAAGAAAGGTCACCGATTACGTCACCCATGTATTCTTCGGGAACGTTAACGTCAACCTGCATGATGGGTTCCTTAAGAACGGGGTCAGCCTTCTTACAAGCTTCCTTGAATGCCATAGAACCGGCAATCTTGAACGCCATTTCAGAAGAGTCGACTTCATGGTAAGAACCATCATAAAGTGTTACTCTTACGTCAACTACATTGTAACCTGCAAGTACACCGGACTGCATAGCACCCTGTATACCCTGGTCAACAGCAGGAATGTATTCCTTGGGAATAGCCCCGCCGACAATCTTGTTAACGAATTCATAACCGCTACCGGGCTCAAGGGGTTCAACAGTAATCTTAACATGACCGTACTGACCCTTACCACCACTCTGACGAGCGTATTTGTGATCCTGGTCAACTGTCTTACGGATTGTTTCACGATAAGATACCTGAGGCTTACCTACGTTAGCCTCAACCTTGAACTCACGAAGAAGACGGTCAACGATAATTTCAAGATGGAGCTCGCCCATACCTGCGATAATTGTCTGACCTGTTTCTTCATCTGTATAAGTCTTAAATGTGGGATCCTCCTCTGCAAGCTTTGCAAGAGCAATACCCATCTTTTCCTGACCTGCTTTTGTCTTAGGCTCGATAGCAACACGGATAACGGGTTCGGGGAATTCCATGGATTCAAGAATGATAGGTGCATTTTCGGCACAAAGAGTGTCACCT
>JAZQAB010000028.1:0-38076 GCA_045545055.1 Clostridia bacterium | reverse complement strand
TTCGCTGTCGATATAATCCTTTGCAAGCTGCTCTGCTTCATGGATATCATTTTCCAGAAGCTCATAGCCGACTGCTGCATAGATGATGTCGACAGCGTTTTTCTTTTCTTTGCTGTCATAAATCTCAATCATGAAGCCATCACATGGAACAGATTGGCCGTCCCGATTTACTCGGAACGGTCTGCTCGGTGTGATCTTCACTTCAAAGCCCTTGTATTTCGTAGTTATCACCCCTATTCAAAAGTCATCGGTTTCTTCCATATCTTCTTCAAATTCCTCATCTTCCTCCTGTTCCAGATGCTGTACATGGTACACTGCACGTTCAAGGGCAGTTCTCAGATACGAGGTATCCATACCGTTATCCTCATACCCCTTTTTGATGCCATTGTAGTATGTCGGACTCGGCGGAGCAATTTCACCGCAATTCATGAGATACGCCATCTGTTTTTTGAATGTTGAGCCACAACGTGAGCAAATAATCTTCTTAGAAAGCGGATATATAGAAAGTTTTTCAGCTCGTGGTTTCTTTCGTTCATTTATCAGATTCTGTGCTTTCTCAAATGTTTCAAGGTCGATTATTGGCTCATGAGTATTTCTGATATAATATTGCTGTTTTTCTCCGCGATTTCTGATTTTCTTAAACGGCAGGGAAATATTATAGCTTTTCTGCCACAGTGAATCGCCGATGTATCTTTCATTTGTCAGAATGTATTGGATTCCGGGTACAGCCCAACATCTGCATATTTTGCCTTTCGCAGTCTTACTCTCGGATCAAGTATAGTTACGATACCTGTATCACTTGCGGAGCGTATCAGTCTGCCTACGCCTTGTTTGAACTGTATTACCATTTCTGGAACTGCAACCTCATCAATCGGATTCTCGGTCAGTGACATCTTGTAGTCAATTATCGGTTCTGGTACGGGGAAGGGAAGCTTATATATGATTACCTGCGATAAGCTTTCTCCCTCTATATTGATGCCTTCCCAATATGTTCCTGTTCCGAGAATTACGGAATTGGTATCTACTCTGAACTTTTCCAGCTGATATGCCTGTGATGAAGTCTTGCTCTGCATCAGTATCTTATATGGCAAATGCATATTGCTCAGCTTCTTATACACATACTCCATGTCCTCTTTTGCCGTGAACAGAATCAGCGTCTTGCCGTATGTTACTTCAAGGAGCTTGACTATTTCTGCTATGGAAGCTGCCCTGTATTGTTTTCTGTGTTCAATGCTCGGATATGGCATTCCTTTTGAACAGTACAGCATTGTGTGATTGTCGTAATCAAAAGGGGATTTCTTCGGTTCTGATACCATTCCGATTACAGGATATCCGATACTATTCAGATAATAACTGCATTTTTCTCTCGGCGTTCCTGTCTGCTTGTCCGAGATTGTTGCCGATGTCAGAATGGTACATCTGCCATGTGAAAAAAGTAATTTTGAGATATCCCTGCGAATGTCTTTCTGACACACGCAGAGTCTGAGACTTTTTTCTTTTTCAAGCCATACAATGTTTTCGTTCAATCCATTGGTTGCTTCACGCAGGAACTGCAATACCGGACCGGCATCTCTTTCCGTTATTGCATTAAGTGATGCAAGTTTTCTTCTTATCATAATCAGCTTATTCTTGATATCTTTATTCATTTCCAGAAAGAAAGAGTTGGCATCTCCTTCTGATTCGGATTCCTGCTTTTGTACCTGTATTCTAAACATACGGAACAATTCTTCCAGTTCCATTATGATTTCTTCGGCATTTGATTTTAAAATTGGATTTCGGATATTCTTTACAGATTCGGAGATTATATATACGATATCTGATTTGCTGTAGGATGTGGTATATGCATTTCTGAACTTGCTTTCAATATTGTGTGCCTCATCAATGATGTATGTACTGACTGATGGGCTGAATAACCCTTTTCCTTTCTGCTGATTCATGAGATGTGATACCAGCATATTCTGATTACAGATAACAATCGCACTTTCATACACAAGAGCCGATCTCATTTTGTGATACTGACAGCTTCGTGTATAGGGACAGCTCTTGCACCGATCTTTTCCAAAATTAGAAATACTGATCTTATCCCATTCTGTGACGGATATATTCATAGTAATCTCAGCCTTATCCTGCTGACCGTTTCTTACCATCTGCCAGAGACGACCATAGTAGATATCATTCTTATGACGGCTGTACAAGCTATGTACTCGTTTCATGCAGGCATAATTCTTCATGCCTTTTGCAAGAATAACGAACAAGAAACCGTCGGAAACTTTGTGAAAGTTTTTCACAATAAAAAAGAGCAGACTTCGGAATTTTTCTTCCAAATCTGCTCTCATTTCTCTTGAAAATGAAAAAACGCCCGTTCAAGTCCCAAAAACACTCGAAAAAGGCCTTAGGTGATCCACGGTTTTGCGAATGAAATTTTAGTGTCCATATACGCAAAAAAGTCCGAAAAATCGGACTTTTTTGGCATGTGATCTTTTTCGTCACATATAGATGGCAGGGGCAGAAGGACTTGAACCTTCTGCACGAGCGACCAATATTTGCCTATATTTCGCTAAATTAACATCATCAAAATATTAGTGTGTGATTTTTGTGTGACTACGATTTTTTGCTAAACAACATATTTTTCTGTTCTTGTATTACGGATGACATCATACATATACTCATCAAAAATCTTCAAGCTATCATGAACCCTTTGCTTAGGCGTTCTAATGTAGACACTATCAAGCACTTTAGAATTTGCCCAACCGCCAAGTTTTTCAAGGACATCCTTGTCTACTCCTAATCCATTCATTGTTGTAGCAAACTGAGCTCTTAAGTCATGAAATGTCATCTTAAGTCCGTTCTTTTTAAGCAATCTGTCGTAACGTCGTTTTATAGCACCATAATTCTCATTAACTATAAAATCAGCATCACTATTATGAGGGATTTGTTGTATCAGGTTATATATATAATCAGGAATAGGAACGTCTCTTGTAGACTGCTCGGTCTTGTTGCGATTTTCAACAACATCATGCCCGTTAATACAAACCCTTGCTCTTCTCACTTTTATGTATCTGCCATTTTCATCCTCGTATATATCGCCGAATTGAAGTCCACGTACTTCTGAAATTCGCATACCACCACACCACACAGAAAGAAGACAAGGAAGTTCTACACTGGATCCAATTATTATCTTCAACACTTTATCAAGGTCAGGAAGTTCTTCCTTAACCGTTTTAGGAGGTAATTTGAATTTGCGAATAGAAGGTAACTCAACATCAAAAATTAAAGCTGCACTTCTGACAAGATCATAACCTGATTTTATGGACTTATAGCTCAAGCCTCGTTCAGCATCAATGTTGATTGCTCTTTGAATATCGATTGTTTTTAAATCTGTAATCGCACACCCTTGTATTGATAGTAGACGATTTTTAGAAATACTTTCATATCCATAAAGCGTTGTCGGTGCTATCACATTGCGTTTAGCATTAATATACGCATCAATAGCTTCTCTAACGGAAATCTTATTCGGCGTAATATCAACATTGAGTTTTTTGTAGTCTTCGGCCATCTTAATGGCCTTCCATTCGGCATCGGCAGTAAAGGATTTTACAATACGTTTGCCATTCTCGTCTTTGCCAACAATAACCTGAACACGATAATTACCTGATGCAAGTTTTTTAGCTTTCATATTTGACCACCTTTCTGAAAAAAGAGTGGTACAATGCTTATTAACATTATACCACATAAAAAATTAAATGTAAAGCCTTTTATAAGGTCATAAGTTCATTAAAATCCATACCTATAATGTATAGAAGATTGTCTATTTTTTCCAATGTTATATGCTGAGCAGATTTATCATATTCTCGAAGAGTGCGTTCAGTCACTTGCATATACGAGGCAAGTTCTGCATCAGAAACCTCTTTGAGCTGCTGCCAGTATCTGATCTTGCACCAGATTCTGCGGTACAGCGTTATGCGTGCTGCTTTCTTTGCCATAATTTTCACCTCCTAAAACGTATTCTGAGAGCAGCCTTACGGCTGCTCATCATTATTATTGTTAATATCAGGAACAGTCTTAAATGCAACGGTCTTGCCTTTGAGTGTCTTTATAACATTTCCCCTACGATAACGGCTCCAAAACTGTCCATTATCGAAGCAATTACCTTTCTGAAGGGAATCTGCCTCATCTTTGTAACAACCGAAACGTTCAGCGTAACGAGCGAGATCATTTCCTTTAGAACGGTAGCCGCGTACTCTGCCGCAGTTGCCGACAACCTTGCCGAACTGAGTTGTAGGATCAGGGAAGGATTGTGAAGCCATCAACATTGCAACTCCGTGTTTTCCGCCCTTACGGAGAAGAGTATTTACAGCACCTTTTTCGTGGAGATAAAGGTCCTGAGCCTCGTCAATCACAACGGTATACCTTGAATCAGGATAACACTGCTTGTAAGAGTAAAGGCTCTCCAACATAACGTCAATTATTTCTGAGCCCTTACCAACGCTGTCAGCACCCGTTGAGACAACAATTATCGGTTTACCCTGTGCCTTGACGAATTCACCCCAGTTATTCTTGTTCTGCGGTGTATCCTCAAAATCATCAATTACAGATTTCAGCTTCCAAAAGAGTTTTCTATGAGCCTCATCCATAACCAACTCACCGTCATCGTTGTAGCTCGTACCTTCAATGTACTTGAGAATATCTGCTACCTTCATGTTTGGAGTACGTTTCATCTGTTTCACCATGCAATTAACTGCAACCTTAAGTATCTGCTCTTGATAAGTACCGAGCATTCTCGTCATCATCACGTAGATTCGCAATATACGTTCTCTTTCATCCTTGAGAGTCAGGCAGCCACGTAAATCAAGAAAATCAACTGGTAGACCGTCTTGATAAACATCCCAGAAAGAGAAGTAACTTTCCGTCAATTCTTTGCCTATGTGCTTTGCAACCTCATTCGGGGTAAATCCTCCTGTTTGGTCGAAGATAATAACAGTGTCCGCACTTTCAAACAAAACTTTTGAAATAGCTCTGTGAGCCAAAGCAAAAGTTTTTCCTGATCGTGTTGCTCCGAAGTAGACCTCGTGTAAGTTGTCATCCATATCAGGTTCAAAAACGTAGCCTGCCGCTCTTGTGCCATCTGCGTTATAAAGTATTGGAACAAAGCCCTCGGGGTATTCGCTGACACTAAACCAATACTCGTTGTCGATTATATCATCGACATAGTCCTTAGCTTCAGCATTCAGAACTGATCTTGAGTATGAGAATACCTCAGTATCATCAGAAACTTCAGCTTCATACGCTACTCTCAGCTTACGCTTGTTGGTGTGCTTGCCCTTGAGCCAGCCTTTTTGATTTAAATGTTTATTCATTCTCGTAACACTTCTTGTTGATATTTTGGGTATGATGACATTATTAATTGTGTCATTACTCATGTTGATGGACTTGTCCTCATCTCTGATGAACGCGGTATGACCATCTTCTTTATAATACGGCGGTCCTGTTTGCTTAGCTATCTTAAGCTCTCCGTTAAGAATAGCATTGCTGACAGCCGACTTGAACTCACAGCATGTAGAATCGCTCATCGATAATCTTGATGTAGCTTCTGTTCTGAACCAATTAATTATACCGCTCAAGTCAGAATCAGTAACAATACCCAGTTTCTTTAAGATATGAGCAGTTGCCAAGGTCATTATCATTGTATCTGTGATGTCAACATTTCTGAAGTTGCTGACTATGTGTTGAGCGGCTCCTATTCCGTCGCACACAAGCTGTCTTGCTGCATCGGGATTGTTATATATGTATTCCTTGAATGCATAATCAAACATACCGGATAAACGCTGTAAAACAGGCAAGTTCTTTGGTATAATATCTTTGTTGCTATTAATACAGTAGACAGGATATCCCTCTGGAATTCGTTCGGGATGATCGGTGATAATTATAACAATCTTACGAGTGTTATCTTCCGCACCGTTCTCTCCGGTAATATCCCACATGACCTCTTTAAAAGCATTATCCAGGTTATGACCTTCTTCGAAAATACCTGAAAAAGTCAGAAGTACAGTAACATCATTGGCAGCTGCGAGTTCTTTTCTCACCTTTGAAATACGATCAGTAAGAGCCTGCACAACCGTAGATGTGTAATTTTTCCTTTTCGTAAGAACGATATTTGTTTCTTTTACAGTATCATTGCTGTAAGAGATGACAAATCCGCGATCCGAATTGAAACCCTCTGCCTCAAACAGGGGAAGAAGAATGCTGTTAATGCGCACCGTTGTCAGTAGCTTTGCATCTATGCTATTCGGGATAGCCTTACTGTAAATAGTCAACATATCCTCAAGTGAGAGAGGATGTACAACCATCGTATGCTCTCTTACTTCTGCAGGGAATAAGTCTTCCAAGCCAGATATTACTGATTCAGAAGTTATGTATGTTGTTACGCCATTAGGAAGTGTAACACAACCAGCGTGTCTTGGAATTGCCAAAAACTTTTTATTCGGGCATTCGCGAATGGAGCGTAAAAAGCATTCATATTGCTTCTGTACACTAACGTTAATACCTTTTCGAGCAAAGGTTGTCTGTCTGCGAAATGCCTCTAAGGATATATCGCCATTCGGAAAAACTAACGGCTTTGGATTACCTTTAAGATAACAGACAACGTTCTCACATTTACCTGCTGCGGTAGGATTAGAAATCAACACCAATGTCGGAGTTTCTTTCCAAGCAAACTTGCATTTACCGTTTTTATTATTTATCTCTTGATATTCGAGGCTATACTGATTTTTAATAAGGATATTATCCTCATAGACAGGGTCTATGATCACCGAATCAGGGATATAGTCAGAAGCGTGCAATGCGACACCGTTAACAGTAAATTTTTCGCTTATCAGCGGAGATGTGGAGGATAACTCCATCCCCGCCTTCCTAATCCCCTCTTTTTGAAGCTGCTCTAAAACTTCAAGCTGAAATTCTTCCTTGTGAGCATTAAAAAGCGATTCCTCCTTTTCCTTGGCAAGCTTCTCAGCTTCTTCATCGATAATATTTTGAAGTTCCCTCGCCTTATCAAATGCGAACTCGATATCACAGCCACAGCCGTAAACAAAATCAAACAATGATTTTTCCATTTTATCACTCCTTAATTTTTAACATAAGCGTTCGAACACCCTGTAAATAATTCTAGCACAAAACCGATGAAAAATCACCTGTGTTTCTAAACTTGAAGTTACAATATTATTGAGCATATTACGAAAAAACCGTTGACAGCTTTCACACTATCAACGGTTTTGAGACATTTGGATTGTATTAAATTAAACTTGAAGTTTTTCACTTCTCTGTTTCGCACAATTTTTTCTTATGATCAGGTAACTCTTCTTGGTTGAAATACCGAAGAATTTTGTTGCATTCTTTTAAGCCTAAGAATGCATTGTTGAATAGATAACGATATGCTCTGTTTCTTAATGTATCCTCTCGTATATTGTATCCTGCCTTCTCGAACATATCGTAACACTCTTCCGAGTCGAGTTGTAATCCTATACAAAGAGCCATAACGTTTTTTATATTAACTTTTTCAGTTTTACCAGTATAGATTTTTTCTATTGCTGCAATGCTTAATCCAATACGCTTGTGAAGTTCCTTATCATCAATTTCCTTTTCCTTCATATAATAAACAATCGTGTTGGCAAGAGTGCTTAACTCAGGACTGTTCAGCCTGGTTAAAGTATCATTATACTCTTTTATCTGACTGATAGTTGTGGGGTCTAATTCTGTATCCTCTTCACACAGCTCAAATGATTCTGGTACAATCTTGTTGTATTCGGGTATCTTGTTCAGGTAAGATGCACCATAATGCAGTATCAGATTTGAATCAGACTCACTTCTGAACTGAAATTTCAGAAGACACTCATCTGCGTGTTCCCTTGCATAATCAGAAAGAACGAGTTTTATTCCATCTTCCTTTTTTTCGACATCTATGTATTTTACATCAAATAAGCATACCACATACCCGAGATATACATATCTTTTCGATTCTATAAGCTCAGCAAATTTTTCGTTCTCACGCAGTAATCGTTCATAATTAGCCTGATCTATGACAAAGGTTTCATTGCTTTTTAGCGTACCTGGCGTAAAATAAAACGGCTTTTTCTTATCATTATCAAATTCAACAATTGTACCATCGACGAAGTCATGCCCCAATTGGCGGAGACGTTCCTTAGCAATAAAGCTCGACACATTGTATTTTTTTGCAAATTTGATAACGCAAGCTTGCATTCTATCTCCAAAGTTTTCATAGTAAGTCGAAGGATCGTTAGCTATCTCTTTAATTGTAGCATCTACAGTACTTGCAGGTATAGCTAATCTCATAGCAACAGCATTAGCCTGCCATTCAGCTATACAGAGTGCTTTTTGCACAGTCGTCATACTCTCTTCGAGGATAATGGGCTGTGTCTCGGATTTTAAATCAACGGTTTCTTCTCCTAATAGCGTAAGAAGCATAAAGAATCTTTGATGCAGTTGCCAATGTACTAATTCGTGAGCTATTGTTATGAGAATTCCGCCGTCTTGCTCATCATAATATTTTTCTTTATTAAGAAGAATTGTTCCCGGCAAAGCATGGTAAAGTTTTTTAGTATTGTTATGTAAAATTTCTACATCAGATTCCAAGAGAATTATTCTGCCAAGACAGCCATTTGGAAGTTCAGAAAAGAATATTGGTTCTATCTTCAACAGCTTTTCTATTGAAAGGTGAACTTCTTCAAACCCCGCGATCTCTTTATAATGTGAATACAACTGATTTCCAATACGTTCCAATTCCTCAACAGGAATATCCGGAAGAATAAACTGACTTAACAAATTATCTTCTGGGAATTCATTGCTATTAACTTTTTTAACTCTAACAGACTGAATATCATTGAATCTCTTTTGAAGATTACCTTTTACGGCAATGATAAACGAAAGCGAATCCGTCTTTTCATCATCATCAACACTTACAGATACACCAAGTTCAAATTCGGCATTGAAGTTGGCATCATCGTCAGTACACACAAGAGAATGTATAACAAGATTATTTATTGGCTTACCATTTTTCATATAATCAGAAATAGCATTGCTAATAAGATTAAAATGTCTTTTTTGGAAGTAATCTTTTAAGTTCGCATACTGTGTCATAGTACTCTCTCCTCAATATGATATATCATCTACCATTAGGATCATAAATCACATTTTTTATAGCAATTACGTCTTTTCAGAAAAATCACATTGCGATTTTCTCAAAAAACACCTTTTTTTGAGAATTTGGGGATTTCATTTTTTTCAAAAAACGTAATCAGATTGAAAATTCATTTTTATTTGTGGTTGTCCCCGCATATGCGGGGACAACTTAAATCAACTTAAATCATTCGCCAGCGACTTTAAATACTCTATTGCTTCAAATACTGTTGAAAAAGTTTGGCTGCTGTTGTAAAGCCATTTATTACGTTCATCAGTATCATTCAATCCAGGAAGTCCTTCTTGTAATAGTTCTTGCAGCACAGCCTTGGCATTGTTTACTGCAATAGGATATTTTTCTGCAATACGAGCAGTCGATATATAATCTCCCTTTCGGTAATCAGTTTCAAATTTTTGTAATTCGTGTAACACACGTTGCTTATCTGCTACGGTTTCGATTTTAGGTGCGTATCTTTTATAATGAAGCATTAACCAATACTCAATACAGGCGGTGGTCATTAGCAGTCTTACCTTGATATCAGGTTTCTTACGGAGTTTTCTGAGCCTTTTTATTATCTTTAATCTTGAATCCCATTTGTTTCGCTGATCTGATTCAACATCAAAAAAGAACCATATTTCGTCAATCACCTCTGCTCTATCTCTATATTTCTTGTCTTTTGAAAATTTATCCTTTGCTTCTTCAAACAGACCTGTAGCTTTGGGACGATTAACTACCGCAAAATCCTCAAAGCTCTTTTTTAAAAAGTCTACATATGCCTGTTCACTTTCGCCTTCACAGAATACATATATTAAAGGCTTGGTTTTCCTTGTAGGACGTGGCATTTACTCCACCTCCTCAATCTCAATATTTGGAATTGCACCATATTTTCCGAGCAAATAACCTTTTCTGATATTATCGGAAGTCTTTGTTGAAAACTCACTGATAGTATACAACTCCGAATACCCTTCATTTCTGTTCTTATCAACGAAATATATCTGGTCTTTACGGATAAGCTCTTCATTCATTAATTCCGTATTGTGTGTAGTGAAAATCACCTGTGCCCCATGAGGATTAGTAGACTTGTTCTGAAATTTAGCGATGATATAATCAACAAGCATAGGATGCAGTTCACGCTCTATTTCGTCAATAAGAAGCAGACCGCCTGTCCTTAATGTTGACTCAATTGCGGGAGCAAACGCCATAAGTTTTCGTGTACCGTCAGATTCTTCGGCTAATTCAAGGACAAATAATTCTTCTTTGCCGTCACTCTTCTTACCTTTATGATATGAAGTTGCTGTAACTTCTCCCATTTTCAGCTTTACTTCTGAATTGTTTGAAGTTTCAGCCAATAAATGCATAAAGGCTGTCAACGCTGTTTTCATACCAGTCGGAATATCAGAGGGTAACTCATTCATATTCTCGACATCCTGATTATCAAATTCAAAATGAACATCTTCAATTCCAAAATCCGCTGCCTTGGCATAATCTGAAATTGCTTTCAGCATATTTGTATCATTTGAATATTCCAACAGCTGCCTTGGAATATCGGAGTAATCTCTCGAAAACAAAATATATTCTCTGAACCAACGCATTGCCGCTGAACAATCAACATCGTTCATTGTACATGCTATAGAGAAGAATAATTGATTTTCGGCTACAGTTTCGCTTATGAGTTTACGTTTTGCTTTATGTTCGGTAAATTTGAAGTCCTGACCGTTTCTTTCAAAAACAATTGCTCTCTGCCCTTTGGGTGTATGATAGAGATACTCACTACAAATTTTGTTTCTTGTAGCAGAGAAACCATATATATATTTTACATTATCGAGAACGAAGATAAACTCAAATGATGTCGGTTCATTTTTTGAAAAATCATTCAACAGAAACGGAGATACAGGAACTTCTGCATTTTCGTGCTGTGTTCGCTGTGCGTTTTTGATAAATTGTACACTGAGCCAGAATGCTCTTATTACATTACTTTTTCCGCCGCCGTTTTTTCCATAGATTGCAACTCCGGGTAAAAACCTATTGTTTCCATAATTCAAAAGGCTGTCTTTAAATGTTCCGAGCCCTGTTGCTTCCATTGACAAAACAGCTTCATCTCTGAATGAACGATAATTACTGAATTTGAATTCTATTAACATTGCAACTCCTCCTTTTCTTATATTGTACCACAATTCTGGAAGAAATTCAATAGAAAAAAATAATTTTTATGATTTTTTTATTTGGATTTATTTAGCATTGGTATTGAGACAACTACATTGAACGAAGTTTGCAGATAAACAATATCGGGGCACAAAGCCCCGACGCAAATGTTATTCTACAAAATAGACATAGTTTTCTTTTCTCGGTGATGCAGGAGCAGGCTCTGTCTGTGCATAACCTAAAATGCAGTGACCGATACCCTCGTACTACAGCTAAAATCGGTATAATAATGAGAGCGATTAAATTAATGATTTCCATACTATTACCTCCGTTATTTAATAGGGTTTCTCCTACCCGTACAGGCTGCTCTTAGATAAACAAGGAGTTCTCGAAAAATCCGAGGATTTGCCGGAAATTGTGCTGTCCTGGGAATTCAGAATTGACTTTGAAACCGCAAAGGCTTTCCGTAAATCCGGCGGCAACTACCTTCGTGCTAAACAGTGGGAAGATTTAACCGTTGAAGTGCGGATAAGCTGATGTGAATAAGAACAAAACGACCTCCCATTCTCTTACGAGTTGGGGAGGTTTTTGTGTTTGTATGAGATTTACTCATTCAAAAAGTTTTTACCTCTATACAAGTAAAAACTTTGGATTTTGATATAGTTTTTCGGTTATAGAAGTAAAAACTTTGAGTTTTCACATAGTTTTTCGGTTTAGATGCAGAAAACCGTCCCTACTTTTATGAGTCGGGACGGGTTTGGTTTGATCGAAAATGTATGAAATATTTAAGTACTTCTACAGGGCGATGAATAGTTATTAACGATATCGCAATTTCTCAATTTATGTTGAATTAATAATGCATTTATTTTGCTTTCATCCATCCAGTTTTCGTTTTGAGATATAGCAATTACAAACTCATTCACATTATTTTTGAACAATTCTAGATTATCAGGGGTAATAATTCTCATGTCATCAACAGCTGTCGCTTTTATATCAACAATTGTTGATTTATGCACCATTATTGGTGTAAATAAAAAATTTTTTCCATACTCATTATTAAACCATCTTACAGAACCGCCAAGTTGGTTACAATAATCTTTTGAAATACTATCTGTAGTTGATGCGTTTTTACATTCAATTATTAAGTATTTATTATCTCCCATTGCCCAAAGATTGTCCGGCCCTTCTCCATTAGTTTCCTTGTCTGGACGTGTTGAAAGAAAGCCTATAAGTTCACCTATAGATTGTAATGCGTTTTCAAATTCATTAGCATCTGAGTTGAACGCCAGCGAAGATGCTATTGCATTCACATGAATCACATAATTATTTTGAGTAAACTGATTTTTGTTTATATAGTCACATATTGCTTTTGCTTGTGCAACGCTATTTATAGATTTATCATACCTAATACCGTCTATCGGAGCAAGAATTCCAGGATTTACAGTTCTTCCCGATAACAAAATTTGTTGTGCTTTAGATTTATCAATAAAATTCATCATTTTAGCTTTAATTTGAAGTAAATAGCCTTTGGTAGTGTTTTGAGGTTCGTTGTTAATTGCTTGATCAAGAATAGCTATTGCCTTTTGCTGCTGCAAACTCATTGAAGAATCATAAGCACTACGCAATGCCAATGAATTATCATCAAACTGCGGTTCTGTTGAATACATTACAGCAGATAAACGTTCTTTGCTTTTTTGAATCCATTCGATTTCGCGATTAAGAGAAAAGTCGGCTAATTCAAAGACTTCATTTACATCAGGCTTAGAATTTTCTTGTTTCAACAAATCCCATAGTTCTTTCGATAAATTGTATTGTTCTTTTGTGGCATTACTAAAAAATTCGACACCATTATTGCGCAGAAGGACATCTGCAAGATTATCTCCCATTAACACAACACAACAGGAATCACTATTTGACCTAACACCACGTCCCATGCCTTGCTCTATTCGCTGCATTTGCTCTCGTCTGAGAATATTGCTCGCAGGGTCAATACTTTGTATGTATTTATCTTTCTCATTTCTTAGAGGAGGTAATCCATCGATAACTAACATTCTACAAGCATTATCTGGCAAATCAATTCCATCATACCTATTTACAAAAACTAAAAGACCAACATGTGCGTTCTTTAATTTTAAAACTGCTTCTTCAATGTTGTTTTTTGTGATAGTTTTATCATTTTGTGGATCCCAATATTTAGCCCTTTCTATCGAAGGGACAATTACAACAACATTATGATTTTGAGAAATAGAAAAAATCTTTTCTTTAATTTCATCATTTGTTATTTCATTATTAAGATGCCTTGGAAAAAGAATAAGCCTATCTCCAATGTCGTTTGCATTGTCCGGTGATATTATGCTAGTGACATCATGTTTTTGTAATCCTATAGCGGAAACGAAAACACTGTCATCTGAAAGAGTCGCACTCATAAAGATTTTTCTTTTAGCATTAATAAAGCTGGTGATTTTTGAAATAGAGATACCTTCAGGCACTATTTCAATACCTCTATCCGTTACAAAGCAATCGCAAGTAGCTAAAGAATCCTCAAGCAAGGGCAGATTAAAGTAAATACAATGATTCTCTTCTGCATCTGTATTATACTTCGAAAGCAAACGATATATTTCTTTCTTTTTTTCTTGCCACATCCAAAACGGGATTATTGTCGTTCGCATGGGTTCGGATCGTTCTACGATATCAATGTAAGAAGTGCTGTTATAATTTTTCCATTGTTCAGAGAATAATTCTACAATTTCTTTGTACAAATTGTGTTGTGAAGGTATTCTAATCGAAAACTGTGTTGTTATTGTATCAAGACATGCATGAACATCATCCATCAATATACTACCTATAGGATAATTGTTTGTTTGTCGCATTCCAAATACACTACGCCCATTAACCAAAGAAAAAATTGTAGTTACTAGTATAGCTTTGTTTTCTGTATAAGAATAGTCGTCTTTATTTGTTACTGCAGATATCCCTAACTTTTTAGCTTCTTCGCACACTTGTGCTACCAAATAATTATCTGGCACTACATATACAGCTGGCCCTTTTCCTTCATTTAAACAGCTTTGCAAAATCATCAAGCCAACCACAGTCTTACCGCTACCTGTATTCATCTTAATAATACAATTTTTCTCATTTCTAACATCAAACCATTTCCTCCACACTTCTGACTGAACATCCCTTGGATATTCATATCTTTTGTCTTTGCGTGGCAATGCCATAAAAATTTCTCTAGGTTCAATAGGAACTGCCTTTTTTGTTCCGCTGAGTTTAGAAAGCAATGAAGCCATATTCTACCTCCGTTATTTATCTGTCTTTAAGAATTTTTTCAATCATAACACCTATGCAATCATCATTATCAAGACAAAGGACATTCTTTGATTCTCTTTCAGGCTTTGACATCATCCACCATTCTTTTAACGATTGAGATGGCGTAATTGACATAATAAAAGAGTTCAGAATAACTTTCTCATTTTCAAGTTTATCCTGCAAACGTGTCTGTAAATCCTTTATTGTCTTGTAAAATTCGATTTTTGGGTCGTTGGGCATAAGCTTCATAAGTCCCTTTGGGTCAACAAAGCTTATTCGCTGTATGCCAGGTTCTTTAATCCAAAGGATAAAGTCAGGATAGAAATTACCTGCTTCAAAGAATCCCATACCAACCTTACTCTTGTTACGCAAAAGGAAAAGTTCCTTATCACCAAGAACATCGGGATTACTTTCAAGATAATCCTTTAATAAGCCGACAAATGTCTTTTCGCCATCATTCATCTGTACAGGAGTCACTTCGATTTTTAGTGACCCTGCGTTCAAGTGAACAAGCGGTGCATAAAGATGTTTTTGGAAATCGAAAGCCGTTATAATATCGTGATTTGTTGCAATGCTGTAATCAGGAATACATTTGTTTTTCTCTAAGGTGTTTGTTACCTTCTTTACAAAATCCTGAATAGCCTCAGCCTGCATATCGTTACCATTGATATTGGTATACCTAATCTTGTATACATTTTCTTTAAATTTAAAGTTTTCATTGTCTTCTGCAAGCTCAAAATAGGACATATATGGCTCTTCCCATTTTTCCTTGTTATATACAAAGAATTTGTCCATATAGATTTTCAAAACCATTATTGCATAATCCGTAGCGTCTTCAAGCTTCATAACAGAATCAATCTGAATATGTGTTTTCGGAATAATCAGCGAATACCAACCATCATACTCCATAATTGCCTTTAACAGAGATTTGTCTATGGTGATATTGTAATAGAGCTTCTCGTTTTTGTAACGCTGCAATTCTTCGTAAATGCGTGTATAATTCAGATACGGCAGTATTCCTTTATCAAGCGTATGCTCCTTCGTTGTAGACTCAAGATGCAAGCTTGAACTTGATTCAATAGTCTGTACCTTTGAACGACAATCCACAACGATTTTATGCTTATTGAGATATGTAAAAAATCCATCATCGGGAGCTGCAAGAATTAATCTTTCAGCTTGTTTCTTAAACACCTTATCTTTCGGAAGCTGAATAACCTGCAATTTTTTATCCTTAACATTAATAAATCGGCTAAGAATAGGTAACTTGAATTCGTGAACAGTTTCGTTTGTACCCAGGTCTTCCATTTCAAGATATTTTTTGAAATCTTCCATATACTGTGCCTTGATACCGAAAATAGTAAGCGTTTCAAGCCACATAAGCAATTTAGGAATATCAATCTTCTTGTCTACTTTATTGCTACGCTTCAGACAACCTTCATAGCCTCTGAGACGAACACCTCGTCCGAAAAGCTGTATTGCTTGCGAACCTTCGCCTTTTGCAAAGTTAATAAGTCCCATTGTAGAAACTCTCCAGCTGTTCCAGCCTTCTGAGAATTTTCTTGAACCAACAAGAATATTGATAGCAGAATCTCTATTATTGATAGAGCTAAACAGCGAATCCGAATAGAATTCTTCTGTATCCGTTACCATGCCGTCATCAGCACACTTTTTTACAAGTGCGGCTGTATCGCCAACAGAAATCACGCCGAAATAATCATTGTATTCGCCGATTTTAAGGGCAATTTCTCCGTCAATCTGCTTGAGATTTACAATATGGAGTCTTGGCTGGTCAGGAACAGAATCCGAATTGAACACGCAACGCATAATATCCTCATACACCATTTCAGCGGTAATAGCTTCGCCGAAAATAGTTTTGATACCATTGAAATCCTGATAAAAAAGCTCGTTTCCTGCACCATCGGTAAGGCCAGTATTTCCATTTAAAAGTTTACCGATTCTCTCTATCGTTTTACTTTCTTTATTCAACACAAAATTATCAATGAAAGCCAAAACCTCTTCTACATCAGTTAACTCTGCCGTAGTAATTTTAGCAGTTACTCTGTTGCCAACAAAAACAAGCAAAGGCTTTTCAATGTAAAAAGGTGCATATTCTTTTCTGTAAGTACTATAAAGCTTAACTTGCTGATAGAACGACATAAGACATCCCACAAGATATGTTTGCTTATATTCTTCTGTAACATTTTCTTTAAGGTTATAAATACGATAATCCTTACCGTAACCATCCTCATAGAAATACTTATATGAGTAGTCCATAATGATAGCCTTGCCGTATTCGTCCATCAGGCTTTCCATATCCTTTGCCTTCTGGGATTTCAAAGCCTGTTTGAAGGTTGCGGAATACTCAAAAGCAAATCCTTCAGCGGAAAGCTTATCACGATATTCTTTCCATACATCGCCTGTAAGTCCTCTATGACCTTCATCGACAAGGACAAGGTTATTCTGCTCAAAGCTGTCAACGGATACCGTCTTGACCTTGCCTTCCTCTTTCAGCTTGTTCATATCAATAACGATGACATTGTCCTTTGCAGAAGAAAATGCACTTAAATCCTTGGAGAAAAGCTGTGCAGAAATGGAAGAAAGCTTTAATTCATCAAGATGCTGATTTGACATGCCCTCGTTAGGAGAAAGAACAATAATCTTGTTTATCTCGATATGGCTGTTTGTACGCCTTGCACGTTTCAGATAGTGAAGGAATTGCAGGATATTGATATGCATTATCAGCGTTTTACCGCTTCCCGTTGCACACATAAAAGCAAGCTTGTTCATTGTTTCAGCTGTATAATGAGTAAAGCTGTTCATACCGAGAGTTTCGGCACTTACTTCATCAATAAAGCTGTTCAAATCCTTGATAAAGCCGTCCCTGTCGGAAAAATAACGGTCAAGGTACATTTCCGTGAAGAGTAGCGAAATATACTGATAATATTTAAGCACAATACCGCCGTCACGGTTTTCGCCGATTTTCTTGACATATCTGCATATATTTTCATCGTAGATACGAAGCTTATCTGCATTAAGTCCGTTGTCATCGCAGAAGCGTTTCAGATATATATAAAACCAGGTGTTCTGATTTTCGTCATAGCCTTCATATTCGGAGCTATTGAGCGTATGTGACAGCTCTTTCAGGCTATCCTTGCCAAGCTGTTTTAAAAAGTATCTGAAAAGGATAAGTCTGTCATTGAACTGCACAGGCTCTTGTTTTTTCTTTGCCATTACTTCGCACCCCCTTTTTAAAATGGTAATTCATCAATGGTATTGTTAGCTTCTTCTATTTTTGTAATAAACTGAAGCGTTGAAAGCATTGTTTTCACTACATACTCAGCCTCTGCCTTATCAAGAACGTCATTAGGATGAGCAAAACTGTTATCATTTCTAATATCATTAAATTTAGCGAAAAGGCTTATCATTGTTTTTATGGCTTGAGTGCTGAATTCAGATTTACAGTATTTATTTTCAATATAATAAGTTTTTAGCTTTCCAGCCAATCCATCAATAGAATACATATTACCTTTGTCATCAGCAATAGGAAGATTATAATTATTACAGATTTCACGCAAATACATAGTAGCGTATGTATGAAGCCTATCGAGAACCAGCTCAGGAGTACCATTGTTGATGTTGTGTTCAATATCCTGAGCAAGCATATCAATATTTTCATACTGCTGAACTTCGGGAAGATTTACAGATTCTGAGCTATTTAAGCGTTCAATAATTTTTTGAACAGCGGAATAGTCATATTCATCTTCCGTAGCCCAATACACATCTCCCATTTTAAAACAAAAAAATTCGCAAAGTCCATTAAGTAAATTTGAAATCATTTTGGGATTGTTTGAACCTAAGATTTTTTCTACGCATTTTTGCTGTGATAATGAAGAATAGTCGTTGTCAGTATATATATTGATTCCACATGAATCCAAAATAATATCCCTTGTATCATTCTTATTGTATTTACTTTGGTCAGACCAATACTTGAAGATATATCCGCCTTCAATGCCAAAAAGACGATAAATTGTTTTCCTTTCAATCAAACTGAACAGAGCCACAGCTTATTCCTCCTCAAACATTCTCTTCTTGAATTCAAGCTCGGTCATCTGCACCTTGAAAGTGTCCTCGGCTGTGCTGATATTCTGCAAGTTGTTATCACCGTTGACATAAATAATATCATACTCTCTGTCCTGAGGATTGATTCTGTGCTTGGAGAAATACGCATCAAGTGCAGCATTGCTTTCAATGAGATTATCGGAAATTGTTCTCCAGATAACAAGCACACGTTTACCGTCAGGAGTTGTACCCTCAATCTGCTTGAAGCCGTATGTTCCGCCGATATCCTTGACAAGACGCACAGCTCCCTCGTATTCGCCGTTTTCGTCCTTGACAGCATCGAAATAAGTAATAGCACTTGCTGTCTGAACGGTAAGACCGATAAGGTAGTTGAATGTTTCGACAACGTCAACATTCTTTTCCTTTGTTTCGTTGTTTTCGGTTACTTTCAGCTTATATTCAAAAGGAGTTTTGAAAGCGTCTAGGTTAAGGAGAGAACCTTCCGATTCAATGTCAAGCATATAGTTGATAAGATAATCATCGCCGAAGAGAGAAGAAAGCCCGTGCTTTTCATCATCAAGGGTAATGTTTGAAAGTGCGTCCTCGTAGCTTTCAAGTTTCATATACTTCATAATGTGGGAAACGCCAGTGTTATGCGAGATAACTTTATCTAATTTCCAATCATTTGAATAAATTACATTTTTAGTGCGTTTCAAAGTTTTTATATTGAAAATTAAATCATCATCTTGAATAAGAACGTACTTTCTTTTGCTATTTTCATTTTTCTTATTATGATTTATAATTGCATGGGCAGTAGTTGCAGAACCTGCGAAAAAATCCAGTATAATACCATTCTTCTTTGAGGAAAGTAGATTTATCAAACGCTCATATAATTTTACTGGTTTTTTCCCATTTGGCAATTGTACACCACCTTCATTATGCACATTGTTAATTCCAATATCATCCCATATATCACCTTTCACTTGTACTGGTGATAGTTTTCCATCAATATTTTTCATATACTGTGACGCAAAAAGTACATCTTCACCATTAAGTATATATTTTTTTATTCCCTGTGCTGTTGTTATTTCTCTAATTATACCATCTTTCGGAGTACCTGCAATTGCATCATCTACAGCTGTACGAAAAATCAAATCAGCATTTTGTATTCTAAACTCATCATATGATAATTTGTCTTTTATATCGATTCCCTGTCTAATTGCTTCACTTCTCACAGTAGTTCTTGTCCATTCTTCTGGAATGTCAGACCCATTTTTTATTAAGAATGATTTATATCTTTCAAAAGAGGACTCCCAGTCGCATTTTTCATAAATAGGAGTAAGAAGACAGTTATTACCTTTAGAGGATAATAATATTGATTCTTTAATTTTAGGGATTTTTTTGTCAATATGCGACATTTTCATGCCACTCAAATGTGACATTTTAACAGTAATGTTTGTAGGTGTATTCCAGTTTGAGTTATTAAACAGTTGCAAAATATTAGACAACTCAATATCGTTAATATTCATAGAAATCCAAGAGTTTTCAGATAGCAATCTGTAAGCTAATTGTAATCTATCATTTATCATTGATAACCATGATGAATGCAAGTAGCTATCTTTGTATAAAAAGCCGTCATCACCCGTATTATACGGTGGATCAGTAATTATAGCATCTATACTTTCATGGTATTTATAAAGCAACAAATTCATTGCTTGAAGATTTTCGCTACTAATTAACAATCCATCAGTATTTTCATCAAGATTATCAATAGAGGCAATCAGCCTTTCCTTGAAATCGCTTGAAAAATGCTTTGTATCTACAATAAGCTTGTCGTTCTGCTTTAAAAACTCGGCAGTAGGCGGATTGGTAAAGCCCTCTGTCAGCATATCGCCCTTAATTTCATCAACAGCATACATATCAATCCATTCCTGAATCTGTGCCTTGTTTGCGATGATTTCAGGGTAAAAGCGTTCATCAATACGGTCAAGGGTAATGCACCAGTTTGTTTCAATGACAAATTTCTTTTTAAGCCACAGCTTCTTCTGGAAGTTTTCAATCTGTGCAAGGAAATCAATGATAATATGACCTACACGTTTTACAGCACGAACCTTTGCAAGATATGTTTCAACACGCTGTTCGTTTGTTGTATCAAGGTCATCAAGGTGCATAATTTCGCTCTTGATATAGAAATCAAGCTCACGAGTGAGGAAGCCTTTTAAGTCCTTATGGATAAAGTAATCAAAGGTGTTCTTTGCGACATAAGCATTAAGATGCTTTTTTAATAAACAATATTTCTTATCTTTTTGGTGTTCTACGCTTTTAAGAAGAATATCCCATGTGGGAATCTGCTCATTTACAAGCCATTCCTTTATGGATTCAAAATTATCCTCTGTCCATTTTTGAACAATAACATCTGCTTTTCCAGTGTATTTAGTTTGAATTTCATAGATAAATCGAACTATGATTTCTTTTTTATCAGCGTTATATTCCAAAGTCTTTATGCCAGGGAAGTTTTCCTCGTCCTCTGTAAACAGCATAAACACACGCTTACTGTCATCGCTTTCCTTGTTGTTGTTCTGTTCAGTTGTAGCATCAACAATGCGGAAATGGATAAGGTAATCGTCAGCCTTGAAGGTGTAATCCTTGAAGTTTTCACTTGTCTTGACATAATACTGGTCCTGGTTTGCCCAGTAGAGCTTGACTTCCTCGCCCTCGTAAGGAATAGCATAAACGCCTTCCTTATATCGACGCTTGGAAATAAAATCGCCTTCGTCGTAATAGCGATTAAAGAAGTTATAAAGTGCAGAATATACATCAGATTCAAGGGCAGATAAGTCAGTTCCGCCTGCAAGCTGTGCTTTCAGGGAATTGTATTTTTCAGCCATAGGTGAAGCGGAAATATCAGAAATACCAAAATCGGCAGCCTGTTTTTCAATAGCCGCAATTTGCTTCTTTAAATCTTCTGTATCGGTCTGTGCGAAAGGTGCAAGTGTTTCATTGATTTTCGCAGGTAAGCCTTCTAAAAGGAATTTTTCAATTTCAGCCTTTCTGATATTCATAATGCGGTAAATTCCGAAATCAAGGTCGGATTTATCCAGCTCAAATATACCTTTCATAAGGTTTACAAATCTATCCAGTTTGTCAGACATTTTTAACTCTCCTTATCTGTTTCGTTGATTCAAAAAACTACGATTTGTTCTTTGATTAATCATTCTTTGAGTCGCTGGTTGATTCAAAATCGCATCAGCAACCTTTTCAGTCAAATTCTCAGCGATTGTGTTAGCAGTTTTCTGATTTTCGAGTTCTTTTTCATGTTGATGCTCAAGTTTAATAATTTCTATTTGATGCTCAAAATCTTTACTTAATTCTTTGATTTTGTTTTCGTGTTCAGCGTTTAATAAAGAAATTTCTTTTTTATATTTCTTGGTTTGAGAAATAGCTGTGATTATTGAAACTACGATTGGAACTGCAATGTTTGTGCAGATTAAGATAATAACTTCACTTGTCATAAATACTCCTTATCTGATTTCCCATTCAACAATGAAAATATCTTCGGATTTTGTTTCCCGAACCATTCGAGCATCAAGCTCGGCAATCATTGTACGACGCTTTTCGCTGATTTCGTCCTCACGGTCAGCAAGCTCGTTACGCTTACGTCGTTTCTGTCGTTCCAAATCGTCAATTTTCTTGGTCAGTTCAAGCTTTTCCTGCATATTAGCAGCAATTCGGGATTGGCGTTCAGCCTCTCGTATCTGCCTTTTTACAGTATCAAGCTCGTGTTCAAGACTGTCCACCAAATCCTTTTCCCAGCGGAAAATCCTTTCTTCCTCTTCCCTGAAGAAGGAAAGGTTTCGGGAATCGATTTCTTGCAACTTGCTCTGAATATGCTGCATTGAATTAGTGGAAAGCTTGTCCTGTACTGCCTTTGTGATTGCAGGAACGGTGCTGTCGGAAATACCGTTTAACAGGAACATTTTCTCACATTCCTCTTGTGTAAGGAATTGACCGTCCTTTGTGTAAGCGGTAAAAAGACTGTGCTGTTCCTCGTCAAAAGCTGATACATCAAGTGCGGACAATATAAGATAACCGCATTGTCCTTGCAGGTGTTCGGGTACGCTTACCTTGATACCTGCATTTTCACTTGTAAATGTAATATGACCGCTTTCAACAGGCAAAGAAATTGCTGTATTGATGACATACTGTGCAAGGGGATGTGATAAACGGTATTGTTCGCCGTCTGCCTTTGCAGAAAAAAGAGAGTATGTATATGGCTTACAGCCTGCAATTTCTTTCAAGAGCCTAAATGTATGCTCGTTGTCGTTGAACTGAGCATAATCAGCAAGAATATACTTTGTAAGCTCCCAGAAGATATATTCATATCGGTTGAGGAAAGCTCCTGTGCTTTCATTGGCAAGGCGAAGATGTTCCTGTACTTCAATGTCAAAGTTGCTCATAACCTTCTCTTTGACATCAGTTATACATTCGTCAATCTGCTCCTGCATATCCTCCTGGAGTTTTTCAAAGGCACTTGTGATTTCTTCTTCGGTTCTACATTCCTGGTAAATCTCCCAAATTCTGCGTTCAAAGTCAATGTTGTCAGCTTGACCGAGAACTTCATCAGATGCACCGAATACATCGTTAAACAGGTGGAATTTCTCGCTTAAAAGATTATATACTCTCACATCGGCGAAATTACGCTTGTTTACGAAGTTTACTACAACAACATCGCTTTTCTGTCCGTATCTGTGGCATCGACCTATGCGCTGCTCGATACGCTGCGGATTCCAAGGCAAATCGTAATTCACAACAAGAGAGCAGAACTGCAAATTCAAACCTTCTGCGGCAGCTTCGGTAGCAATAAGAATATCAGCATTATCTCTGAAATGGTCAACAATAGCCATTCTTTTGTCGGCTGCTCTGATACCGCTTATTCTTCCTGTGAACTGATTATCATCAATCCATTTTTCATAAATTGCATTCGATTCTATATCTGTATTAGAACCATTGAATACAGCTATTTTGCCTGCATATCCGTTGTTTTCAAGGAATGATTTCAGATATTTCTGTGTTCTTGTGGACTCTGTAAATATAAGAGCTTTTTTATTCGCACCAAGTCCTTCAAGCTGTTCAAAGGCGCTTGATAATGCTTTTAACAATGCAGTTGCCTTAGTGTCTTGTGATATGCTTTCAGCCAATTCAATAAAAAGCTCTATCTGAGCAATCTCTTTCTTCAAACGCTCAATATCTACTTTTTCAGCTTCTGTTTCATTGAAATTTTCAGCATTTTCAAGTAACTCTTCGTCTATATCTTCAAGCTCATCTTCTGTGAAGAATACATCAAGGGAAAGTTGTTCCGCCTCAGAATTGGTCAGAAGAGCTTCAAGTCGCTGCTTGATAGTCTGTAATGTTCTGAGAAGTGCATAGGTAGAAGATGCAAGGATTTTACGGATAATCATCGTAGTAAGCATCTTCTGACTTACGGGGATTGCATAAATATTATCATTACGCAAAAATTCGGATACTTCATCATATAATTGCTGTTCAGTATCCGTTGCCATAAATTCCTGCGTCAAGGAAAGTCGCTTGGTATAATTTATGTACTCCATGACATCTTTACGGAGTGTTCGTTTATAATATGGAGATAAACGCAACTGTAAATCGCTGTAATTTTCTTCATTAACATATTCAGCACGGAAAGAACGGCTGTCTCCAAATATATTTTCATCAATAACGATAGATAAGCCATACAACTCCATGAGAGAATTCTGAAAAGGTGTAGCGGTTAATAATAATTTCTTTGTGTTTTCAAATGCATCCTTTATGTTATGAGAAAGAATGCTGTTCTTTTTATATACATTACGTAACTTATGTGCCTCATCAATTACTGCAACATCAAACCCTATTGCAGCAATTTCATCCTTTTTCTTTGAAGCAAAATTATATGAGCATATAATCACAGACTTCATTGCAAACGGATTTCTGCCATTTCGGACATATTCGTTGTAATTCTTAGTATCAAGTATTTCATTGGGTAAGCCGAATTTATCGGTTAATTCATAGCTCCATTGTTTTCGGAGTGCAGCAGGGCAAACAATAATAATCTTTCTTTTCCCAACAGCCCAATATTGGCATATAACTAAGCCTGCCTCGACAGTTTTACCAAGACCTACTTCATCAGCAAGAATAACGCCCTTTGACAATGGCGATTTAAAAGCAAATAAAGCAGCATCTATCTGATGAGGGTTTATATCAACGGCAGCATTCAATAACGACTGTGCAATACAATCAATATTTCCGCCTACCGATTTCTGAGATAAAAGAGTAGCATAATACTTTGCTTGATATAGTGTTATCATATTGCTTTCTCCATCTTCAATAGCTTCTCTCCAATCATACCACTGCTAATCACGGATGTGATTATTCCTTCCATAAGTGCATACATATCTATAGCTTGAATAACTTCGCCGTTTTTATCAACGGTTACCGTTGCAACGTTAAGGAATAATGAGGAGTGCTTCTGAAAGCTTTCATCAGCTTTATTTAGAGTGTGCGTTTTGAGTTTGTCCAAGATTTCTGTCATTTCTGCTGTTATCAGCATCAAAATTAATATCATCTTCTGGCTTACCAAAGTTGTTTAGCCTAATGTGCATATCAACCTTTGACCCAGATTGAAATTCTCCATTTTCAATTGCATTGGTAATTTTCTTTGAAAACGCATATACGTCGCTGGTCTTCATAAAGCTGTTTGTAATTAAATAACATATGGACTCAAAGTGTCCAATATCTATGCGATGGTTATCAATATCCTTATGAAGTTTAAACTTTTTTAAATTATCAGCCCCTATAACAGAGAAACCATCATCTATGTAATATTGAAGCAATTTAGCGGGATTGAAAAGTGTTGTGATTTTGATCTTTCGAAAGTAGATATCTCTGCAAATCTTTTCATCAATCTTCCACCACAAAATAGGGATACTTAGTAAACTGATTGTTGTGTTTAAACTTCCAATAAAGAACATATTATGCGGACTTTCCAGTTCCATTAACGAACTTGCTTTATTTTGAAAGTCCGATTGGGGAAGCTCTGCACAATCCTCATCTTGTAGCAATATGTCATACAAAGATTCATATTTGCTCCACGATGCAACTATCATTAGCGATTTATCGCTATTAACAGCAAGTGGATTTTCTGGGGACAAACCATCAAGCATTTCGTATTCATACGATGAATACATATCAGAGTGTTTGTCGGACTCTTTTGCTTGAAGCATATCCTCGTGAGTTCTGAGTTGCTTTTCAATCTTTGGAAAGTCTTTTTTCACAGATTTGATACTCTCCTCAAAACTTGCATTCTGTTGTTTGGAAAGTTTAGGTAGGCGAATGTCAGCCTTTGAAGTAATCATTGCTGTTACTTGCAGAGTGTCATCAATCAATTTTGTTTTTAACTCACCGATACCCGCAATGCCACGATTAAAGTCGTATAGTGAAAAATCACCTATTCTCAACATTGTGGTGATACTATGATAAATTACATACAGACCGTCTATGTTATTGTGGCTTTTTACAAATTCAAGTTCGCCTTGGCCGCCAATTCCGCTAACGTATAAACCGGTTGGTTTGTGTTCGAAATGTTTTTCTAATTCCTTTCGATTATCTCGGTAGAAAAACCAAACAAATGAATCGCCCATATCCTTGCCTATCTCAATAGCTGCGCTCACAGCTTTTAAATATTTTGCGTTAGTTTTCATCATTTTTGAAAATTCTGTTTTATCGTAGCTTTTTTTTAGAGAAATAAGACTATCATTTTCTTTATGGAGCTTTTGGTAAAATGACATTAAATCATAAAGACATTCTGCAAGAATAGGTTGGAACTTAAAAAAAGCATTTTCAAGGTTGTCACGACCATAACGGAAATCCATTAGCATTTCAAAACATTCATTCAGTGTTTTATCTGCGGTTTCAATAACAGTTTTTACTTCCTCGGCAGAAATACAGTTATATGCCATGTTCTCAACCACCTTTCTAAGAATGTTAGCTACCCTCCACTCGTCACAGGCTGCTATTAGTAATAGGGATTAATCAGAAGACCGCTATATAATTGGATTCCAAAATTCTCTATACATAATAGTTCAGTTGCACACGCCAGTGAAAACTACGAAATACCAGTCTGTTACCCATTCCAAAGAAACAAGTTCAAAGACTGAAATATATATAATAACTTATTATTTATTATATCACAAAATTTGTCAAAAAGCAATAACAAAAATCTGATATTTATATTTAACATTTTGAAATCGGACAAAAATAATTTGCAGATTAGATGCTAAATTATGCTCAAGAATCTTACATATTCACCTTGCTCGGAGGATATTTTTACATTTGCTAATGCTTTTTATTTTTCAATTAAAACTGAAAGATTTCACACTAAATCACCAATAAAATTAAATGCCGCCCGAAGGCGGCGCAGATATTTCACAAAGCAACAATGTCATTTACTGAGAAGAGTACAGCTTTACCAGAGATAATGACCTTATCATCGGTACACTCACAGTACAGAATGCCTGTACGCTCAGACGCTTGGAAAGCGGTTATGTTCGTTTTGTTAAGTCGATTGCTCCAATAAGGAGCAATCATACAGTGAGTTGAACCAGTCACAGGATCTTCGGTTATACCGAATTTTGGAGCAAATACTCGTGAAACGCAGTCATATTCCGCTCCTTTGGCAGTAACAGCAACACACGCACCGTCCAGTTTTGAGATAAGTTCCATATCCGGCTGTAAGTCCCGAACTTCGTCCTCATCACGCAGAATGAACAGTATATCACGGTCTTTATATGCTGCAAGAGGAATAGTTCCGAGTGCTTCTATCATCATATCGGTTATTTCGATGTGTTCCAGCTTATACGCAGAAAATTCCATTTTTATCAAATCTTTGGATTTTTGTACAGTAAACTCACCGATCTGACCGTAGAGGTTAAGAGTATCTGAATCCTGCTCATAGAAGTTGAAAAGAATGTAAGCAGTCGCAAGAGTAGCGTGACCGCAGAAATCAATTTCGCTTTTTGGAGTAAACCAGCGGATATGATAACGATCATTCTCTTTTACAACAAATGCAGTTTCAGACAGATTATTCTCAGCTGCGATATTCTGCATGATTTCTTCACTTGGAAAAGAGTCCAGAACGCAGGCAGCAGCAGGATTACCCGAGAATATTTTATCCGTGAATGCGTCAACGATGTATTGTTTCATTAGTTTCTCCTGTTCTATAGAAATGCATTATCAGCCTATCTTTTGATTCTGACATAATACTTCGTATCGTCTTGGTGATGGATATATCCGCCATTATTCAGCATAACTTTGAGTGAAGCGGGATTATCCCTGTTAACTCGCAGATATATTTCATCTTCCTGAACATCATCTCTTATCTCATTAATTAGGAGCTTAAGTCCCTGAGAAGCATATCCTTTTCCACGATATTTAGGAGCTATGTAGTAGCCAACGTGTCCTGCTCCCTCAATAAGCGATTGACACAGATAATGGCGGAAGTGAAATGTGCCAACGATATTATCATTATCCCAGAGATAGTATACTGTCTGCGGAACGTATCCTTCTGGGAGCTTTTCACCATTTGACTGTGCTATTATCGTTTCAAGAGCAGTATCAAAATAAATACGGCTTATACCGTGATAGTCGTTGAGGAAACCATTCTCATCTACAGGAATATCGCGTTGAAAGAGCCATTCTTTCTCAATATCTTCGTAGTTAGCAGATTTTAGTATCAGCATATTTGCCTCGTTTCAGTTCTCATCATTTTTGAGCTTTAGTGAATTATGAGTAAGTAACTTATGAGTATATTATATATCGTTGTGCGTGATATGTCAAGTTTTATTCTTGGTAATTCATCAGTAATTTATTATCACATAGTTGCAAACAGCTCCCCAAGCATAAAGACAGGGGTTGATAACGTATTACCATGAAGCTATCCTGAATTGTATCAATAAAAAATATCAGATAGTATCTATAATCAGTCCTTGATTTTATGAGGTTTAAAGACTTTCTCATATGGTTTCTTACCGTGATCAATACTTAGGGAATTTTCCTTTCTCTTCTCAATGACAAGCAAGACATCCTGTTGAGTAATATCTGCCAAACGCTGTGCCATAGCAAAATTAGTTTCATTATTTGCGTGCAGCATTTTTCCGTTTCTGATGTTTGTAGTGCCAACGTAATCGTGAAGATGATAATCAGAATTTTCTCTATGCTTTTTGTGAAGACCAGCAAGAATCAGGTGTTCATCTTTGAATGGCTTTAAGAATTCTTCATTAATTGCTATTGCTGTGTCAGCATCAGGTGCCGTCTCTCTTGTCAGTGATATCATGTACTGATTTAAAGGATTTTTGCGTTCATTATCATAATACTTTGCTGTAGCCTTAAACTGTCTTTCAGCGTTTTGTGGATTGCTATCGTCAACGCCGTAGCCTTTTACTTCAACGCTGTCTTCGTTTGACGGATATGCCGTAATATGATTCCAGTAGTCATCCGAACAACCGGCATATGTAAAGACCTTCAAAATTTCCATAGTTTATTTTCCTCCTCTTGTGCTTCTTCGATTTTACCTGCTCTGCACAGGTTTATGATAGTCTGTGTTTTTGCCAAAATATAAGGCGTAGGTATGTCAGCACGCTTCTTCAATCTTTCATTTGCAATAGTTGCAAACTTAGAGCCTCTTTTCTCTGCTTCTTTCTCGATATCAGCAATCGTTTCTTCTTCGATCCATATGGATTTCTTCTTTTTCATAGGATGTACCTCCATAGTATAGTATTTTCAATAATGACGTATACTTGTCTTTTTTCCCACATATGACATCGATATAAGATATATTATATATTTAATTATTAATATATTATATATTTACAGGTTAAAAGCAAGAATGTCCGACATTATTACTATACAGTACATTTGTCCGACAAAAAAATCCTCACGAATAATCGAGAGGAGAGTGTACTAATATATAAAAACTCTTGCAGTAAATACATTGCAGATTTCGTATTGTGAAAAAGGCTATGTTTACTGCGTTTTCTTTATTCATGCGGCTGTGTAATTATTTGCATAGCTGCATTTACATATTCAACCGCTCCGATTGGAGCGGTTGATAAAATAAAGATTGATGTATAATTCTTCAAACTACTTTTCAGAGTAAAATACTTTCATATCATCAAGCCGCAGACACGCAAGACGGCCTTGTTCATAGCCGCATCCGCAGTCAATACCAATAGCACGTTCATCTTTCCAGATTTCCCACAATTCCTTGTTTAATCCCAAGTAGTTTTTACCTGTAGACACCATTGCATAGTAAGCAAGTATCTTTGATGCATCAGATGAGTCAACAACATTGTCGTTGTTTACATCAGCGGCTTTAAACTTTTATGTCAATGCAATAACTGTTTACTTATCAATACCAATTATAATATCTTTATTTTGCTCATCGTTTGCAAAATTCATTCTTAATATACCGCTGAAATTATCATCTATTGCATACCATTTATGATTTCCGGTAATATCTTCTTCTGATGTAATAGTATATCCTGTTTCTTCGTTAATTAATTCATATTCATATAAATTGTCACTTTCTATATACATCAAAAAGGCAGGAAACGGTTCTGTGTTATTGCTTTTTAAATAATATACAATTTGAAAACTATCTTCTTCAATTTCCTTTCTTGTATATCCTGCAATTTCTTCCTCTGCTGAAAGTTTTTGAATTAAACCATTTTCAGTACATTCAATCAGCTGTATAGAGTTTGTGACAACCTGTCTTTCAAATTGTACTGAACCCAATGAAAGAAATAATAGTGCCAATATACTAAATATTCCTGTCATAATCCAGAAAAAACGAAATGGAACTACCATCGTTTTTCTATCAGTTTGATTTGTAATTCCAGATGAAATGCGTTTAGATAGATATTTTCTGTAAGCTGCTATATAAATCGCCGTTGTTATTCCAGCCAATAATATAACAGCAACGATTACTATTATAACAATATAGATTGTTTTCATATTCTTCACCTCATATTCCTAAAAATTCTTTGAAAATGTAATAATACGTTCTCGTTACATCAACTTTGGAACCATTTGACATTGTGACAATGAATTTTTGTGTAAAAGCAGGCTTGATACTTTTTATGTGGTTTACGGATATTATAACTGAATTGCTGATACGTATAAAAACATTTGGATCAAGGTGGTCAAGCAAGTTTTTTAATCGCTCACCTATTTTAAAAGTTCCATTTTCCGTATGGGCTACAACATCATGAGCAAAGCTTTCAATATGTGATATATCAGAAATTTTCAAGCGATAAATCTCATCATCTTTTCTTCCTATCAGATATGAAAGACATGCATTTCGCTCAGAAAATATAAAGTCTGCGTTTTCATCAATTTCAATACCGCAGCTTTTTAGCTTATCCGAAATCTGGTCGTATTTTTCTTCGCTGACCATAAGCTTTACTTTCATCATATCACTTCCATTCATATATTTCAACAAAAATAATTATATCATTTTGCTGCAAAATTGTCAACGCAAGTTATGCTTTCAATCCTGCAAAGTATGCTTCTGTATTTGCAAGTTGTTCCATAGAGGTTGAATAGTATAAAATAAGGCATTATAATATAATTGAAATTTTATTTAGGAGGAAATAAATATGGAAAAAACAATTCAGATTAAGAATCTCTGCAAAAGCTATGGTAAAAAACAAATATTGAAAAATATTGATTTTGAAGCCCAAAATGGGCGTATTACTGCGTTTCTTGGACCTAATGGAGCAGGAAAAAGCACAACACTTCGAATATTGTTGGGACTTGACAAAGCAGATACCGGAAAAGTATTTATTGACGGTAAATCATACCACCAGTGGAGTAATCCGCTGACTAAGATTGGTGCATCATTTGATGGCGTAGGTTCTCCTGATGATAGAAAAGTCTATCAGCATCTGCGAATTATTTCCGTTAGCAATGGTATTCCAAAGAGTCGTATTGATGAAGTAATGAAAATAACAGGTATATCACATAAAGCTCTTGCTTCAATCGGAAGTCTGTCTCTTGGTGAAGGTCAAAGACTTGGTATCGCAGCGGCTTTGCTTGGTGATCCTCAATTTCTGATTTTTGATGAACCTACTAATGGACTTGATCCTGGAGGTATTCGCTGGTTTCGTGAATTTATAAAAAATCAGGCACAGAATGGGAAAACAATCTTACTTTCTTCTCATATACTTTCAGAGGTTGAAGCTGTAACAGATGATGTTGTCATAATAAATCATGGAGAAATAGTGACTAAAGGTACGCTCAATAATGTTATGAATGATCTTTCTTCACTTGAAGATCTGTTTTTCAGCCTGACAGATGGAGGGAATGTATAATGTGGAAAAATTTCAGACAAAACATACATAGTGAATTGTTAAAAATATTCTGTTCTAGATCATTTAAAATTGTAGCATTTCTTATTATAATTATTCAGGGAATCATTGCATTTATATCAGCCCAACAAATTCTTTCTGTAGGTCTTGATGCAACTCCGGAAACTTGTCATGGATTGCTTGAACCAATGCCACCTATTGAATATATGGGGTTTGATGTTGTAATGTTAAGTACTATCCCAATGATAGTTCTTGGCTCTATCTGGGGTTCAGCCGAATTCAAACATCATTGTCTGCGAACATCTTTACTTTCTTATGGCAATAAGAATAGTTTATTTGCAGCTAAAACCACAGCGGTAATAATCATTTCATTTATGCTTTCCATAATATCGGTTATTATTTGTATTACGATCACACATTTTACATTTGGAAACGAAGGTCTTGTCCCTATCTTATTCAATGTACAAGTGTGGAAATTTATCATACTTGCAATTGTTGCTGTTGCATTATTGACAATAGTTTCATACGCAATAGGATTCCTATTCCGTACTGCTGTTGTACCAATGCTTTTTTTGATAATCCAAGCATATAACATAGGCGATATGTTGGCTGAACATTTTGAATTATGTAAACTGCTTCCTGTATCGCTTGCAAATCGATTAATTGCGAGTTCTGAAAGTATGCTCACATCACATCCTGTACAGAATATATTTGGATTACTCGTATGGATAATCATTGTTATTTCAGCAGGTTATTTTATATTCAGAAAGATTGACTTACAGGGAGAGTACTGATGTTTGGAAAATATATGTTAAGCGAACTAAAAAAATATTTGTATCATAAGTGGCTTCTCATAGTGATGTTTATAATTGCAATACTAATTCCAATTATGGTAATATCTTTGGATTCATTTATAGGAGAGAAGGATATTATGCTTATGAAAAGCAGGCTTTTGAGAGGATTTAATTTTAGTCAGGTAGGATATATAGTTTTAACAGCTTTATATTATGGGCAGGAATACCAGAAATCCGCATTAAGAACAAGCTTATTATGTTCACCAAACAGGATATTATTTCAAATTGTCAAAATCTGCTGTAATTCCCTATGGACGTTATTATTGCTTACTATTACAACTATAATTTCAATTCTCTTACTTGGCGTATCTTCTGACGCTTCAGTTTCACTGGAAAATATATGTGAATTAATAAATAGCCTTATTCCTGCATATTGTTCAACATTTGAGCTGACTTTGATTACAGGCAGTATTGTTATAATAACAAAATCAACAATTGCATCTATCGCTATCATGACTTCAATGATATTGGGATTAGGGAATATATTGCTTCAATACGGAAAATTCATGAAATATTTACCTGTAAACTCTGTAATGAACGGGTTTATGATTAAAGAAACATCAATGTATTTGTCTATAAATACAGGATTAATAGTACAAGGTATATGGTGTTTGAGTTTGCTTTTTATTGCAGGAATTTTGTTTTGCAGAAGATGTGCTCGCTAATCACATTCGTAGTATTGGAATTAATAGTGTATGGTTAAACATTGTCCTATTCATCAGATTAATCTATAATATTTACATATATATACAGGTCGATTCGCTCCATATAATATTACTTTTTTGGGAAATATTTATTATGACGCATTTTTCATCTCAAAATAACAATATATATTTCAAATCCCGATTTTTTCGATTCTCCGTATATATATTATTATCATGATACCCTGATCGTGGTAATCTTATATAGAAAGGAGAGATTAAAAATGTTCAACAACAACCGCTATCTGACTTGTGGCATAGATTCAACGATACCGCTTGAATTGCAGCTATTCCTGTGGAATTGTGTTGATGAATTGCCTGTGGAACGAGATTACTTGCAGGTATTCAAGCTTGAACCGTTTGGAGAAATGCAGAGAATAACCCACACGTCAGAAAATCCTGAACACAAAATGGAATATCTGATACCGTCAGAAAAGCCGATTGCCGAAAAGATTTATATAATCGACGACGGTGATCACTCAACAATGCTACTTGCAGAAGAATATTAATGACAATGCCGCTCCTTCGGGAGCGGCTATTTTACGTTATTTTGGAGGAAATCAAAATGGAAGAAAAATTAATTTGCTCACACTGTGGAAATGAAATCACAGATGATGACTACTCAATGGTCAATGGACAAGTTGTCTGTTCTGACTGTGTAGAGAGATACTGTTGCACTTGTGACAGATGCGGCGTTACTATATTCGATTCTGACGCTTACGGTGACGAATATACGAATCTTTGCCGTTACTGTTACGATAATTATTACACCCGTTGCGAAAATTGTGACGCACTTGTTCACGTAGATGATGCGTACCACTACAATAATTCAGATTACTGCTCTGAATGTTACCATGACATAGCTAATGAAAATAGCACAATCAAGGAATATGGCTACAAGCCTGAACCCGTGTTTTATGGCGATAATCCGAGATATTTCGGCGTTGAACTTGAAATTGACGGAGCAGGCAAAGACAGCGACAATGCGAGAGAAATCCTGGATATTGGCAATGAGGACGGTGAACACATCTACATTAAATCAGACGGTTCACTTGATGACGGAATGGAGATTGTAAGTCATCCTATGAGTCTTGACTATCACAAGAATTATTGTTGGTCCGAGATAATGAAAAAGGCTGTATCTCTTGGTTATCGCTCACACCAAACCTCAACTTGCGGACTTCATATCCATGTAAACAGAATTTGTTTTGGAGAGTGCAGAGAGGAGCAGGACGAAGTAATTTCAAGGGTGCTGTATTTCGTGGAGCATCATTGGAATGAGTTGCTGAAATTCAGCCGCCGTTCTGAGTATACAATAAATCGCTGGGCGGCTCGTTATGGTTATGAAAATTCGCCTAAAGCAATTATGGATAAGGCAAAGAAAGGCAATTTCGGCAGATATGCTGCTGTCAACCTTTGCAACTACAGCACTATCGAATTCCGTCTGTTCCGTGGAACTCTCAAACTGAATACATTCATAGCCACATTACAGCTTGTCAACGAGATTTGCAATGTGGCTATTTCTATGTCTGATGAAGGATTGCAGAAACTGTCTTGGTCGGAATTTGTGTCAAACATTAGAGATTCCGAACTTATTCAGTATCTCAAGGAACGCAATTTATACATCAACGAAATGGTTGAAGAAACGGAGGAATATTAATGAACAAATTTAATCTCATGGCAATGGCTGAAAAGATGCCCGCCAACACATTAACGCAGGAGCTTATCAAGCTTGCCGCTATTATAGCGGCTACTTGTCTTGCGGCAAAAATCGAAAACATCATTCATGAATTGTCGAAAGATAATTCGCCTGATATAACAGGCGAAATCAGATACGAGGAGGGAAAGTAATATGTGTGCATTATTTGGCTGGCTTGATTACAAGGGAATTATCCCTCACAAGATTTTGAAGAAACTTACACAGGCATTAGCTAACGCTGCCGAGGAACGTGGCACGGATGCTGCCGGTATCTCCTACATCAAAGACGGCAAGGTTACGGTTTATAAACGTCCGAGGGCGGCACATCTTATCAGATTTAATGCTCCTGATGATACAAAGGTGATTATGGGGCACACTCGAATGGCGACACAGGGCGATAAAAAGCACAATTACAATAATCATCCTTTCTCCTGCGTGGCAGGAGATACGGCATTTGCTTTTGCCCATAACGGCGTATTATGGAACGATAAAGATCTTCGCAAGAAAGGTTTAGTCCCCGAAAGCCACATTGAAACCGACAGCTATGCAGCTTGTCAGCTTATCGAACAGCAAGGAAAACTTGATTTCGACAGCTTAAAATATATGGCTGAAACTGTTGAGGGAAACTTCACTTTCACGTCTCTTGATCAGCATAACTCCCTATATATCGTCAAAGGCAGCAATCCTATGTGCCTGCTCCACTTTGAAGCCTTGGGAATTTACATTTACGCCTCAACTGAATCTATTATGAAGAACGCTTTGAAGAAAATCGGATTCCATAAGTTCGATGCTGAAAAGGTTGAAGTCGTTGAGGGGGATATACTTAAAATCGACGAAAACGGAATTGTGTCAAGAGCAGAGTTTGAATACATCAATTCATCAAGTCATTTTGGTTGGTACAATTCCGCTGACTATTATCCGATACATGAAGAATTGCTCCTTGCATACTGCGGCTGTTATGGCGTAGATTCGTCTGATGTGGAACTTCTCCTTGACTATGGATATACACCTGATGAGGTTGAGGATATGCTTGTCGATACAAACCTGCTCCACGAAACACTCAGGGCTATTAGATTTGAGGAGTGTGAAAGCGTTTATGAGGGATATAGCTGTGCATTCTGATTATACATAAAAAGCCTATAGCTGTTGCTGTGAATTATTGACACAGTAACAGCTACAGACTTAAATAATCCGTTATTATTGCAATATTGCAAAAGCAGAAAACCCACTTATGTGAAATGGTTTTACTGTGTTTCAATAGACTACGAGCTATTGAAGCATTTATTATGCTTCTTCGTTTGAAGATTGACGAAAAACAATTGTGCGATTTCTTCCGTCGGTTAGTTGTCTTTTAGATTGAGGTTTACCTCGTGTCATATATCGCTCCTGGTATAGAACGTACTTCTACCGCTGCCGTGCTTTAAAAGAAGTCCCTGTTCAACAAGTTGCTTGATAGAGTTCTCTACTGACGCTTTGCTGAGTGTAGGACAAAGTTCCATGACCTCGCTCTTGGTGAACTTACCGATCTTATTATAAACAGCACGCCGCACCATTTCAATTGCAGGCAGCTTTTCAGCTACTAATGCCACACGCTCCTCAAAATCACGGTATGCAGCAAGAATAGTCTGTAGTAAGTACTTTATGAACGGAGCAGGATCTTCTTCGTTTTCGTTCCAGCCTTTCTGACACTGTTCTAAGACGTCATAGTACAGGTTCTTGTTCTTGGCTATCTTGCTTTCAAGTGAGATATATCTACCAATTACATAGCCTGAACGGTATAGCAATAGAGTTGTGAGTAAGCGGCTCATTCTGCCATTGCCGTCATTGAATGGGTGTATGCAGAGAAAATCGTGAATGAATACAGGTATCAAAAGAAGTGCATCGACATCCTGTGATGCAATAATACGATTATAACTGTCACATATTGCTTCGATAGCGGCTGGCGTTTCATAGGGCGGCAAAGGAGTAAACAATACGAATTCACGTCCATTCACATCTGTCGCACTTATATAATTTTGAGAATTCTTGAATGTACCGCCAATGCTTTTATGAGAATACTTATACAGATCACGGTGAAGCTGAAGAATATAATTCGATGTGATAGGTATATACTCGAAGCTCTCGTGAATAGTATTCAGCACATCACGGTATCCCATGATCTCTTCCTCATCACGGTTACGAGGAGTAGTTTTGTCCTTGACAAGCTGTAACAGACGAGTATTAGTAGTGCGGATACCTTCGATCTCATTTGAAGCTTCTGTACTTTGTACCTTTGCAATCTCAATAAGGCGGTCAAGCTCTGCAGGTTTTTGTTTCAGGTAAAGCTCCTGTCTGCCCTTATACTCGTGAATCTGGGCTACAAGACCTATGATTTCGCTGTTCCATAAACTTTTTGCAAGTTCACTATAATCGAAGTTTCTCATAAATTCACGCTCCTTTCTCCTAATTATAATATGTTTTATGAGAAAAGTCAAGCGGTTAGGCGTAATTTCTCCTGAATATTATTATGTGCTAGGAGATACGAATAATTCAGCTCTTGTATTATAAATGATTGAAGCCTCATTATTTGTATATACCGCACCGACTGCCCACTTTGCACGGTACTTTTGCCCACTCGTTCCGCTACTGCCCACGGATGTGCCCAATACACATAAACACAATTTTATCGTATGAATAAGTACTGTTTCCGAAACGAGTGAAGTAAAGC
>JAZQAB010000027.1:0-44569 GCA_045545055.1 Clostridia bacterium | reverse complement strand
ATAATAAATTTCCAGTTATCCCAATCTTAGTAATAGACCATATTTCTAAACCTTTTGACGAAAACAATTGTAACGCAATCGGAAAAGTAATCTCAACTGCATATGAAGTGATTGGAAAAGAAAACTTACAAACATTTATATTTGATGATAAAGATTTTTCAAAGTTAGATATAGCTCCAGAGCATTCAGAAAAACTTATTAATGACAAAAAAACAGGCTTTAATCCATTTTATAAATTAAATTAAACGATTCAACAAGTAATATTTTCAACAAATCCTAGCAGCCGTAAAACCCATATAATACAAAGGTTTTTGGCTGTTAGTTTAATTCAGTAGTTTCGGTGAACCAATCCATACTAATTTAAGGAGATTATTATATGTTAAAAAGCACTGTCATCTACAGATGAACAGTGCCTTTTAGTGTTAACTATTTGTGTCAGTCAAGTGTGATTGCAAGAGAAAATAATAGAAAACCAGTGATATACAATTAAATATTGATTTTCAATGAATATCTCCTTTGTGGTTATATGTGAAAGAACGAAGGAAGGTTGGGGAATTGAATGTGAGACTTTACGCGAAATTTAGGATAGTCTCGTTAAGTGCGAACATTATCAGTCTTTTTTCAATTGCTTTCTTAAAAATTCAGTACATTCATCATAATTTTCAAGTCGCATATCGTCCATTATGAGTTCAGGCATAACTTTAAGGGTTTGAATTTTGGAAAAAAGGTATTTTATATCCAGTAAACCTGTTCCAAAAACAGGAACAGCCCTGTCATACTCTTTTATTATAAAATCCTTTACATGGATAACTTTGATTCTGTCCCCAAGAAGTTCAAAAGCATCATCAATGATTTGTTTTTGATTCAAATATACATCACGATTCATCAGGTTGGATAAGTCAAATATTACGCCAAGATTGTCTGAAGGTATATCGTCGAGCAATCTTCTCATTACCAGTGGAGAGGAGATAGGACACTGCCATACAGGCTCAATTCCTATAGTAACACCGTGCTTTTCTGCAAAGGCGACGAGTGGCTTCAGATTGTTAACAAAAGTTTGGTATGTTTCCTCGGAATGGTTTTTTTCAACATCACCGAGAGAACCGGTTTCAGTGCCGATTACTACTGCATCGAAATCTTTTGCGTAAAGTATAAAATTTTTAAACAGATTTAATTGTTTGCGACAAATTTCCTCATCTGCTGCGATGGGGTTTATGTAACAACCCAAAACAGATACGTAAAGATTGTAGTCGTCAAGTGTCTGTTTTATTTTTTTCGACAATGATGCATCATAACCAATTTCAAAAAAGTTCGTATCATTCACCGTCTTAGCAAGAGCAAATTGCAGATTAGAAACGTTATGCTTTTTTGCATTCTCGCACATTTCTAAAAGATTGCTGCCAAGGTCGTGCCCCCTCATTCCAAATTTATAATCGTTAATATTCATTTACTGACATCCTTTCAATTTGGCTTACTGTTAATTATAACTTAAATGAAATTGAAAAACAACCATTTTATAAAAAAATGAATTAATATAGCCTTTTAATAAAAAAGATGGGTATATAGTTGCTGCTAAGTTGGCGAACGAAATGTTAACTGAATGTTTTTAAAGATAATAATTCTAAATTTCCTTATTTTACTCTTGAAAATTTTCAGTCATAGATGTATAATATTCTTATGTTTAGCTACAGTTTTAAGGCTTTCTGATTAAAACTGTAGCTAACATCACTTTCACAGAAAGAGGGTTAATAACGTATGATAGAAAACAACATTGTCATTGATATCAAAAATCTGACGAAATTCTACGGTAGCAACAAGGCACTTGATAATGTTTCTTTTTCTGTAAAAAAAGGCGAAATAATGGGATTCCTCGGTCCTAACGGTGCAGGAAAAAGTACTACCATGAATATAATTTGCGGTTGTATCAGTCCAAGCAGCGGCAGTGTGACAGTAGGCGGATTTGACGTGTTGGAAAATCCAAAAAATGTTAAAAAGAAAATCGGTTATCTTCCGGAAAATCCTCCTTTATATCTGGACATGACTGTTAGTGAATATCTGAATTTTGTATACGAACTTAAAAAAGTTACCTTAAACAGGGAAGTACATCTTAAAAGAGTAATGGAGCGTGTACAGATTTATGATAAAAAGGACAGGCTCATAAAGAATCTTTCCAAGGGATATAAACAGAGAGTAGGTCTTGCACAGGCTCTTATCGGTGATCCTGAGGTTTTAATTCTTGACGAGCCGACTGTAGGACTTGACCCAAGGCAGATTATAGAAATAAGAAATGTAATTAAATCACTTCGCAATGACAAAACTATTATTTTCAGCACCCATATTATGCAGGAAATTGAAGCAGTGTGTGACAGTGTAACCATTATTTCTAACGGAAAAATTGTTGCACAGGGCAGTCTTGATGAAATTAATAAAGAAACAGGGGATAAGGATAAATTTATCGTAGGTATTATAGGCAACAGCCAGATTGCCTATGAAGTACTTAAATCAATCCCCGAAGTGAAACAGTGTGATATATTGAAACAGGATAAGAATATATCAGAATTCATTATAAAGCAGATGCCTGATACGGATATCCGTATTTCTTTGACGAAGGAGCTTTCTAAAAATGACCTTGCAATTGCTTCACTTCGCAGTGCAAGCCTGTCACTTGAAGAAATCTTTATAAAGCTTACCAATGCTGAAATTGCGGATATAGATGACAAGGAGGTAAAGCCTGATGATAGCGATATTTAAAAAAGAATTAAAAAACTACTTTATGTCTCCGATAGGGTACATATTTGTAGCGGTGTTTACTTTTTGGGCGTCTATGTTTTTTTCAAGCGGCATACTTATGACTCAACAGGCTGATATCAGTATTATGTTTTCTGAAATTAACCTTATTTACCTTTTCCTCACAGCTCTTTTGACGATGCGTCTTCTTTCCGAGGAAAAGAATAAAAAGACAGACCAGCTTTTGCTTTCATCTCCTGTAAGCATTACGGGAATTGTTGTGGGGAAATATCTTGCGGCAATGGCTGTTTTTGGCGTTACAATACTTATTTCTTTTATATATCCGTGGATTATGTTTAAGTATGGACAGCCGGCTCTCAGCGAGGTTATAGGCTCATACGTTGGATTTATTCTTCTATGGGGTGCGTTTATTTCTGTAGGAGTTTTCATTTCTTCACTTACCGAAAGTCAGATGATAGCCGGAGTGTTTACTTTTGCAGCACTTCTTCTTATCTACTTTATCTCTTGGTTTGAGAGCAGCATAGATAGTGCTCTTATTCGTGAGATTATAGGCTGGTTCTCTCTTTTAAGCAGATACGGAGATTTTCAGAACGGTATTCTTAATATTGAAAGTATAATCTATTATTTAAGCTTTATATTCGTATTTCTTTTCCTTACAGTAAGGGTAATCGATAAAAAACGCTATAGTTGAGAAGGGGTGCAGAAAATGAAAAATATAAAATTGAAAATGGGACTTACCTCAACTATTATAACCGCAGTTGTAATTGCTTGCGTGATTCTTGTAAATTCTATTGTTGCCCTTATAGGAGATAAGACATCACTTACAATTGACCTTACACGGGATAAAATCTATGTTTTTTCCGAGCAGACAAAGGATTTAATGCAGGAGCTTGATTCTCAGATTACTGCGTACTGCCTTATTCCCGAAGGCACGGAAAATGAGTATGTGGATTATATTAAAGCATATCTTGAAAAGTATAAAACCCTCAGCGATAAATTTAAGGTTAAATATATAGACCCTTACGATAACCCGATGTTTATGCAAAAATATAACGATGGTGAAAATCAGGCAAATATAGGTTCTGTGATTATTGAAAACGGAGACAAGTTCAAGGTTATCGCCTTTGAACAGATATATACACAAAACAGCGTGACGAATGCAATGCAGATTGATATGGAACGCAAAGTTACAAATGCCGTAATGAGTGTTACGGGAAAGCTGACAACCTCAAATATATATTTTACTGAAGGACATGGTGAGGTTTCTGCACAGTATCTTCAGCACCTATTGACAAACGAGGGATACCCCTGTGAAAACGTGAATATTGCCATAGACGGTATTCCCGAAAAAGCAGATATAATTTTCTCTGTTATCCCTGTATCAGACTATTCTGCAGAGGAAAGAGATGCACTCGATGCATTTATGGATAAGGGTGGAAAATTTGTTCTTGTTGCAGACCCGCAGATGCCTTCTATGGAAAGGCTTGATGCATATCTTGAAGAATGGGGAATTAAGCTTAACCATGATTTTGTAATAGAAACAGACAAAAATAGTGCTCTTTCTTCAGGAACAGGGCTTCCTGTACCTGCGGCAAAGTTGCAGGAGCATATTATTACTCAAAAGCTGATGAATGCCAAGAGTCCTCTTCCTATGCCGAGCTCAATGAGTGTTTCTGTGATAAAGACGAAGAATGGTGCAAGTGTACAAAAACTTTTGATGACCTCCGAAAAGGCGTACGGAAAAACAAACCTGAATTCCAACGTTATTGACAAAGAAGAGGGTGATATTGAAGGACCTCTTTGTATGGCGGCTATTTCTGAAAAAATAGGCGATGAGAATTCCTCTGTAATGGTAATAGGCTCATCATATGGTGTTCTTTCCAACTTGATTGCAGAGAGCTCATATCTGAATGGTGACTTTATTTTAAACAGTATGAATTATCTCAGCGGAAGCAATTCTTCTGCCACGATAAGAGCAAAGCAGATAAGTCCTGAACGTATGGCAATGACACAAAAGCAGGTTCTTGTATCAATAGTTATTCTTCAGTATATACTTCCTGCATTAATCATTATTGCGGGGCTTGTAATCTGGATCAGAAGACGGTTTAAATAAGCTCTTTAAGAGGTGTAGCAATGAAACGGAATATAAAAATAATTATAGCATCATCCTTAGTTCTGATTCTTCTTGTTGGCGGATATTTCTTTCTTAGTAAGTGGGAGCCGGATACCGAAAAGGAGCAGGAAAACTCACCTGAAATTTCGTACACAGACGCAGAATATATTATGGATATTGATGCTGAAAATATTGCATTTGTAAAAATTAATACAGGCGAGACTTCCTATACCATAAGAAGCGGCAGCACGGCGACAATAGAGGGGTATAGAAGTCATATAATAGATTCTTCAAAGCTTAGTTCAATGTTTTATACTGTAAGCTCTGTTTCTATGAGCCGTAAACTTGAAGATTATACAGGAAAGCTTTCTGATTATGGTCTGGAAAATACAAAAAAGAGTATTTTAGTTTCTATGAAAGATGGGACACAATACAAGCTTCTGATAGGAAACGAAACAAATTTTGACGGCGAATACTATGCGATGCTTGAAGGCGAAAAATATGTGTTTACCTTATCATCTTACGATGTGGAAAATCTTTTGAAAGAGCCTTCCGAAATGCGTAACAAAGAAATCTGCACACTTAACAGTGACAACATAATGTCCTTTACTATTAAAAAGAATGGCAAAAAGGAATTAAGCGTAAAATATGACGAAAACTACGTTCCTTCTAATGAGTACCAGAGTGTGTCATACTTGGTAACCTACCCGTATAACAATGTGACTGCATCTTTGGATAAAATACAATCTCTGTTCGAGAATATTACTTCCCTTAGTGCAGAGAGCATTGTTGAAGAAAATCCCAAAAACCTTTCACAATACGGACTTGATAAACCATATGAGCTTGAAATTATAGACTTTGACAAAACGAAAACTACTCTCAAAATCGGTTCCTACGGAGAAAACGGCAGTGTTTATTTGATGCATAACGATGCTGCTGTAGTATATCTTGCAAAATGTCCTTTCTATGAAACTATCAAGACTTCAGTTGCCAATGACTATGTTGAGAGATTCATACATTTATTCAATATTCAATCTTTGGAAAAAGTAGTGATTGAAGCAAACGGGGAAGAGCATACTATGTCAATCACAGAAAAATCCAAGGACGAATATGTCTATAAAATTGACGGGAAGACTGTGTCAGAGGATAAGTTCAAAAAAACATATCAGCTTGTGATAGGTGTCACCGCAGCAGATTTTACAAGCGATGCTGTGAGAGGAAATAAAAAATGTACTTTTACGTTCCATTTTAATGACGGAACAAAAAAAGCATTTACTTATTATAATTATGATGACCGTTACAGCATTGTAAAAGCGGACAATAATTTGACTTGTCTTATCCTTACAAAAAATCTTGAAAACATAATGGAAGAATTAAATTTTGTGCAAAAGTAATGTCGATAACGAGGAGGAAAAGTAAATGGCAGGAATTTTTGGATTTTTTGATTATACAAAACCGGGGAAAGGTGTGAGTAAGGAGGACGTCAATAAGAAAGGGGTAGCTTTATATTTTGATATCTTCTTAAGAAGATTTTGGAAGCTTATTCCTCTTAATCTTATGTACATTATTGCATCTGTACCGGCAATTATTATCGGTTGGTTTATATCAACCTTTCTTGTGTCATGGGCAGCTGCACAAGCGGGAATTAATATAGCGGAAGCAGCAACGGCATTGAACCTTCTTGGCATTTTTCTGACAATAGTGCTCCTGCATATATGCGGAAGCGGACCTGCTACGGCTGCACTTACATATGTGCTCCGCAAATATGCAAATGATACCCATGCATGGGTATGGACAGATTTTAAGGACAGTTTTAAACAGAATTTCAAGCAGGGCATAGCATTATATCTGATAAATACCATAGTGTTTTCTTTGCTTATATTTTCATTTCTATTCTATTCTTATGCACAAGAAACACCTGTGTTTTATGTGCTGAGAACTATGATTATAGTGATGGCAGTATTATTTTATATGATGCAGATGTATGTATATCAGATGTTATCGGGCTTTGAGCTTAGTCTTAAATATGTTTATAAGAATGCACTCTTACTGACGCTTGTGTCGCTTCCCAAAAACATTCTTACCGCAATTGTAGGCGGAGGCATTATATATGCAGTATTTTCTCTCACAATGCGTGTTCCGCTTATAGGTATTCTTCTAATTGGACTGTTGTTATATTCGTTAATTACTTTTACACAGATTTTTATGACTAATAATACCGTGAAAAAGTACATGTTACAGCCATCAACAAATCAAAATTCAGAAGAACCTCAAAAAGACGACTTCGATTCTGATTTTGAGGATTAATAATAATTAAGAAACCTATCTTAATCCGTGACAAAGCCCAATCCTTTTTTATCTTCCTTTCCCGAATGGCTTTGTTAAACAGACACGGCAACGCCTGTTTTGAGCGTTGCCGTGTGGTTTTTTTACTACTTTTTCTACATGTGAAAGCCGCAGGTAGTGACTGAAACTCTCAGTAAGTGTATTTTAAGTATAACAGACAAACTATTCTGAATATAATAAATAGTGAGCTTAATACAGCGTTTACGGATATTATATTCGTTACTGACAATAGTTTATCTATAGACAACAAAACGCCATTATGTGCTACATAATATAGCTCTTTCCTCGTAGCGTATATTATTAAGAGTAGACGAGAGATTATTACAGGAGGTTGAGAATATGCTAAAAGCAATATCAACCAAAGATACGGGGTATAACTCAATTTACATAGATATATCCAATCATGAAAGAAAGGTTAAGCACAGTGTTGTGCTTAACGATAACAATAAAGAAGAACTTGAAAACGAAATTGTAGAGGAACTCTACAGAATTTTTACGCATAAGGTGAAATAATAGCCGCAGCGGGGAGAGGAATTCTTCTCCCCACTGCGAAAGGAGGCAGTGTATGGCTATAGCACTTTATGCCCGAAAGTCCATAGAACGGGAAAACAGTATTTCCTGTGAAACTCAGATTGAGTATTGCCGTGCAATGATAAAACCGGATGAACGAACCGAACAATTAATGACCTTCGTTGATAACGGCTTTTCCGGAGGCAATATGAGACGTGATGGGTTCCAGAAAATGCTGCGTAAAATTCAGCAAGGCAAGATTAGAAAGGTAATTGTATACCGTTTGGACAGAATAAGCCGTAGCCTTGCAGATTTTGTAAGTATATTAAATACATTCAAGGAATATGGTGTAGAGTTTGTATCTACGCAGGAAGCCTTTGATACGGGAAGCCCATACGGAGAGCTTATCGTCAAAATATTAGCTGTATTTGCCGAATTTGAACGTCAATCTATAATTCAAAGAGTAACACAAGCCTATGAACACAGAAGTGAAATGGGCTTCTACATGGGCGGCAGAAAACCGTATGGTTTTGACCTTGAACCTATTACAATTAACAATGTAAAGACAAAACGCTTAACACCAGTAGGTGACGAAATAACACAGATTAAATACATATATGATACCTACGCAGTAGAGAATGTTACGCTCGGAAGGTTACTCAAAAATCTTAAGGACAACGCAATAGAGCCTCTATCCGGTGGCGGTTGGACTACTGCAAAACTATCTACCATACTTAAAAATCCTATATATGTAATGGCGGATAACAGTATCTATGAATTTTTTCAAAAACACGGTGCACAGATTATAAGTCCGCCTGAAAGCTTTGACGGTATTCACGGAATACAGATTTACGGCAAAACAAAACATGAAGCAGATAGCCTTGATTGGTCTGATATTAAAGTTGTCGTTATGAGCCATGAGGGACATATACCCTCTGATATATGGCTAAAATGTCAGCATAAGCTTGCTAAAAATAAGCAGGTCGGCAACGCTGTTTCGAATAAGACCTCGTGGCTTGGTGGAAAGGTAGTTTGCAGATTATGCGGAAGAACAATGACAACCATAAAAGGAAAGACCGGCAGCGGTGAAATACGTAGATATTTTAACTGCACAGGCAAAAGTCATTTCAAGGATTGCAAGGGAACAAGAGTAACCATATATGCCGAGAGCTTAGAAGAAATGGTTTATGATGAAATAGGCAAGAGGCTTGAAACCTTAAAGAATGTGAAGAAGTCCGAACAAAAAAACATAAATCCGGAAATCAACGAACTTCGTAACAAGCTTAAAAGCATTGAACTTGCAGAAAATCAAATTGCAGATGCCTTTATTAAAGAGGGAATATCAAGCGAACTGATTGAAATTTTAAGTAGTCGAGCTTCAAGGCTTAAGGCTGATAAGGCTCAAATATTAATGAAAATTGAAGAAATGAAATCCAAAGAGATAGACGCAAAGACAGCTATTAATTTATCTAAAAAATGGGGAACAGCATCTTTTGAAGAAAAACGTGGCGTCAGTTCAGTTTTAATTAACCGTATTATTATAAATCCTGACGGTAGTACAGAAATAGTCTGGAATATATGATTAAAACAATCTGCTCTTAATCACTTGATTTTGAGCAGATTGTTTGTTTAATTTAGTTAGACTTTATATGAGGTGGGTTACGCTGACAAAAGCGATTACGACATTGCTTTTGTTTCCGGGAATATGTCCCCTCAATTAAAGTGTGCAATAACTGAGCAAGTTGAGGAAATAGGGACATTTCCTTAAATTACTAATTTCGGTGAAGCATTACGCAGTGTTCAGGATATGAGCGACAGAAAATATTATTAACACACACAATAATCAAAACCACTCATTATCGGGTGGTTTTGATTATTATTACTTATGCACTTCTTGACAAAATATGTAATTGTATAATATAATTATGTTAACAAAAAAACTCTTTAAGAGGGAGGAAATTATTATGTTCTGCGAAAATTGCGGAAGATTATTAAATGAAAACGATAAGTTTTGCCAGTCGTGCGGAAAACGTGTGAATCGTGACGAACCTGCATCAGATGAGGCAGCAATTATTAAACCGGACGAAAATGTGAACGTTCAACACCCAATTGCAACGCAGGGGCCTTTGGAAAATACTGAGGCAATACCCACACTCAAACCCCGTAAAAAGTGGCTTAAACCTGTTATAATTGCCGCAGTGTTAATACTGTTATCATCAATAATAGCGTATGCCGCTCCTGTTATTAAGAACATGGCACAAAAGCTTTATTATTCACCTGAAGACTATTTCAAAGTAGTTCTCAAGCGTGAAATAAAGGAGACTACAGACGAAATAGGTTCCGCCTTATCCGTTATTTCTGACGCAAATTCACTTTTTGGTGACACAAAGGAAAAAGGTGAATTGTCACTTGAAATAGGCAACGGATTATATGATATTCTTGAAGCAGCTGATGTAGATGAATTTACAGATAAGATAGATTGGATTAAGCGGATTGTTTTAAAATCAGAGGGTTCTAAAGTCGGAACTGATGTCGGTGGACACATGGACGCATCTATAAACGGTAAAAAAATAGTTTCCTTTGATGTTGCAATGGATGACAGCGGAATTTATTTTGAAATCCCTGAAATTAATGACAAAGCAATCAAGATAGCATCGGACAGTGTTGACAACTATGACAATCCTTTTTATGCATATAAGGCGTTTATGGACTCCGATGATTTCCAAACTCTTTGCGAAATAATAGAGCTTATTCCCGATTCAAAAACAACTCAAAAGCTGTTATACAAGTACATTTGCACTGTTATCGACAGCGTGGACAATGTAACGGAGGACACAGAGAAGCTAAAAGCAGGAGATATTAAGCAAAGCTGCACAAAGCTTTCCGTATCGGTAAATGAAGAGCTTCTTAGGAAAATGCTTGTTGCGTTTTTAAAAGAAGCGAAAGCAGATAATGAAGTAAAAACCATCATTAAGGATTTTTGTGAGTTGGACGCAGTTGAAGCTGATTTTGAAAGCGTATATTCAGAAATGATTTCCGGCATTGATGAAATTATTTCTGATACCGCAAGCACGCAATGGAGTAGGGAAGAACTTGTCCGTTTTAATGTTTGGGTGAACAATGCAGGGGCTTTGGTTGGTTTCGGACTTGAAAAAGACGGAGTTTCTTTCTCGTGTATTTCTTTAGATTCGGGAAAAGAATATGCAACAAAAATTAATGTCGGTTCAGGCGTTTTAGCTTCCGTAAGCTTTGAAGGTAACGGTAAAATCTCCGGTGATAAAAACTCCGGAACATTCTACATATCCGCTGCAGGGAACAAGCTTGCAAAAATTGTTTCAGAATATAACACAAAAGATTTTGAAAACGAAATTTATAATGGCAAAATCAGTCTTGAGCTTACAGATTTTGTAGAAGAACAGCTAATTAGTGTTATGTCGGAAGAAATTGCATCAATAGTGTCCGATTTGAAGCTGACTTTGGAATCTAAAATAGAGCCCAAAAAATCAGAAAGCACAACAATTTCATTAACAAGAGGAAACGAGCTTTGCTTTTTGATAAAAGGAGAATCAGAGTTACAAACCGCACCGAAAAGAGTTGATATTCCACGCAATTACGTTTCAATAGGTGACGAGAGTGAAATGCTTGATTGGGTATCCGGATTGAACCTTAATAAGTTAAATAAAAATCTTAAATCCGCAGGAGCACCTCGTGAGATAACCGATGCTATTGCACAAGCAGATGAGGAATTGCAACATAGCTTACAGCCTCAACCGGAAGAATATTTTGACTACGAATATGAATACGGCTACTAATACTGTTAAAAGGCTGAGTTGTATGTAAAGCACTCAGCCTTTACAAAGGAATGAACAATATGATTACCATAAAACACATAAAAAAAGATTACAAAAAAGCTAAGGTTCTGACCGATGTTTCTCTTGAGATAACTGAGGGAGAATGTATAGGAATTTTAGGTAGCAACGGAAGCGGCAAATCCACTTTGCTCAGTATTCTTGCAGGAGTATTGAAAGCAGACGGCGGAAGCTTTACCTACAATGGTGCAGATATGCTGTCAAACGAAAAGGAACGTAGCAAAATACTTGGTTATGTACCTCAAAGTACACCGCTTTTTGAAGAATTAACCGCTATAGATAACTTACTTTTATGGTATACAAAAGACGACCTTGCATACCAGCTTGATGACGGAGTTCTTGCAATGCTGGGAGTTACCTCTTTTATAAATACCCCCGTTTATAAAATGTCCGGCGGAATGAAAAAGCGGCTTGCAATTGGCTGTTCCGTTGCACACAAGCCAAAAATTCTTTTACTTGATGAGCCTTCTGCGGCTTTGGATCTTGTTTGCAAGGAACGGATTTCAAACTATTTACTTGAATATAAAGAAAACGGTGGAACAATTCTTTTAGCTACACACGATATTCAGGAAATTCCTCTTTGCGACAGACTGTATATACTGAAGGAAGGTACCTTGCACCCGTATAAATATGATGGTAATGTTCACAGATTGGCAGGTAATTTATAAACTATGAACAAGGGAATATTTTTTAAACTGCATTTAAAAAGGGCTTTTAAAATATATCCGGCAATTTTACTTATAACCATTCTTGCCGTGGCAGCTATCGGAGTAGCGGCTGTAGGGCTGATCTCTGATACTCAAAATGGCGAAGCCAGGCAAAAAATTTCGGTGGCAATAGTAGGAGGTATCAAAGATACACATTTTGGAATTGGAATAAATATGCTGGAAAATTTTGATAGCTCCCGTTTCTTTGTAGAATTTCCGCGTATGACAGAGGAAGAAGCAATTAAAGCCTTGAAAAGAAACGAAATTAAAGGCTATGTATATATCCCCGAAGAATTTGTCAGAGGTGTATATTACGGTGATAACATACCTGCAAAGTACGTTATATCAGATGGCCCCGAAGGTTTCGGAACAGCAATCTCCGCAGAGGTATTAAAAGTTGTTTCAAATTTAGTTGTGGAAACTCAAAACGGAAGCTACAGCTTGCGTGACGTTGCAAAAAGAATCAAACAAACAAAAGGTATAGGTAAAAAAGTTAATTCGATGAACTTCTCCTACATAGAATTTATTTTAAGCCGAAATACTGCAATTGAAACTCAATTCGTAGGAGTTACGGATTCAATTTCTTTAAGCGGTTATTATGTTTGCGGTATTATAACCTTTTTCCTCTTGATTTGGGGCATATCCTGCAATAAGCTTTTATCCGGACGCAATCTTGCCTTGTCCCGTTCACTCCAATCTTCGGGATTAAAGATTTCACTCCAGTTGTTTGCAGAATACATTTCGTTTTTGTGTATTACATTTTTAACTTTGATGCTATTTGCGATGCTGATAGGTATTATTACTGCCGGAAACAGCTTTGGAATCAGAGAGTTTGATGATAATTCTGTTTTTGGTTGTATTTCTTTTTCTTTTCGTATGCTTCCCGTTATTATAATGTTTACCGCAATGCACAAGGCACTGTATGAACTGTTCCAAAACTCTGTGAGCAGTATAATTGTACAGTTTCTTATTGCGGTTGGCTTAGGGTATGCTTCAGGGTGTTTTTATCCTATATATTTCTTTCCGTCTTTAGTGCAGAAGATTTCGATGCTTTTACCATCAGGTGCTGGCTTTTCTTATTTGCGTAAGCTCATGTCACATAGTATAGGTTGGGAAGATTTTATAATTGTGTCGTTATATACGCTTCTATTTGCGATTGCGGCTTATTATAAAAGAAAAAGGGACGTGGGAGGGGAGAGTATATGAATCTGCTGAAAAAAGGTTTGATATGGTATTTCATGTGCAGTAAAAGGCTTATGCACAAGCTTAGTTTTATAATTATACTTTGTTTAATCCCTGTCATAATTCCTGTTACCAAGCTTGCAATGTCGGGTGAAAGCGGAATACTAAAAATTGCCGTTTCATCGCAGGATAATTCTCCTGCGGCAAAGCGTGCGATAGAGAAAATTCGCAACACAGACAGTATAATTCAGTTTGTTATATGTGATACAGAAAAAGTGGCAAAGGAATTGGTAACAACACATAAATCCGATGCCGCTTGGATATACAAGGATAATATTGAAGAAAGAATTAATAAATTTATAAAAAAAGAGTCAAATGAACCATTTTTAAAGGTAATAGAACGTGAAGAAAACATTATATTACAGATGTCAAGAGAAATGTTTTATGAAACTATTTTTGACGAGGTTTCATTTTCTCTGTACAGTAATTATGCACATAATAATTTAAAACTCCGTGGCAAAATTTCAGATGAGGAGCTTCGGGCGAACTATTTTAACAGGGAAAAGGGGAGGGACATCATTGAAATGACAAAGCTTTCCACAGATGCCCCCGTAAAACAAAATCATCTAATATCTCCGATAAGAGGGATTCTTGCTGTTTTATTAATTTTGTCGGGGCTTGCCGGTGCCATGTATTTCCTTAAAGATAGTTCGGACGGTAAATTTGCGTGGCTTTCTCCGAAAAAAAGAATATTACCTGCATTTTCCACTTGCTTTTCTGCCTGTGTGTTTTCGGGAGCGGCAATTCTTTTAGCTCTGTTAATCGGTGGTTTTTCGGTCGGATTTCTGAAAGAATTGGTTTCAATGATTTTATTTATAGTTTCTGTAAGCATCTTTTCTACATTCTTTTGTGTTTTATTTAAATCCTACGGAAAGCTCGGTGCACTGATACCCGGAATCACTGTGTTTTCACTGGTGCTATCACCGATTTTTTTCAATGTTTCTTTCTTTCCGATAGTAAGATTTCTCCTACCGACACATTATTATCTTTATTCTCTTTATGACAGTAGTTATTATTTGTACTTTATTATATATTCTTTACTGACTCTTACTGCTGTTCTCACGTTGAATTATGTATTAAATTTAAATAACCCCTTTAAAAGGTGCACGAAATAATCGCTTGCACCTTTTCTTTTTACATTTCTGTCGGAAATTAGCGGAATCTTAACAAGGGTCTGGGTGTCAGAGGTTATAATTAACTCGCCGATGATTTGCCCTTTTTTTACGGGAGCTTGTAAATTTTCTTCTATATTGATGTGAGTTTTAATTTTATCGGTATTTTGTTTTTCGATTAATATATTTGCACTTTCTTTTGAAAGAGCAGTTACTTTCTTTTCCTTTCCGTTTTTTACAGGTACATCACGAACCTTTGAATTTTTCTCACCAAATTCAGTTACAGCGTAATTTGCAAAGCCATAATTAAGCAAGCTGCTTGCAGCAGCAAATCGCTCCTTGCTGTTACTGCTTCCCAATACTACCGCTATAAGCTGCATACCGTCACGTTTTGCGGCTGCACTTATACAACAGCCTGCACCGCTTGTAGAACCGGTTTTAAGTCCGTTAGCTCCTTTGTAAAATCTGATTAATTTGTTTGTATTCGCAAGCTGAAATTTGCCGTCACGGAGTGTATCCATCCAAATTGTTGTGTATTTTTGAATTATCTCATGCTTGAGAAGCTCACGGCTCATAATTGCGATATCATATGCACTTGAATGGTGATTTTCAACGTCCAATCCGTTACAATTAACAAAATTTGTATCTTTCATGCCCAGCTCAGATGCACGCTTATTCATCAATGACACAAAGGTTTCAACATTGCCGCACATATGCTCTGCCACAGCGACACAAGCATCATTTGCACTTGCAACAGCAATTCCTTTTAACAGGTCGCTAAGAGTCATTGTTTCATTTGTTTCAAGGAAAATTGTACTTCCGCCCATGCTCTTTGCATATTCGCTTGCCGTAATTTGAGTTTCAAGCGTGATTTCTCCGCGTTCTAACGCCTCGCAGATAAGGAGCATTGTCATTACCTTAGTTACACTTGCAGGCGGCAGTGATTCGTGAGAATTTTTTTCATATAATATTTTTCCCGTAGATGCTTCCATGAGAAGAAGTGACTTTGCACTTAAATCAGCAGTAAACATAGTAGCTGAAACATTATACTGAAAAAGAAGCATTATAGCCATCAATATCGAACAAATTGTTTTCATATTTCAACATTCTCCTTTTATTTTATATAATAAAATATGCCTTTTTTCAGAGAAATATTACCTTGAAACGATTGACTTTAAATATGCAATGTGATATTCTAATTACAACGATTTGAAAGGATGTGTTAATAATGAAAATAATTAACATTAACTTGCTCGAAAAAGAAACAGAGCATAATTTTATGCCAACGTTGACCGCATATATTTTAGACGGAAGCAAAACTATTGAAAATGAGGATCGCCCTGCAGTTCTTGTAATTCCCGGAGGCGGTTATGGCCATGTGTCACCGAGAGAAGGGGAGAGGATTGCACTTTCTTATAATGCGGCAGGATTTCACGCTTTTGTACTTGATTATTGTGTGGCTCCTCATCGTCACCCTATGCCTGTTTTAAATGCTGCTAAGTCCATTGAAATTATCCGTGACAACGCAAAAGAGTGGAGAATTAATCCTGAACAAATAGCAGTTTGCGGTTTTTCTGCAGGAGGACACTTGGCAGGCTCTATAAGCACTCTTTGGAACAGAGCAGATATTTTTGGTGATGACGAAGAAAAGAATAAATATCATAAGCCAAACGCTTCCATACTTTGTTACCCTGTTATCACCTGCGGTGACCATGCACATAAAGGCTCATTCAAAAATCTTACGGGGATAGAACAGGAGTGTGAGCTTTGGGATTCTCTTTCACTTGAAAACTGTGTAGACGACAATACACCTCCTGCGTTTTTGTGGCATACTTTTGAAGATTCTTGCGTTCCTGTTGAAAATTCGCTTCTTTATTCAAATGCTCTCAGAAAGCATAATATACCTTTTGAATTACATATTTATCCCAACGGAGAGCACGGGACATCTTTATTTTCAAATGAAACTTATTGGGGACTTAGTAAGCTTGATTGCCGCAGCTATCCGTGGATGAAGCAGTCTATCGAATGGCTTTATCTGCAATTTGGTATAACCGAGGCAAATTACAGATGACAAATGGAAACAGAATATGCTATATCATAGGTGCATGCAGTGAATTTTCAAATGAAATAACATTTAACCCGGCTGAAAATGATTTAATCATTGCGGCTGACGGGGGCTATGATATTCTGAGAAAGTTCGGAGTTGAACCTGATATTCTATTAGGTGATTTTGATTCCATCACCGAAATCCCTGAGAATATAAAGCTCATACGACACCCTGTAAAAAAAGATGACACAGATACCTTTTTGGCATATAAGACCGCTTTTAAAGAAGGGTATAAGAACTTTGTTATTCTTGGCGGCGTCGGTGGAAGAGTTGACCATACAATTGCCAACGTTCAAAGCTTGTTAAATATTGCAAAAAGCGGTGGAAGAGGCTTTTTGATTGGAAAAAACAGCGTTATGACAACAATTTTCAATTCTGACATCGAATTTTCGGAAAGTCACAGCGGAAATTTAGGTGTGTTCGCCCAAGGAAATGATGCTAAAAATGTAACAATCAGCGGTTTAAAGTATGAGGCAGATAATATTACAATCAAAACAGACACCCCAATCGGTGTCAGCAATGAATTTGTAGGAGAGAGGGCATCTGTAGAAGTAAAAAACGGTGCACTTTTAATTGTATGGAACGAAAAATTCTCCGAATTTATCACCCATATCAGTGATTTTTGTATAAAACAATAAAAAATGGAAGCTTTTGCTTCCATTTTTTATTGTTTTACTTTTGAAAGAGGGTTTTTATCTATTGCATCACGTAATTGCTGCTCATCAATATGAGTGTAAATTTGTGTAGTGGAAAGATGCTCATGTCCTAAAATTTCCTGAAGTGCCCTTACATCTACATTTCCATACTTATACATTAATGTGGCGGCAGTATGCCTGAGCTTATGAGGAGAATAAACCTCAGGGTCAAGCCCTGCTCGCTGTAGATTTTTCTTTATCATTCTGTATACCATGTTATTTGAAATACGAGATTTTTGCTTGCTTAAAAACAGTGCTTTACGGTCTTTAACTCCGTCCTTGGGACGTACTTCCATATAGGCTCTGATAGCTGATTTACACGCATCATTAAGATATACAGTCCTTTGTTTATTTCCTTTACCTGTAACGGTCAGTTTATCACCGTGAATATCCGTAATATTGATTCCTACAAGCTCGCTTAAACGCATTCCACAGTTTAAAAACAGTGTAATTATGCAATAATCACGTGTTTTAAACTCACCGTCAATATTTTCCAATAATTGTAAACTCTCGTCTAAAGAGAGAAAAACAGGCAGTTTTGAGGGGATTTTTGGAGAATCCAGTTCTTTTGTAACGTTTACATCAAGCAGGTGAGCCTTACCGGACATATAATTAAAAAAGCTTTTTAAAGAAGAAACTTTTCTCGCACGTGCATTTGCGTTATTGTCACGGTCGCTGTTTGCGTACATCAGATATTCATACATATCATCAAGAATTATATCTCTGATAAAATCTGTATCAATATCATTACAATTAATATTATCAAAATTTTCAAAAGATTCCATTGAACGATGGCATTTCATAAAACGAAAAAAGGTACGTAAATCGTAATAATACTCATTAATTGTATTATCAGATTTTCCTTTAATATTGGAAAGGTAGCTGAGAAAATTCTTAACATCTTGAGGAATATCCGTGTAAGCTCTGAAATCAGCCATAATTAAGCCCTCCGTAGGTATATTTGATATAGCAAGAATATAGAAAACTTCCTATTCCCAATTCAACAAAATTTTTATTTTGTTGAATTACATATATATTTTAACACGTACCTTCCTACTTTGTCAAGTATGTGTTTTTAGAAATTTTAAAAGGTTGAGAAAAAAATCCCAACCTTTTGTTATAAGCTTACTCGTCCCAGTTATGATATACGTTCTGTACGTCATCATTATCATCAAGCATTTCTATAAGTTTATTCATATTTTTAAGGTCTTCCTCATCTGTTAATTCAACACTTGTCTGTGGAATCATCTGAACTTCAGCAGTTAAAAAGCTGTAACCGCGGCTCTCTAATTCTTCTCTTACAGATGAGAAATTTTCAGGCGAAGTCAAAACCTCATAAATACCTTCTTCCGCAGTAAAGTCATCTGCCCCACTATCAAGTGCATCCATCATGACAGCATCTTCATCGGGCAAATCTTCAGAAGAAATAATAAGTACACCTTTCTTGTCAAACATATAGCTTACGCAACCTGTCTGACCTAAATTTCCGCCATATTTATCAAAATAATGACGCATATCTGCTGCAGTGCGGTTTCTGTTATTTGTAAGAGTTTCAACAATTACCGCAACGCCCTTAGGACCGTAACCTTCATATGTGATTTCCTCGTAATCGTTACCGCCCGTCTCGCCTGCAGCCTTTGCAATACAACGCTGAATATTATCGTTGGGCATATTATTGGAACGTGCTTTTGCAATAGCATCACGAAGCTTTCCGTTGCTATCGGGATTCGGACCGCCGGCACGTACAATAACCGCAATTTCTCTTCCAAGCTTTGTAAAAATCTTTGCACGCTGTGCATCTGATTTTTCTTTCTTATTTTTGATATTATTCCATTTGGAATGTCCTGACATTTTCTGTTACACCTCTATTATTTATTCTGCCTTTTCTGTTGTTTCTATTGCAGCCGTTTTTGATGCCTCCTGCCTTACATCTGCACGAGCTTTTCTGATTATAGACTGTGCCTTTGTAAGCTTTGCATCAGTATCTGCAAAAAGTGAATCTACATACTGACGTGCTCCCATTCTCAATTCACGGGAGTTTTTCTGTGCTGCTGCAATAATCTGATTTGCCTGCTCATAAGCCTTCTTTGTAATCTCATGCTCATCAATCATTTTTTCAACCTTGATTTTTGCATTCTTTACAATTTCGTCAGCCTCTGCCTGAGCTTCAGCAAGTATCCTTTTTCTTTCGTCTTTAATAAGACGAGCCTGCTTCATATCCTCAGGAATATTCAAACGAAGCTCTTCAATATTTGAAAGAAGCTCTTCCTTATCTACCATCGCTCTGTTCATAAGCGGTATAGATTTCGCCTGTTCAACCTTATCCTCTAAAAGGTCAATAATTTTCAAAATTTCCATTACTTTTTACCCCCTATTTTATCTTGTATATCTTCTATAATTTCTTTTGGAACCATCTCGGTAAGGTCACCACCGTATTTGGCAACCTCTTTAACTATACTTGAGCTAAGATAAGCATAATTTGCATTGGTAGTTATGAAAAACGTCTCTATTTCCGGTGCTAACTGCTTATTGGTTAAAGACATCTGAAACTCATATTCAAAGTCACTCACGGCTCTTAACCCTTTAACAATAAACTTTGCCTTTTTACTTCGGGCGTAATCAACCAAAAGTCCTGTAAAGGTTTCGACCTTTACATTATTCAAATCCCCCGTAACACGGCGTATAAGCTCCTTTCTTTCCTCCACACAAAACAGTGGATTCTTGGAACTGTTGGAAAGAATACTCACATAAACCTCATCAAATAATTGGCTTGTCCTTTTTATAATATCAAGATGTCCGTTTGTCACCGGGTCAAAGCTGCCCGGAACTATTGCGATATTCATTAACGTTGTCTCCTTTTGAAAACCGAAATTCCAACTCTGCCATACTTTTTTTCTTTTATAAGTTCAAATTCTCCCGGCAGATTACCAATGCCGTTTTCATAATCCCATTCAGCAATAATTAATCCATCATGTTCTATCAGGTCATTTGATGCTATCAGAGAAAACACATTCTCGTATAAACCGGATTCATACGGCGGATCAATAAAAATAATGTCAAACTTCCCTGAATATTCACGTAAAAACTTGCAGGAATCCGAACGGATAACCAAAGAATCATCTGCCATTTTTGCATTGTTGATATTAGTCTTGATACAAGCAATTGCCTTTTCCGAAGAATCCACAAATACCGATTTTTTTGCACCTCGGCTTAAAGCCTCAATTCCCATAGCACCGGAACCTGCAAATAAATCAAGAACGACAGATTCGTTAATATACGGAAGAAGCATACTGAAAACGGCTTCCTTCACTCTGTCGAGGGTAGGTCTGGTATTCTCCCCTTCCGGTGAAACAAGCTTCATGCCGCGAACTTTTCCTGAAATTACTCTCACAAAATCCTCCGAAAAGAAATTCCTTCTCAAATACCGAAAAGGAATTTAATATATCATATATATATTTTACATTAAGTTCTGAAAAAGTCAAGTGTTTTATGGTAATTACTATCATTTTACAGAATTCTTCTTGCACATACATAGTTGCGTACGTAGTAATCCTGATTCAAATCGTCCTTTACAACACCGCGAACACTTGTAGATGCATGAATGAACTTACTGTCACCAACATATATTCCTACATGATTAACTCTGCGGTCACGCCTGTTTGAGAAGCATAAAATATCTCCCGGAGCCAGGTTTTCCTTATTTACCGCTACACCAATCTCACTTTGTGAAGTGGAGGTTCTTGGTAAATTGTAGCCGTACTGCCTATAAAGGTAGCTTGTGAAACCGCTGCAATCAAATGAGCTGGGACCGGATGAACCATAAGAATATCTGCTGCCTATGTAATTATGTGCAAGCTCGGCAATTTCGGCACCTGTTTTAGCACCGTTATAAAATAAATCGGAAAGCTCCGATGTTTTATTAACATATGAAGCTGACACAAAACCGGTGATGCCATTATTCATTCTTATATTATACCAACCATTATCTGTATAAATTATTTCAAAATCTGTTCCATAGCTTATACGGTCGACAATTTTGCAATTTGTATTAGGCGATTCTCTCACATTTAAAACATCGCAGGTAACATATCCTCTTTCGCTTGCGGATACATCTAAAATAAAAATAAGCAAAAATATAAAGGTTGCAATTGTGCGAAAAAATTTAACCAATCTCACTCACCTCATTACTATTGTAACTCTTTTTAATTAAAATGTCAAACTTTTTTAATACTTTTTTTATAATTGATAAGAATTAAATTATTTTTATATCTTATACTTTATTCTGACATTTTTTTCAAAAGATAAGTTATATACTGTAAATGGGTGATGGATATGCCGGTTATTTATATTGACGTTTTATTTGCCGTAAACTTTATCATTAATTACGTGCTGCTTAAAACAAGTTGTGTTTTCATAAATTTAAAGCATAACAACACAAGAATGATGCTTGGTGCTTTAATAGGTTCACTGTATGCAATTTTGATTTTCTTTCCTGATTTCTCTCCCCTATATTCTGCATTGTGCAAATTATTGGTTTCAATGCTGATTTTAGCTTCGTCGTTCACTTTCTATTCATTTTCCTCATACTTTAAAGCTCTAATCGTATTTTATATGGTTTCCTTTGGATTCGGAGGTTGTGTTTTGGGGGTATTTTATTTCAGTGATATCGGAGCAAGACTTGGGGCTGTATATTCTAACGGAATTTTCTATTTTAATTTGCCTTGGACAATACTTGCTGTTTCGGGAATAGCATTTTATATTGCTGTGCGTATTTTTGACTTTATCTCACGGAAGCACTTTTCTGCCAAAAGTTTAAAAAAGAAGCTGTATCTTACATACGACAACAAAACAGCGGAAATAACAGCACTGCTTGACACAGGAAATTCACTAATAGACCCTGTGTCAATGTCTCCGGTAATAATTGCAGAATATAAATCAATAAAGAACTTATTTTCTTCAGAAGTCAGAGCTTCGCTCGAACGCATTGATAACGACAATCTGCCGCATATACTCAGCGAGGTTGGAGAAAACGGACTGCGGGCAAGATTAATTCCGTTTACATCATTGGGTAATGAAAACGGAATGTTACTTGGATTTATTCCCGATAAGGCAGAGCTTCGTGACGAGTGCGGAATAAGAACCTTGGAAAAATGTGTAATCGCCATATACGAAAAAAACTTGACCCGTGACAGAAGCTACGGTGCACTTTTAAACCCGTATTTACAATAATTTGAAGGGAAGCTTAGATATGTTTGAATTAATTAAAGAAAATACACGGCTTAATTATCTTAGATTAATTAAGAAATTAAAATTTGAGGACTACATACACTACATAGGAGTTGGTATTTATCTGCCTCCCCCACTTACGCCTGAAGAAGAACAACAGTGTATTGAAGCACTGCCTAATTCAGACAGCCGTCAAAAATTGATTGAGCATAACTTAAGGCTTGTAGTCTATATTGCAAAGAAATTTGAGAACACAAACATTTGCGTTGACGATTTAATTTCGATAGGAACAATCGGATTAATAAAAGCTATTAATACATTTAAAGCGGATAAGAAAATCAAGCTTGCAACATATGCAAGCCGTTGTATTGAAAATGAAATACTTATGTATTTAAGAAAGAATAACTCACAACGTGTGGTAATCTCATTTGACGAGCCTTTAAATGTTGATTGGGACGGAAATGAGCTTCTTTTAGGTGACGTTCTGGGCACTGATGATGATTGTGTCGACAGACATCTGGAAGAAGAGGTCGAAAAACAACTACTCCTTTCCGCAATGGAAAATTTATGTCAAAGAGAAAAAGAAATTATGGAAATGCGTTATGGGCTGCACGGAAAATCAGAAAAAACTCAAAAAGAGGTTGCCGACCTTCTCGGTATAAGTCAAAGCTATATTTCAAGACTTGAAAAGAGAATTATACGCCGACTGAAAAATGATATTGCAAAAAACATATGAATAATTTTGAAAAAAACATTGAAATTCTCTTTGCATTTGTGTATAATAAATAAGGTGTGCACATTAGGAGGGATTCCATGTTTTTTTTAAAAAAGACAAAGTCTGAAAAAGACAATAATATTATATTAAACGAATTTAAACGCTTGTGGAATGAAGAACTGCTGAAAAATGTCGATTCACGTGATTTTTCCAAAGCGTATAACTATGCCTTGAGAAAGTATAGTATACGAGATTTGTGCATTAAAACATATTTCGATTTTGAATCCGAGGATTCTATACGATTCAAGGAAGCCTGTAATGCTTTTGACGAGGGCGATATTTTTTGGACGTTTATGCTCATACGCCAATTTGCATCAGTACCGGGATATTCAAGCAAACTGAAAAATCTCACAAATAAGAGACGTACTTTCCTTTCTGAAAAGCGAAAAGAAACGGCAATAACGAGAAATTCAGCAAGAATGTTTTTACATAATTTGATGCAAACCTCCCAAAAGCAAGGCGAGGAATTTATAAAAAACGCTCTTATGGATTTGGAAGTATATGAAAACCTTTGCAGCAAAAATCAGTATAAGTCGGCTTACCAGATAATTGCACTGACCAATAAGGCCGGAGATTATGCATCTAACATCAAGAAGTATCTTTTTTATGCGGCTAAAAGGGAACGCACCGCCGAAAATGAGCAGCAGACGCTCAGATATTTTGAATATGCCGGTAAATACTACAATTTCAAAAGGAAATTAAAGGACGGCTCCCCTATCATTGTTCACGACATTGATATAATTATAGCGATGTTGATTTTCATGCGAAACGGCGGACCTATTTCACGCGAAGAATTAAAAAGAAAGATGCACAGAACCGTAAAGGTTTATTGTGTTGAAAGTTGTTTTTCCTCGGTTTGTGTTTTGGCTGATTATTTATATCAAATTGGAGAAACCGAGCTTGAGCAGATGGTTCTTAAATTACTTGTGCATTATGGCGAAGCGGTTAGCGATAAGTACAAGAAAAGATATACGTGTCTTGAGCTTATGAGTAAAAACTCAGAAAAATTTATTTTCAGACACAAACCGCATACTCCGCTTGAATGTGTTTTATGTGATGATAAGAAGTCATCCTTCAAGGAATGTTTGAAGGAATGTTTAGAGAAAAAAGAAAAGAACCAATGGTGTATAGCATTCAAGCATACGGTTAAAACGTATGAATTCAGCTATAAATATTTTTATGATGATAAACTACTGTCAACTTTAGAAACGGTTTTTGATAATGAATTCGGGGATTTTGTCCTTGAATACTCAATGAGAACCTTTTTTAACGGTGATGAAAGCACAAATGCAAAACACTCAATGGTTCTTATTACAAGCGGAAAAAATCAATACAGCGATTTTCCTAAAATCGGTATAATGATTAAGATAGAACCTATTACAAAGAAATTTGTTAATGTTCATTACTGTGTTCTCTATCTTCCCGAAGAAGAATATACACAGGAGCTGATTGAGTCCGACTCTCAATATGTAGAGTCAATCATTAATAATGAATCAGATTCAAGATTTGAAACATTCTCCAGAGTAATCGAAGATCTCACATGGAATACAGTCAATGATATGCTTAGTAAATAAAGAGACTGATTTAGGGGATATTGCTTTATGTAATATCCCCTAAATTACATCTTTTACGATTCTAAAAAAAATATATATTTTCTAAAAAAACACTTGCTTTTTATATTAATTGAGTGTATAATATCAAAGTCGGCACTTGGAGAGATGGCTGAGTTGGTCTAAGGCGCACGACTGGAAATCGTGTAACGGTTAACCCCGTTCAAGGGTTCGAATCCCTTTCTCTCCGCCAAGAAGCATTACCATTAGGTAGTGCTTTTTTTCGTGTAGGAAATTGCGTAATTTAATCGCGAGCAAAACTTGTTCGTTTAAAATTTAGTCCGGACGCGACAAGGGTGAAGCGGCACGCTTCTTTTTTGTTCTAAATTTGAATAAAAAAAGTATTCCCGGTAATTACTAAGATAATCAAAAAGACTTAGTTTGAAGGGACTGATTTTTATGAAGGAATTTATCTTTACCGTAAATGACCCTGACGGAATACACGCCAGACCTGCAGGACTCTTGGTGAAAGAAGCAAACAAGTACAGCTCACAAATCATAATAAAGCTTAACGATAAAACGGCAGATGCAAAAAAGATTTTTTCAGTTATGGGACTTGCTGCAAAAAAATCAGATAATTTACAAATATCTATATGCGGTGATGACGAGGATTTGGCTGCGGAAAATTTAGAGGCATTTCTAAAAAACAACATGTAAGGAGTTATTTATGCTTATTTATCAGGGCAAAAGCGTCTATGGCGGAATCGCAATCGGAAAGATAAAAATATGGAAAAAGGCAGATTCAATAATTAAATGTTATCACGTTAAAGACAGCGGAAAGGAGTTTTCCAGATTTTTAGAAGCCAAATCCAAGGCAATAAACCAGCTTTCCGTGCTAAGACAGCAAGCAATAGAAAAAGTCGGAAGTGAAAGTGCCGCTATTTTTGAAATTCATGCAATGATGCTTGATGATGCCGATTTTACAGATTCCATCGAAAATATGATACGAAATCAGCACTATAATGCAGAATATGCCGTTTCATTGTGCTGCGAAAGCTTTGTTGCCATGTTTTCATCAATGGATGACACTTATATGAAAGAAAGAGCGGCCGATGTAAAGGACATATCGGAACGTCTGATTAATATTTTAAGCGGGACATCATTTAAGTCAAATGAAGAAGAAAGTAATTTAATTATGGTTGCGGAGGATTTTTCTCCAAGCGAAACTCTTCAACTTGATAAAAGTAAGATATTGGCATTTGTTACGGCTAAAGGCTCACTTAATTCCCATACGGCGATACTTGCCAGAATGATGAACATTCCTGCTATTATAGGAGTTGACCTTTGCTCAAACGGTCTGTCGGAAGGTAAAATTGCAATAGTAGATGGTTACAGCGGAACCGTCTATGTAGACCCCGACGAAAGCTTTTTAAAGAAAATGCAGCAAAAAGCTGATGAGGATATTGCAAAGCACAATCTTCTAAAATTTTATAAAGGTAAAGAAACCGTCACAATTGATGGTAAGAAAATTAATTTATATGCAAATATCGGAAATATAAAAGATATTGCAAATGTGATTGATAATGATGCCGAAGGAATCGGATTATTCAGAAGTGAGTTTATTTTTCTTGAAAAAAATACCTTTCCATCTGAGGAAGAACAATTCGCCATATATAAAAACGCTGTAGAAACAATGAATGGAAAAAAGGTAATTATAAGAACACTTGATATAGGTGCTGACAAAAAGGTAGATTACTTTGAATTAAAACATGAAGAAAACCCGGCTATGGGGCTTCGGGCAATAAGGCTTTGTCTGAAACAACCGCATATATTCAAAACTCAATTACGGGCACTGATGCGTGCTTCCGTATATGGTAATCTTTCCGTTATGTACCCTATGATAACCTCTGTTGACGAAATTAAGCAGATTAAAGGTATAATTAACGAAACGGCCGAAGAGCTTAAAACAAGCAACATTCCTTATTCTATTCCCGAACAGGGAATCATGATTGAAACACCTGCCTCAGTTATGATTTCAGACTTATTGGCAAAAGAGGTTTCTTTTTTCAGTATAGGGACAAATGATTTATCACAATACACTCTTGCAATTGACAGACAAAACGAAGATGTGGACGATTTCTTTAATCCGCATCATGAAGCAGTTATGCGAATGATAGAGCTAACAATAAAAAACGGGCACAAAGCAGGAATTTGGGTTGGAATATGCGGAGAACTGGCGTCAGATATAACACTTACAAAAAGGTTTATTCAAATGGGTATTGATGAACTGTCTGTCTCCCCTGCCTCGGTTTTCCCAATCAGAAAAACTGTTAGGGAAACAAAATTATAACGGATGCAGCTTGCTACATCCGTTATAATTTTATCAATATATCATTTTTTCCAAGTGTATTTTGAGAACAGCACCAGCATCGGGAAAACTTCCAGACGCCCAACTAACATATCAAACGATAATACTAAAATAGAAAAATCCGAGAATCCGGAAAAGTTAGAGGTTGGTCCAACCGCTGCAAGTCCGGGTCCTATGTTATTGAGAGTGGCGGCTACTGATGTAAAATTCGTTGTAAAATCAAAATTATCAAAGCTGATAAGAAGGATTGAAACAACAAAGATTGAAAGGTAAGCCGCCATGAACACGTTTACGCTTCTTACTGTTTCGTGTTCGATATTCTTTCCACTCATACGGATTTTCTTTGTAAGCTTAGGGTGAGCTGCAATAGCAACCTCTTTTGCAATGCTTTTAAGGAAAATCATTATTCTTGATACCTTAATACCGCCGCCCGTACTGCCGGCACAAGCTCCGATAAACATCAATAGTACGAGTATGGATTTGGAAAGCTCAGGCCATTTATCAAAATCGCATGTGGAAAATCCGGTAGTTGTCATAATTGATGCAACCTGGAATGCACTGTGCCTTAAAGACACCCATATATTTTCAAATAAATCCACACAGTTAATACATATTACAAGGGTTGATACTGCCAATATGCCTAAATAAGCCTTTACTTCACTTGATTGCAGTAACAACTTGAATCTTCTTAGCAGAATTATATAATACACGGAAAAATCTATACCAAACAAAATCATGAAAACTGTAATTACAATCTGTATATAAGGAGAATATCCGCCTATGCTGCTGTTTAAAATTCCAAAGCCGCCTGTACCCGCAGTACCAAACATGTGAGTCAGAGCTTCAAAAAGGTTCATGCCACCGAGTAAAAGCAGAATTGTCATTATTGCACTCAAAGCAATGTAAATACCATACAGAATTTTAGCACTGGATTTAACCTTTGGTACGAGCTTAGTTACCGATGGTCCCGTGCTTTCCGCTTTCATTAAATACAGATTGCTTCCGCCGGAAAGAGGTAAAAGTGCAACAAGAAACACTAAAACCCCCATACCGCCTATCCAATGTGTAAAGCTTCTCCAGAACAACAAGCTTTTTGGCAACGCTTCAATATCGCTTAATATTGATGCACCTGTTGTTGTAAAGCCTGAAACGGTTTCAAAAAAAGCATGCACAAAATTTTGTATATATCCCGATATTACAAACGGAATACATCCGAATATACTCAGCACAATCCAGCTAAGGGCAACGATAACAAAGCCCTCTTTTGAATAAATCCTTCTGTTTTTTGCTTTCAACTTTACAAGTGCCAATCCTGTAAAAAGACATAAAAGCATGGAAATCAGAAAAGAAGCATACTCTTTTTCACCGTATATAAATGCACATATAAGTGGCAAAACCATTAAAAAGGCTTCGCAGCATAACACAACACCTAAAGTATGAAATACACGTTTTATATTCATAATTAACCTTCCAGAATATCCTTAATATCTTTCAATCCTTTATTGGTAGTAACAACTATCACGGTATCCCCCATCTCAATCTTATCCTGACCTTTTGGAGTAATAACCTTTCCTTTTCTGTTAATAGAGGCGATAAGAATATTGTTTTTGATACTCAAATCCAAAAGCTGTTTACCTATAAGCGGACAATTCTCGCCAATATTAAATTCAAGAGCTTCCGCTTTACCGTCCAAAATAAAATGAATTGTTTCAATATTACTGCTTGCGAGCGAGTTGTTTTTTGCTCTTACAAAACGCAAAATATTCTCGGCAGTAATATTTCTGGGATAAATAATTGAATCCAAATCAAGTTTTTTTATAACTTCGCCATAATCAATTCTGTTTATTTTTGTTATCAGCTTTCCTTTGGTTTTGCTTCTTGCAAAAAGTGAAAGCAAAATATTTTCCTCATCGATATTGGTTAATGCGACAACGGCATCGGCAGTTTCAATGCCTTCCTCCATCAGTAATGCATTGTCGGTTCCGTCTCCGTTAATTATTGTCGCTTTAGGTAAAAGAACAGAAAGTCTTTCGCATCTTGCAAAATCCTTTTCTATTATTTTAACATTTATTCCAAAGCTGATAAGCTTATCGGCAAGATAATACCCTGTAAATCCTCCTCCGATAATAAGTGCATCTTTTATTCTGCCGGTTTTAATACCAATCTTCTTAAAAAATGCGGAATAATTACTGAAGGTCCCAACCACGCTCACAAGGTCGCCTTGTTTTAAAACGAAGTCACCTCCGGGAATGAATGCTTCATTTTCCCTTTCAACACCACAGATAAGTACATCACAGGAAACCTTACTGCCGATTTCCGCAAGTCTTAAATCGCATAATATTGAATCTTCGGGAATTCTGAATTTAAGAATTTCAACTCTTCCCTTTGCAAAAGTATCAATTTGAATAGCACTTGGAAATTTCAGAATACGAGCCATTTCGTTAGCCGCAGACATATTTGCGTTAATAACCATTTCCAGTCCCAAATCATGCTTAAAGAGGTTTATTGTTTTTCTGTATTCAGGCTTTCTTATTCTCGCTATTGTCTGGCAATTACCAATTTTCTTAGCCAGAAGACAGGTAGTAAAGTTAATTTCATCGCTTCCCGTGGCGGCAATGAGTATATCTGAATTTTTAACATCTGCTTCCTCAAGTATTTCTGCATTTATGCAGTCGCCCACAACTCCAAGTACGTCATATTTGTTGACGATTGAATCAACAATATGATGCCTAATGTCTACTACAGTTATGTTGTATTCGTTTTCAGAGCATAATCTTTCAACAATTTTTTGCCCGATTTTTCCGCAGCCTACTACTGTTATATTCATTACGTCACCTTCTTTGCATTTGATTATATCAAATATACTTAACTATTTCAAGTGGATTATCAAAATTACAAAAACGCCCAATATCAGGCGTGTTTGTAATTTTGAATCAATCAATAATAATATCCAGTGCATCTTTTAATTCTGCATCGGGAACAAGAATTTCAAAGCAATCCTCTCCGATGTTATCTGTGGGATGTATTAATCGAAACATCACAATAATGTTATTATTTTCGATTTTCTCACGTACGACTCTGGCATTTTCAATGCTTTGAGTCATATAAACGGTAGTCCACATATAAAGAACATTTCCTTTCAAGTTATTTATAACTTTAGATATAATACACCATTTTTTTACTTTTTGCAAGTAATTATTTTACAATTTTCTCGGAAAACACCGAATTAAGCTTTTCTATAAGCTCGTTTCCGGCATTAACATAAACCCCGTTAAGGTTAATTAAACCATAACTGCTCTCTATCGAAACAGGTGTGCTTCCGGGATATCTTTGAAGGATTGGCTTTAATTTCTCAATATTTGAAAGCTTCTCATCGCTTAAAGTGATTACAAGTGAATCCGATGCACCTGTAAAAGGCGTTGCAGAATCCACAAGAAGCTTTACCCCTTCATCTTCTTTGATGTCAAGTCTGCCGTGAAGCAGTACAATTGAATTTTCGGTAAGTAGTGAATCAAGGCGAGTTAACACCTTTGGGAATACAATTGTTTCTATGCTTCCGGTAAAGTCTTCAAGCGTAATAAATGCCATGTTAGTGTTTGAGCGTGTCAGCTTTTCACGTCTTACCGATATAATACCGACAATGGAAACTTCGCTGCCGTCATAGTAGCCCGAGCTATTGGGCTCATCTATGATTTGTGAAATGCGAGGATAGTTCATTTTCTCCAAGTCTTCACGGTAATCGTCAAGCGGGTGGCCTGAAAGATATATTCCTGCAACCTCTTTTTCCATATTCAAAAGCTCTCTCTTTGAATATTCGTGAACATTTTCGGGAAATACATCATCCTTGCTGCTTTCATCACCAAAGAAAGAGAACTGTCCTTCTATATTATTCTTCCCTGCTCTTGCTTCCGAATCAATTATTTCTTCAAAAATTTCAAGCTTTTGTGCTCGGCTTCCATTGAGTGAATCAAACGCACCGCTCTTAATAAGACATTCAACACTTCTCTTGTTAAGGTCGCTTATCATTCGGGATACAAAATCACGTACACTTTTAAATTTTCCGTTAGCCTCCCTGTTTTTAACGCACTTTCGCACAAAAGCATCACCAACATTTTTTATGGTGGTAAGCCCAAATCTGATGTTATTATCTTCAACGGAAAAGTCTGCCATACTTTTATTTATGTCCGGAGGCAGAATCTTTATGCCATTCTGAGTGCAATTATTTATATAAGAAGCAACCTTGTTTGCGTTATCCATAACACTGGAAATAAGCGATGCCATAAACTGTGCAGGATAAAGGCATTTAAGATAAGCGGTCTGATAAGTTACAAAAGAATATGCCGCCGCATGGCTTTTGTTAAACGCATACTGAGCAAAAGCATCCATATCGTCCCATATTTTTTGTGCGGTCTGTTCATCTATACCGTTACGAACACAGCCCATATAACGAATACTTCCGTCTTCATTATCTTCCCCGTATATGAAGCTTTGACGGGCTTTCTGCATTTCCTTGGCTTTCTTTTTGCTCATTGCCCTGCGTACTTCATCGGCACGACCCATAGAAAAACCTGCAAGGGTACGTACTATCTGCATAACCTGCTCCTGATATACTATGCACCCATAGGTCATTTCAAGAATATCCTTTAAAAGAGGGTGTTTATAGGTAATGCTTTCAGGATTGGTCTTGTTTTTAATGTATGCAGGTATGAAATCCATGGGACCCGGTCTGTAAAGTGCAATACCTGCCGTTATATCTTCAATGTTTCTTGGTTCAAGCCGTTTCATGAAAGCACGCATACCGCCGCTTTCAAGCTGAAACACCCCGTCGGTATCGCCCTCAGAAATCATTTGGTATACCTCGGGAACGTTATAATCAATATTGTTAATGTCGATATCAATCCCCATTGATTTTGCAATATTAACGGTATCTTCAATTACTGTAAGGTTTCTAAGACCTAAAAAGTCCATTTTAAGAAGTCCCAGCTCTTCAACGGTATCTTTAGTATATTGAGTCGAAATAATATCATCGCTACGCTGTACAGGCACATAGCTTGACACCTTATTTCCTGCAATAACCACGCCTGCAGCATGAGTTCCTATGTTTCTGGGGAGCCCCTCTACTGCCCTTGCAGTATCAATCAGATTTCTGACCTCGTCAGAGGATTCATAAGCCTGTTTTAATTTAGGATTTTCAAGTGCAAGCTCAAGCGTCATTCCTAAATCCATGGGAACCATTTTTGCGATGGTATCGACATCTCCGTAAGGCATACCAAGAACCCTTCCGCAGTCTCTGATTGCACCTCTCGCTTTCATGGTGCCGAAAGTACCAATCTGGCTTACATTGTCAGCACCGTACTTTTCTATAACATAATTTATAACCTCTCCCCTTCTCTTGGGGCAAAAGTCAATATCTATATCAGGCATGCTCACTCTTTCGGGATTTAAAAATCTTTCAAAAATGAGATTGTATTTTGTCGGCTCAATATCTGTTATACCCAGTGTGTACGACACGATACTTCCTGCCGCACTTCCTCTGCCCGGACCGACAGGAATGGAGTTGCTCTTTGCATAGTTGATGAAATCCCAGACAATAAGAAAATAATCCACGAATCCCATTTGAGAAATTACATTTAGCTCATAGTCAAGTCGCTGGAATAGCTCATTTCCGGGATTGGAGTACCTCTTTCTCATGCCTTCAAGACAAAGACTTTTAAGATACTCATAAGGGTCTTTGCCATCGGGAACGGCGTAAGACGGAAGATGTCTTTCTCCGAACTTAAATTCAAAATTACATTTTTCTGCTATTACAGCACTGTTATCGATAGCTTCAGGGGCATATTTAAAAAGCTCACGCATTTCTTCTTCGCTTTTCAGATAAAATTCCTCGGTTTCAAAACGCATACGGTTTTCTTCATCTAAGGTTTTTCCTGTCTGTATGCAAAGAAGAACATCCTGAAATTTTGCATCTTTTTGCTCAATATAATGAACATCATTCGTAGCAACAAGGGGGGTATCCGTTTCCTTTGCAAGCTTAACAATAAGAGGATTTACTTTCTTTTGCTCTTCTATCCCGTGATCCTGAATTTCTAAATAGAACTCGTCAAAAAGCTCTTTATATTCATAAACAACCTCTTTTGCACGGTCAAATTGTCCGCTCATGAGTGCTTTGGGAATTTCACCTGCAAGACATGCGGAAAGGGCAATTAATCCACCCTTGTACTTTTTTAAAATTTCCATATCAACTCTTGGCTTGTAGTAGAATCCATCTACAAACCCTGCGGAAACTATCTGTATGAGGTTGTTGTATCCTTCTTGGCTTGCACATAACAAAACCAGGTGATTAGTTTCATTTTCTCCTCTGCCTCCGCTTTTATCCAGACGGTTCTTTGTTGTATACACTTCACAGCCTATAATCGGCTTAATTCCTTCAGCTACGCACGCCTTGAAAAAATCGACAACGCCATACATCACTCCATGGTCTGTAAGGGCAATCGAAGTCTGCCCAAGCTCTTTTGCGCGCTTAGGTAGCTCTTTTATTCTGCTCATTCCGTCCAATAAGCTATATTCGCTATGTACGTGTAAATGCGTAAACATATATTATCCTCCAATGGCTTATTTGTTATTCGCCAAATCTATAAGCTTGCTTAGTCTGCGATTAACACTGCTTTTTGTCATTTTGGGCGACATTTTTTCGCCTATTCCCGACAACGGCAGGTCAAAAAACTCAAGTCTTAACTGTGCAAGCTGCTTTGTTTCATCGTCTAATGTGTCCCATACGGGAAGCTTTTGCAATTTTAATATTGCCTTGCACTGATTTGCCGATGCTGTTATTGCCTTGTCAAGATTTGCTGCTTTACAATTCGAGGCACGGTTATTGCGGTTGTTAATGTCCTTTTCTATCTGTGTCATCATCAGCTCCATCATAAGCTTATGTGCACCGACAATGTTTAAAAAATCACTTACTGATTCCTTGTCTTTTAAATAAGTGACAAAAGAATTATTCCTTTTAACAGTGTTCGCCTTAATATTAAAGTTCTCAAGCAGTTCAGCGGCAAGATATGACATATTTTCGTTATAGGTAATCAGTTCGCAAGAATAGCCCTTGAGAGGATCTGTGATAGTACCGCTGATTACAAATGCACCCCTTAAAAAAGCTCTTTTGCAGCTATCCTCCTCGCAAATATCCTCGTCTAATTCAATTTCTCCTTCATCGGTAAAGAAAACGCCTGATTTTTCAGCAATAGACTTGTTTATTTCAACAGAAAAATTTCTTTTTCCTTTTATAAGATCAATTGCTACTTCCAGAAGTACTGCTCGCTTTATTATATATTGTATTCGTGCGGCAGTATTTGCCTTATCGGTTTTAAAGCACATCTTTCCATCTTCGGCATTTTCACCGAAAAGAATCATTGCTGCAAGTTCAGCTTTGGCTTCCGCTTCATTTACCTTAACCTCGCATAATTCGTCTTTGACCTCTTGCGAAAACGTCTTACGGCTCATAAATTTCAATCCCTTTGCATATCCCTGTGTCTGATAACGGTCTTTACATTACATTTGGTTAAAAACTCTGCTGTTTTTTCGGCTATGGTAACACTTCTGTGCTTTCCTCCCGTACAGCCTATTCCTATAACAAGCTCTGTTTTTCCTTCTTCAATATAGTGCGGAATGAGCATTTTTAGCATATCCTCAAGCTTTGTTAAAAATTCCTGTGTTTGTTTATAGTTCATAACAAATTCAGAAACCTCCTTCTCTGTTCCATTATGAGTTTTAAGCTCGGGAACATAAAAAGGATTAGGCAAAAAACGCACATCAAAAACCAAGTCAGCATCTCTCGGAATACCATACTTAAATCCGAAAGACTGTACCTGCACCATAAAATAGTGGCTGTTTTCCTCGTTTCCGAAAATGTCACGAATCATTTGCTTAAGCTCTCTTGTAAGAAGCGGTGAAGTATCAATGATATGGGTTGCATGTCCACGAAGGAAAGAAAGCTTATCACGCTCAAGAAGTATCCCCTCTTCAATGCTTCCCTCCGGAGAAAGCGGATGCTTTCTTCTTGTTTCCTTATATCTTTTTACTATCACGCTTTCGTTAGCTTCAAGGAAAAGAATCTCATAATTGATGTTGTTCTCCACAAACGATTCTAATGCTTTATCTATTTCAAGCAGGGCATCTCCGCCGCGGATATCAACAACTACAGCCACATTCTCAAATTTTTCACTTTGTTCATTACACATTTTTGCAAAAGGAAGCAAAAATGCAACGGGCATATTATCAATGCAATAATATCCCATATCCTCTAAAGAATGCATTACCTGTGTTTTTCCTGCACCACTCATTCCCGTAATAATGACAAATCTCAAAACAGACACCCCTTTATCTCAGTCCCAAAACTTCACTTCGGTCTCCAAAACTACATTATGCTTTTTATAAACCTCTTCCTTAACGATATTTATAAGCTCACAAATATCAGAGGTTTTAGCATTGCCTTTATTGATTATAAAGCCTGCATGCTTTTCGCTGACCTGTGCACCGCCAAAGCTTCGTCCTTTAAGACCTGCTTCCTCTATCAGTGCACCTGCGAAGTACCCTGTAGGACGCTTAAATGTGCTTCCTGCACTTGGAAATTCAAGCGGCTGCTTTTCTCTTCTTTTTGCATTAAGCTCACTCATTCTTGCCTCAATTTCCTTTTTATCACCTTTTTTAAGCTTGATTGTAGCTCCTGTAATTATGCAATCCATATCCGCAAGAACACTGCTTCTGTAGGAAAACTCCATTTCCTCACCCGTTATTATATGTTCCTCTCCGCACGGGTCGATAAAGCTTACCGCTTCCACAACATCTTTCATTTCCCCGCCGTAAGCACCTGCATTCATAATGAGTGCACCGCCAAGTGTTCCGGGAATCCCTGCCGCAAATTCAAATCCCGTCAAAGAAGCGTCTGCCGCTTTTTTTGCTATCGAAGATAAAAAAGCACCTGCACGAGCTGTGATGCAATCCTCAAAAAGCTCCACTGATGAGAAATTCTTTCCAAGGCAGATTACGGGGGCAGTTATTCCATTATCGCTTACCAAAAGATTGCTTCCGTTTCCAAGTACGTAATATTTAATCTTTGCATCAAAAAAGAATTTTACAATTTCTTTTATTTCATTTACACTTCTCGGAAATAAAACTATCTTCGCATTGCCTCCTGTCCGAAAGGTTGTAAGCTGACTCATGGGTACATCCTTTTTAATAATGTCACTATCTATTGTTTCCAAAAGCTTATCAATCATATCGGTTTTCCTTTCGAATATCAGAATAAATCATTGCTTGACATATCATTGCCCTGCATTTGTTTTAGCAATCTCTCGTTCAGCTCCTCGGCGGCATTATACCCCATATTACGCTGACGATGATTCATTGCGGCAATTTCAATTATAACCGCAAGGTTTCTTCCCGGTCTCACAGGTACTGTAAGGCTCGGTACGTCAATTCCGAGAATATTTGTCACTTGTGTATCAAGTCCGAGTCTTTCATAGGTTTTTCCTTGCTGCCATATTTCAAGATTAATAACAAGGTTTATATTTTCAGTATTCTTTACTGCACCCATACCGAAAATTTTCTTAACGTCAATTATTCCTATGCCTCTAAGTTCAATAAAATGGCGAATGATTTCGGGGGAGCTTCCAACCAAGGTCTTTGCCGAAACCCTTCTTATGTCAACTGCATCATCGGCAACAAGACGGTGTCCTCTTTTTATAAGTTCAACAGCCGTTTCGCTTTTTCCTACTCCGCTCTCTCCTAAAAGCAGTACGCCCTCACCGTATACCTCCACAAGAACTCCGTGGCGTGTAATTGACGGTGCAAGAGAGAGATTAAGGGAAGCAATCAATGCCGCCATGAATGATGACGTGCTTTCTTCCGTTCTCATCAGCGGTACATTAAACTTTTTTGCAGCCGCAAGAAGCTCTGACGGAATATCTAAGCCACGTGTAACAACTGCCGCAGGAATCCCTTTTGACATAAGATTTTCATAGGCAGCTTCTCTTTCCTCAGAGGATTTTTTCATCATGTAGAAATGTTCAACCTTACCTAAAATCTGTATTCTTTCGTTATCAAAATAATCAAAATATCCTTCGCTTAATTGTATTCCCGGTCTGTGAACGTCACTGCTTTTAAGAACAATGTCTTCCAAATTATCCGGTGCAAAAATGACCTCAAGATGAAATTCTTTAATAATTTTTGTTAACTTAACACTGCCGCGATGACCTTCCATTTGTATTCCTCCTAATTTTTCAGACGTTCACTTTGAAAGTGAGTGATTAAAGCATCGATAATTTCGTCAATTTCTCCGTTCATTATTGACTCGATTTTATATAAAGTAAGATTAATTCTGTGGTCGCTTACTCTTCCCTGCGGGAAGTTGTATGTTCTGATTCTTTCACTTCTGTCGCCGCTTCCCACCTGACTTTTTCTCTCTTTACTGATTGCATCATTTCTCTGTGCTTCCATATGTTCGTAGAGTCTGCTTCTAAGCACCTTTAAAGCTTTATCCTTATTCTTATGCTGACTTTTTTCGTCCTGACACGAAACGACCAAGCCTGTAGGAATGTGAGTAATTCTTACTGCACTGTCGGTGGTGTTAACGCACTGACCTCCGGGACCGCCTGCACGAAAAACATCTATTCTTAAATCATTTGGATTTATGTCCAGCTCTACTTCCTCAACCTCCGGCAAAACAGCTACCGTTGCGGCACTGGTGTGGATACGTCCTCCCGATTCTGTTTCAGGCACACGCTGAACCCTGTGAACACCGCTTTCATATTTTAAACGGCTGTATGCTCCTTGTCCCTCGACTGTAAAGGTGATTTCCTTGTAACCCCCCAGTTCGGTAGCATTGGAGTTCATGATATCGATTTTCCAGTTTTTATTTTCAGCATACATGCTGTACATTCTGAAAAGTGAGCCTGCAAAAAGTGCCGCCTCATCTCCCCCTGTTCCGCCTCTGATTTCAACAATTACGTTCTTTTCATCATTAGGATCTTTTGGAAGAAGGAGTATCTTCAATTCTTCCTCAATTACGGAAATTTTTTCATTGTTTTCGTCAATTTCAGAAAGGAGCATTTCCTCAAAATCCTTTTCGGGATTGTCCTGAAGCATTTCTTTTGCTTCATCGATGGCTTTCACAGCCTCCTTATACTCACGATATTTTTCAACTATCGGAGTTATATCTGAGCTTTCCTTGCAAAGCTTTCTCCATTGATTCTGATCTGCAATTATTTCGGGGTCACTGATTTTTTTTGAAAGCTCCTCATATTTTTCTTCAATAAATGCTAATTTCTCGAACATAGTATGCTCCTTTTTAGTTTTCTCTGTTTAATAAATATAGTGCAAACTCCCTTAAAAATTCTCCTTTATCACCTAAAAAGCTTATTGATTCCAGTGCTTTGTCGGTTTCCTGCGATAATCTATGCTTTGCACCGTCAATACCGTAAAGAGAAACATAAGTGGTTTTATTATTTTTCTCATCACTTTTTATTGGTTTTCCAAAAATTTCGACGTTTCCTTCAACATCAAGAATGTCGTCTCTTATCTGAAAAGCAAGACCTATAGCCTCTGCATACTCGTCAAATAAATTTATATTCTCTCCGGCGGAAACTACACCTACACGTGAAGCTGCTTTGATAAGTGCCCCCGTCTTTTTTCTATGAAGGGTTTTAAGCTCACCCTCCGAAATCACCTTGTTCTCCGAACGAATGTCTATCACCTGACCGCCTATCATTCCCATAGAGCCTGATGCTTCAAAAATTTCTTTCAACGCTAAAAGCTTCATTTTGTCATTTCCTGAGTTTGAGTTTACTACGCTTTCACAAGCGTAATTCAGCAGGGCATCACCTGCGAGGACAGCCATATTCTCACCAAAAACAACGTGATTAGTGGGCTTTCCTCGCCTTAAATCATCATTGTCCATGCAGGGAAGGTCATCATGAATCAATGAATAGGTATGAATCATTTCGATTGCACTTCCATAGCAAAGGGCGGCATCAAACTCACCGTTTAAAGAATCTGAAACTGCCAAAGACAAAATAGGTCTGATGCGTTTACCTCCTGCATACAGGCTGTAACGCATTGCATCATATATCTCTCCCTGCATAGAATCGAGCAAGGAATGAAGGTAATTATTAACACTATTCAGATATAAGTCATATTGCTTATTAAAATTCATCACATGTTCTCCGTATCAAATTCAACTTCACTGTCATTTTCTGCAATCAGCTTTGTTACTTTAAGCTGTGCTTCTCCTAATAACTTTTGGCACGTTCTTGTCAAAGAAACTCCTTTTTCAAAGAGTTCCATGGAATCTTCAAGACTTGTTTCACCGCTCTCAAGCTGTTTCACGGTTTCTTCAAGCTCTTTCATTGCTTCTTCAAATTTCATTCTTTGTTCCTCCTTTCGGTGACGTTACAATCAAACTCACCGTCAGTTAATTTTACCGTAAGCGTATCACCGATAGTAATATCCTTAATACTGCTGATTAGTTTTCCGTCCTTTTGAGCGGCACAGTACCCTCTTTCAAAAACGGCAAGCGGACTTAGAGTTGAAAGCTTGCCGCAAAGTGCGGAAAACTTTTTTTCATTAATTTCAACCCTGTTCTTATATGAAATCATAATACGTTCATATAACGTATCAATTGTTTGCTCTTTTTCTGCAATTCTCCTTGGGAAATTTACAATACCGCTTCTTTTTGACAGTAATTCCAAGCCTCTTGCATGCATTGATAATTTATTTTTCAGAAGCGATGCCATACGGCTGTGAGATGAATTAAGAAAGTTCTTAATTTCAAAAATATCGGGTACAGCAAGTTCAGCCGCCGCAGAAGGCGTAGGAGCACGTAAATCCGCAACAAAATCACTGATGGTAAAATCAACCTCATGACCGACTGCGGATATTACGGGAATTTCCGATGCAGCTATTGCACGGGCAGTTATTTCCTCGTTAAATGCCCATAAATCCTCAATAGAGCCTCCACCCCTGCCTGCAATTATAACGTCCGGTTTTAGCTTGGAATTAAAGTACTCGATTCCCTTTACAATGCTTTGTGCCGCATTTTCTCCCTGTACAAGGCACGGATAGATAATAACCTTAACCACAGGAAATCGCCGTTTAAGAACATTAATCATATCTCTGATGGCGGCACCTGTAGGACTTGTAACAATACCTATTGTTTCGGGGAATTTAGGAAGCTTTTTCTTTTTATTCTCGTCAAAAAGCCCCTCCTGCATCAGCTTCTTTTTTAAAGCTTCGAAGCGTGCATAAAGATCACCTTTTCCCTCCTGCTCCATTTCTTCAATGTACATCTGGTATTGACCGCCTGCTTCGTACACACTTATTCTGCCTCGTGCGAGAACCTTTGTGCCGTCTACAGGCTTAAAATTAAGTGTTGCGGCACTGTTTCTGAACATTACCGCTTTTAAAACAGCCCCTTCGTCCTTAAGCGTTAAATAAATGTGTCCGGAAGAATGAATCTTGCAGTTGCTCAGTTCTCCTTTTATCCATATACTTTGCAGAACAGGCACTTTATCCAAAACAGCCTTTATGTAGTTATTAATCTGAGTAACGGTAGCAATTCTGCGTCCATCATTCATAATCAAATTTTCCCCTTTAGTTTTTCTCTATGTTGTCAAGCAGTGTACCCAAAACACCGTTTATAAATGATGCAGCTTCCTTACCTGCATATTTTTTTGCAAGCGTTATTGCTTCATTTACAGAAACCTTGTTTGGGATATCCTCCATGTAATGAATTTCATAAGCTGCAAGCTGCAATATTGCCAGGTTGACTTTTGCAATACGTGCAATTGTCCAATCCTTTAAAGTAGGCATAATGAGGGAATTAAGCTCGGTTTCTTTTTCTTCAATCCCTTTTACAAGCCGTTTTATATAATCTCTATTCGACGCATTTATAAAATCCTGTGCCCACATTTCATTCTTTTTATCAACTGTTTCAAACAAATAATTTACGGCTTCATCTGCCGAAACCTTTGTAACTGCCATTTCAAAAACCAGTTTAAACGCATCCTCACGGGCTAAAGCTCTGCTCATACTTAACATCCTTTCGAAGTCATCTTTATAGTGCTAAAATATCTCCAACGGTTACATACAAAGCAAGTGCCATCAGGAGAATAAATCCGATTACACTCGCATAACCGACAATTTCGCTTTTCACTTTTTTTCTTGTTATTAATTCATACAGTGCAAAAATTATACTTCCGCCGTCAAGTGCAGGAAATGGAAGCAAGTTAAATATACCGAGATTTACACTGATCATTGCAAAAAGCAGTAATATCATTATTAGTCTCGTCTCACCCTGCGTTTGCTCTGTTACCTGTCCTACTGCACCTACAATTTCAACAGGTCCCGATAAGCTGTTAACATCTTCTTTTCCCGTAATTAAATCCCCAACGGCAAAATACACTGCTTTTGTAACATTAACAGTATCGTAAAGAGCAAACTGTGCACTTTCTAAAATTCCTGCCTTTTTCGGGTTAAACATTACTCCGAGCTTATAACCGTTTTGGGTTTCGTGCAATTTAAAATCCTCTAATATAAGCTCTTTGCCGGCTCTTTCTATTGTTATATCTATTGATTTTGAATTATTACGGCTCATAAAAAGCGATACATCATCCATGGTATGAACGTTTGTACCGTCAAGCTCGGTAATTTCATCTCCAACGGTAAATATTTCCTTGTTTGAAGGAAATTCTTCGGGAATACCGCCGATTACAGTTGGTTGAATACCTACTTTCAAATTAATAATTGTAAAAATAAGTATTCCCAATAATATGTTCATGAGTGCACCCGAAATAAGCACAATAATACGCTTGAACGGGGGAAGATTTGAAAAAGAACGGGGGTTTGTGTTTTCCTCTACATCGTTTTCTCCCTCCAGCTTTACATAGCCGCCAAGAGGCAAAAGACGGAGCGAGTATTTCGTTTCGCCTTTGCCAAAGGAAAAGATTTTCGGTCCCATTCCTATAGCAAATTCATGAACAAGCACACCAAAGCTTTTTGCTGTCAAAAAATGACCAAGCTCGTGTAAAAAAACCATTATGCCAAAACCTATTATTGTTATTAAAATTGACAATCAGCAACATTCCTTTACAATTTTTCTGGCAAGCTCATCTGCCATATAAATATCTTCAAGCGACGGATTTATTATAAGCGGACACATATCCATAGCTTTTGCAATTAAATCGGTAATATCAAGAAATTTACATTTTTCATTAAGAAAAAGCTCTACCGCTGCCTCGTTTGCACCATTGTAAACTGCACACATTGTTCCCCCTGCCTGTGCTGCCTTTTTTGCAAGAATAACCGCAGGAAAGGTTTCATTATCAATATCAAAAAATGTTAGCTTGCCGGCACTGACAAGGTCGAGAGCTTTACACACCGGAATGGTTCTTTCGGGATAGGACAGTGCATAGCTTATGGGAAGCTTCATATCGGGAACACCCAGTTGTGCGATAACGCTTCCGTCACAAAATTCCACCATTGAATGTACAATACTTTCCCTGTGTACTATAGGCTCTATATTCTCTACAGAAAGCCCAAAAAGATGCATTGCCTCAATAATTTCAAGTCCTTTATTAACAAGTGTTGCACTATCTGTAGTTATCTTTGCTCCCATGCTCCAATTTGGGTGTTTAAGTGCCATTTGCGGAGTAATCTTTTCTAATTCGCTGCGTGTTTTTCCGAAAAAAGGACCTCCAGATGCGGTGATTATAATTCTTTTTAAATATTTTCTTTGATTGGATATTGACTGGAATATCGCACTATGCTCACTGTCAACAGGAATAATCTCACTGCCGTTCTTCCTCGCTTCTTTCATTACAATATGTCCGGCAGTAACCAAAGTTTCCTTATTTGCCAAAGCTATTCGTTTTTTTGCACCGATAGCACTCATTGTAGGCTTTAACCCTGCAATTCCTACAATTGCGGTAACAACGCTTTCCACTTCCTCCAAAGAAGCACATTCGCAAGCACCCTCGATACCGCTAAGCACTTTTACAGATGTATCTGCAACACGTGTTTTCAGGTCTGCTGCCGATTTTTCATCGGTCATAGCTACCACAGCAGGCTTATATTTCCTGATTTGACTTTCCAGCAGCTTCACATTTTTATGTGCGGTCAAGGCACAAACCTTATATTCACCTGTAATATCAACCACATCTAATGTCTGAGTACCGATTGAACCGCTTGAACCGAGTATAGAAATCTTTTTCATAATATAACCTGCTTATTTTATAAATATAGGATAATAACACAAAATATAATAAACCACCGGAGCTACAAATAACAGACTGTCAAATCTGTCCATTACGCCGCCGTGTCCCGGCATTATATTTCCAAAATCCTTTATGCCATGTTCTCTTTTAATGATTGATGCACACAAATCTCCGCATTGCGATAAAAATCCGCATATAATGCCGATTAAAGCTGCAGAAATCAAATTTACACCTAATCCCATTATATTTGCAGCTATTGCCGCATATGCAGTCATAATGGCACTAACGCCCACAATACCACCAATTGAGCCTTCTATTGTTTTTTTAGGACTGATTTCGGGAGCAAGTTTATGCTTTCCGAAAAAGTAGCCTGCGAAATAAGCACAACTATCTGTAATCCAGCAGCCTAATAAAATCACAAGCACATCAAGGTTTTCAAAGCCAAGCCTTCTTGTCATTGTTACATGAAGAAAGCAAAGCGGTATAAATACAATTACCGAAATAAATTTTGAGGCTACATCAAAAGTACAATCTTTGTGATTAAGCAGCATACAAAGCATAAAAATTGAAGCAAACACAAAAATTACAGGCATATACAGCTCTGATTTTTGATATGACAGTATAGTTAAAACAGTTGGAACTAAAAGCGAAACAGTTGTCATCAGTTTAAAACGGGTAAGTCCGAGAGCATTAAGCACCTCATAGACGGCAACCGTAGATATTAAGGTAACTGCAATATCGAAAACCTGTTGGTTTCCCATCAGTACAAGTATAAGAAGTCGGAGGCCAAGCGGTCTTAGGAAGACAACAATGGGCACCAACTCCTTGGCTCACAGAACGACATGGCTACGATCCGACTTCATAGACGGCAACCGTAGATATTAAGGTAACTGCAATATCGAAAACCTGTTGGTTTCCCATCAGTACAAGTATAAG
>JAZQAB010000026.1:0-32547 GCA_045545055.1 Clostridia bacterium | reverse complement strand
ACTATTCCAACTTTTTTCATAAGTATCACCGCTTATATTTAGAAATAACCAAATCATATAATTGAATTGTTTGTTTGTAAACAGCCGATTCACTGTATTTTTTTATACACTTTTGCGATATATTCTCAAGTTCATAGCTGTCGTATTCTTTGCGAATTTTATTCAACGCCCTAACTATTTCTTCGTCATCATCAACATCAACAAGAATTCCATTACTATCATCAATTAACTCATCTGCTCCACCATTTTTTGTTGATAGTACAGGACAACCGCAAGCCAATGCTTCTATATAGGCGACACCAAATGTTTCACTAATACTAAGCAAACAAAACACATCCTGACGATTAAGAAGTTCTGCCACTTCTTTTCTAGATAATGGTCCTAGCAGATGAATTCGTTTATCCATCTTAAGTTTAATTATTTTTTCTTTAAGATTAGAATAATTAACGCCTTGACCAGCGAGATATAATTCCTCCTCACCGTTGCCAAAAGCCTTAACAAAACAATCAATCAACAAGTCTTGTCGTTTATGATCAATAAGATTGCCAACACAGACAAACCCAAATGTCTCTGAACATTTTGAATGTTTGTAATAAAATTCAGATGATAGATTATTTGGGAGTACCTTAATGTTATTTTGCCCAGTTAATTCAACGACTTTTCTTTTTAATGATTCCGACACACATACAAAACAATCACTATTATTGGTAACATATTTTAATATAGACAAGCCATCTTTATTCAATTTCCCAGAATGAACATTGCTGGAATGCTCTGTTACAATAACTGGAGTTTTAGATTTGTCTCCAAGATAGCAGGCAATATACCCTGCTGGCAAAAAAGAATGTGCTTGAATGATATCTGGATTAAATGAGCGCTCTAACAAGATGTTAAATAGTTTTTTGTAATGCCGTTTTAATACAGTGCAAAGAAGTCTCGAATCTCGTGCAAATCCCCAAGAATGTACATGTTTAATAATTGTATGGATTCCTTCATCGTCAAACTCTTCAATTTTATTCTCTATACGTTCAGATACTGCATGTAAATCAACCTTAATAACTGAAACATCATGCCCTTGCTTTTTTAACATAAGGGCTTGTTCTCGAAAAAAAGAACCCAGTATTCTATTTGTTTTTGTTGGGTACCATGACGGGATAATAAGTATTCTCATTTTTCTTTCCTTCTCTAATTTTTCTATTTTTGCTTTTCAGGATTGACACGAAATGATGTCAAAATCATCGGAATCACTATGTATATTAATGCAAAATCGGTACGAGTATTTGATCGGTTTAAGATACTCAAAATGAATAAAAGAACCAAAAGAAGCGAAAAAACACTTTTTCTTTCGTCATCAAGATGCTTTTTAATCATAGAAATCGGGGTAATATAGTAAATAATGAATGGTAATCCACCTATCAAACCAAATTGTGCAAATGCGTCTAAAATTGTAGAATGATTTCCGTATCCAACGTAAAGATTATTAATATTTCCCGATCCAAACAGCAAATGATTTGAAAAACCTTTTATCGAGATGCCGTAATAATATGATCTACTGCCAATATCACCCTCCGAATCTCCTGCATTTCCATCCAATATTCCGGCGAGCTCTTTTAACTTTGCTGAAAAGTTGTAGCCTATATCTGGAAGTTCTGAAAGATAATTGAGTAATCTAGAGCCAAATGATAATAGTATAAACAGAATCATGGCTAACAACATTGTTAAAAGAATTCTATTCTTTTGCTGCTTTTGTTTAGTAACTAATACTATACAGATCGAAACTATCCACATAAGCAATGCAGTGAAGTATTGTGCACGTAAGATTAAAAAAGAGAAAATTATCGTTGCAGGCAACACGAAAACTTTATGCTGTTTGGTTAACGTTTTATTATTTGATAGTAATGCAATAAAAACAAAGAATAAAAAAACTGTTCCATAAACAGTGTCATAACCTGCAATAAATGGACTCAAATACTTTTCTCCGCCATATTTTGCAATTGTTTCAGGGTCTCCATATGCTAAGATCCGTGAAATATTAGGCTTAATCTGATACAAGATAAGCGTTCTTACTGAAATTATTGAAACATACACTATGGACAAAAATGAGATTATTAAACATGATTTCCGATCCCTTATAATTAGGTAAAAGACACCTATGCAAAAAATTATTATATACAATACATAAGAAAATGAAAATGTAGCATGACCAGCTAATCCATAAAACAATAGTATAATTGGCCAAATATACATTTTTAGTGCTTCGCCACTACTGTAAATATTCATAAAATCATTTTTGTACATAAGAATTGTTACAGATATCCACCCCACAGTAAATGCAGTCAATAGTGTTATATTGCTAGATATAGGGTTCAGTAACCAACATACAATACAGCACGCAAATATTAATTGAATAAACCACATCACTCCGTATGTTTTTTTATGATTATGATTCAAATAATAATGGTTGTTTTCATTCATAAGAAATCATCCTTATAGATTGACTATTTTATCAGTTTTTTTCTTAAACGTCGTACCTTGTTACGAATATAACGGCTTACAAAACCAGCACAATACCTTAAATTATATATCGAAACTATATTTTGCCCTTTCAGATCATATTCAAACATTCTCGCTGAACCTCCACTATTCGGAGCCTTCGCTGTTTGTGTTAAATCATATAGAAAAATATCATTTCCATCAATATTATTAATTATATTCGCTTCAATAGGACGTAATTGAAGTGCCCAACTTTTTATAGTTTTATAATTAAGTGCTTTAGTGGATAATAGATATTTCGTACTTGGTATCATTTCTCTAATTCCATAATAGTCAATCAGCACATTATCTATTTCTAATAATTTTATTATATATTTATTCTGAAAAAATGCGTCATAAACCGCTTTTGATTCTGAAAGTGAAGCAAATCTCCAAAGCCTGTCATTAGCATAGTCAAGTGAAACCTGCATATCAGTATTCTGTCTAGTGCCATGCACGCCTGCATCACTAAAATCTGAGGTCTGTGATATGCGAGGATAAACAAAATACGAATCAGTATCAATACAATACATTATGTGGTATTTTAACCATGAATTTTGCCATTTCTTAAGATTATCAGGCACAATTCTTTGATCAAGTTTATTCCAAGACTCCAGCTCATACCATTTTTTGAATTCTTTCCATTGATTTCGTAACCATATCTGCCCCCACGATTGAGCATATTGCATGAAATATGTATCATAGCCATCATCCAATGCTATAAATGGATGCTTTGCATTAATATTGAACTCATGTTTATACAATGAAATGCCCGCTATTTTCATATCATTTCGATAGTGATTTACGGTTTCTAGAGAATAATGATAAGCATTCGGCGATAAAAAAATATCATCTTCAAGAACGATCAAAGCGTCAAGATCAAATTCCTCTAAATAATCCCCACATTTTAATATATGAGTTCTCAAACCTAAATTTTTGTTATATGCTTTAACAGCCTTATTTCCGTGCTTCCAATCATAATTATACGCCAACTCAGCTACACTATTATTTCCTGAATAATCAACACTGAAAATAAGCAACAATTCATCTTGATTGAAATTTACCCTATCAAGTGAAGAAAGTAATCTCTTTATACCTTCAACGTTTGAGTACCCAATAATAACAATCCCAAGTTTTAATCCATATTTATTTTTCAACTTTGCCCTCCAATAGCTGTTGTAAAGACTCTACAGAGTCCATTAAATCACCATTTTTCATAAACCACTGAAGATTATTGTCCCACCATTTTGACTTAAGTAAGAAATCAATTTCTTCATCAGAAAACCTTTTTTTTATCACCTTTGCTGGAGTGCCTGCAACTATAGTATATGGCTCAACATCATGCGTTACAGTTGCATTAGCGGCTATCACCGCACCGTCTGCAATTTTAACAGGCCCAACTATAGTTACACCGGCACCAATATATACATCATTCCCAACTTCAATAGGATATTTGCTACCGCTAAGTAAAGGTTTCTCATCAAATTTCTGTTCCTTTACAAAAGATATCCCGCACTGTTTTGCAATTGAATAGAAGGCTGGATGAGAACTAACAAATATTGATGTTGGATGTGTAGACTCTAAAAAAGTGACATTTCTAGCTATTGAACAGAATCTCCCTATTCTACCAACTACTAAAGAATCTGGACCAATGTAACTGCACAAACCTATTTCCCCTCTAAAATACGTATTCTCACAAATTACATTGTACCCTTCAAATACAGAAGTATATTTCACCCTAGAATTCGCTCTTATTTTAACATGTTTGAATTTAAGCATTAGATAATGGCGTATTAAGGAATAAGCTATTTTTTTTATAATGTACATTTATTCTCTCCTGTTCAATACGTGATTAAAAATAGATACCTTTGCTCTTCCCATTATAATTGAAGTGCTTCATAAGTGCCAAATCTTTTTTCTGACCATTTAAATGACCAAGATGTAGTGATTCTTCTTTGATCTTTTCCAAGTATTCATCTGCTGTTTTAATCACTTTTGCCGGCACACCAACTGCAACAGAATTGTCCGGAATCGATTTGCTTACAATTGCACCTGCTCCAATTATTACGTTGTTTCCAATATTAACACCAGGCAGGAGTATTACGTTATTTCCTATATAAACCCGATTTCCTACTGTTATGGGCTTTGTAATTTCAAGATCTGGAATAGAGTCTCTATATAGTAATGTACCACCATCATGTGTAACAAATTTCACACCATCAGTAATATGAACATTATTTCCCAATGTGATTATCCATGGTTCAGTTCCCCACGAAACTTTCCCGTATATGTGAACTGCTCCATTCATATTCACTCCAATCTTTTTTGCATACTTGAGTGGAGATATTTTGCTTACTATAACAGAATAAACCTTTCGATATACTTTTCTTAACACAATACAACCTCAATTCACAAATTCCATAAGCCTTTTAAATGCTGGAATATACTTATGATAATCAAAAACTGCTGTTCCAGAATTAAGTATCATTTTAGCATTCTCCAGTTTTTCTCTGACTTGTTCTTCTCGTACTTCCTCCACTAAAAGGCCATTATTCGGATTAACATACCTCGCTATATCACTTGTTATATTGGTAAAAACCGGCGTACCACATGTTAGTGCTTCTGCAAGTTTTGTAGGAAAGCCTGCATTACTTACTCTGTCATTATCTCTAAAGAAGCAACTGTAGTTAGCCTTTTTCACAAAATCCAATGCTTCCTGATGATCAACTCTCCCATGAAACACTATATTACTTTTTTTACTTAGTGCGACTTCTGACTCAGGATAATAGTGTAAAAACTGTTCTTTGGTCACACCTACAATATCCAGGACATAAGCTCTGTCAATATTCAATAGAGCTGTGATTAAAATATCAAGTCTATCTTTTAAACCAGGATTTCCTGCATAAACAAGTTGCATCACATCTTCAGATTTTGTATATGGGTTCTTCCATTTATCCTCAGATATATCTACAAGAGTCGGTACAAGAACCACATTTTTCTGTTTTTGATAATATTTTTTGAGGTATGAACTAATTACAATAAGCCCATCAAGCTTCTTATGGAGTATTTTCATTCGATACCAGGTATCGCTGTCCTTCAATATTCTATAAATAACACCTTCACCTTTTGCCGATCTCCATTCGGTTACATCTGCACAACATTTTATTCCTTTTTGCTTACAGTAACCTATCATTTTTCGCATCGCAATAGCTTGAAAATTATATAGAATCACCATGCAAACATTGTGTTGCTTCTCAATTACTTTAAAATAATCTTTGATGTTTGTTAGATATCGGAACCAACTTTTAGCACCATTAGGATATGGAACTGAGTATGTTTCAAATTCAAAGTATTTTTGTCTCGTTTTAAATATGTTTGGGGATATGTGTTTTTCCTTACTCGCATCGATAAAAACAACATTATATCCAAGTTCTCGAAATGCCTTTCCATTATTAATTACTCTATGTGCTGCCGCATTTTTATCGGGTAGCTCAAAGCCACCGATATACACAATTGTTTTTGACACGCTTGATTCACCTTACTTCTTCGTTTCTCTTCTGTATAATAACAGAACCTTCTTTATACTTTCCTTTGATAACACAACCAGCACCTATAACACAGTTATCCCCGATTTCTGATCCTCTTAGAATCACAGTGTTTGCACCAATCCATACATTATTGCCAATCTTAACCAGCGCTGTTCTGTACTTACCAGCTTTCACACCACCAGGAACTCTGAAATCGTGATCATGATCATATATCTGAACATTTGGGCTCATCTGAACATCCGCTCCGATTTCAATACGTTCCCTGCAAGCAATCATATTATTACAATTGATAGCTGTGTTGTTACCAATAATACAGATTGCACCTTTACGAACTCTTATTTTAGCTCCATCTCGCATCTTAAAATTTTTTCCAATTTTCAGTTTTGCCCCTCTATCCATTGTGATTTCAGTAAGAGGAGATACTAAACTGATTAATGGGCCAGAGAATGAAGTTGGATGACTCAGTTTAGTCCATAGCATTTTTATCATTCCACAGGGTACACAAACCGCTGCTCTTACATACTTATTCAAATCTTCTCAACCTCATCAATATACTTATTTATAACGATCTGTCTGTCAAACTCAGCCTTTACTTTCTCATGACCAGCAAGTCCCATCGCGTTTCTACTATCAGCCCCCATAGTAACTACCTTTTCCATAGCAACTACTAGGCCTTCAACGTCCTCACTCTCAAACAGATAGCCTGTCACTTTGTCATCAATGACACTTTTAGTTCCTGGAATGTTGGTGCCGATACAAATTCTTCCCATTGCTGCGCTTTCGAGGAGAACATTTGGTACACCTTCACCGCCATGAGATGGAAGAACAGTGCAATTACACTTAGCAATCCAGTCGTTGATATCATCGCGGAAACCTATGTAGTTCACATAACCTTTTTCCTGATACCCAGCCACGATTTTTTTATACTCTTCTTCCTCATTCCAACCAGCAATTATGAATTCAGTGTTCGGATACTTAGTTTTAATTATCTCAGCAGCCTTCAAGTATTCATCTATACCTTTAAGCTTCATGACTCTGCCGATGAATAGGAATCTGGTGACGCCATCATTGGGCATCTCTGTATAAGGATGCTCTTTCAAATTGCAACCAGAACCAGGGAGCATTTCATAATTGAAGCCAATCATTCTATTATCAATAAAGAAATCACGATCGCCAGTGTTCTGGAAGAAAACCTTATATGCCTTCTTTACAGATATTCTGTACAGGTCCTTACAAATTCTTGCTACAGGAGTGTCCTCTAAGAATGTCGCACCTGTTCCAGTGATATTGCAGACTTGCCTGTATTTTCCATTTGTGACAAGAGAGCCATAGATGTTCGGTTTAATTGTATAGGAGAAAATGATATCAGGGTTAATCTCCGGAATCATTTTCTTATAGAAAGCAATCAGTTTCAGATCCTTAACAGGATTTACTCCACGGCGATCAATCTCAGTAATAACAATGTGACAACCAAGATCTTCAAAATACTTGTTATCAGGATCTTCCGGTAACGAGAGGTAAACCTCATGCCCCCCCTCAACTAAACGCTGAATCAGCTCTTTTCGGAAAGCATGAAGGGTAATAAAGTGATTTGAAAGGAAAAGAACACGCTTTTTAGTGTTTCCAATAGTTAAAGCTTTACTCTTCTCTTTAGCAATAGCACCAGTACCACCTTCCACAATACCTTTTCTATGTAAGGTTGCCGAAATTGAACCCAAGAACATCTTACAGTCCATAATAAATCCAGACCAACTGCTTTTTCTTAATTCAGCGGCATATACCCCGTCAAGCTTCGCCTTATCGGGAATTTCCAATTCATCACGACCACTAATTTGTGCAAGTCCGGTTAAGCCGGGCTTCACATCATTAGCTCCGTATTTATCACGTTCAGCTGTAAGGTAATCCTGATTCCAAAGACCTGGACGAGGGCCAATGATACTCATGTTTCCTATGAATATATTCCAAAGTTGAGGTAACTCATCAATACTTGTCTTACGAATAAACGCTCCAACCTTTGTAATACCTCCGTCTTTAAGCATATGCGTCGGTACATCTTTAGGAGTGTTTACAGACATTGAACGAAATTTTAAAAGTTGAAAATATCCTTTGTTTTGTGCAACACGTTTCTGCTTGAACAAAACAGGGCCAGGATCGTCTGCCTTGATTGCCAATGCTGTAACAGCATAGACAGGAGCAAGAACAACTAATCCTCCAAATGATAAGACAACATCTATTCCACGCTTGACATATCGCTCATAAAAAGTAGGGAGATGTTCTACTGTTCCTACAGCTTCAAGATGTCCCTGTAAACCGTCAGCGTTGACAGGATCATTCTCATCCTCTATGAAGATAACTTTTTTGCCTTTCATCTTATTCTGTTCTTCTGGCTGATCAGCATAAACAGATTTAGGATACTGTTTTTCTGCAATTTTCTTCATTACAACAAAGGTTGTTCCAAGTACTGCTCCTGTAATAGTGAGCGTTTTCATAAGCTTCTTATTCAACTCTCTACTCCTTTAATACAATTTATTCTATAATCTGACCACAGTATGTTCTGACCAGTTCTTTAACAACTGCTCTTGCACCTATAATAGTACCACAATTAAGATGACATCCGCATCCGATTACAGCATTATGGTTTACAATAGTTCCAGCGGAAATAATACAGCCTGCTCCGATTTTCACATCTGTATGAACAATAGCCATAGGCTCAACAAAACTGCCATTTTCAATTACTGAGCTGGGAGAAATATAGGCTTTCGGATGAACAAGTATCGGGATAATATATCCGGTTTCTTTAAGCTTTTGCAATAATCCTAATCTTAGCTCAGGATCACCTATAGCTACAATTGCAGTATCATATTCATCAGAAAACTTATCATAATCACAGAGATTACCTATCGCAGACGGCGAATTATCATCAAGAAAGGAAATAACTTCGAAATTTCCTATAGCTTCGGCAATTTCTCTTGCAACTTTGCCGTATTGTCCTGCTCCCAAAATCAACAATTTGCTCATTACAATACCCATTCTCACTATTCATTTGATATATTTTTAACTTTTGCCAATAACGTAAAGTGCTTTTCTGTAAATTACTTCGATGATGTATTTAAAAATCCCACATAGCCAAAAAAAGCATCTTATGTGATGCCTTGATTGTCGTGATGAAATAAAAAATTGATTGGACTATTCGTATATTACGTTATAAAATAATTATATCACCGAAAATTAGGTTTGTCAATCGAAAAAGGCATAAAAACCTAAAATTCTTTAAACTTCGGCAAAGTGTTAAAGGATATGCAACACAAGTCAATTGATTTGGAGGAAATAACAATATGATTAATAATATTTAAAAAAGAAAAGACGGAAGATACGAGGGTAGGATACCTATATATACATATATATAATCCTGACGGGATTAAGTTCGGATTTTTGTATTTACATACTACCTGCTTGGCATCACAAATCAGAAAGAACCTTATCCCCCAAACGGAAAATGACCGTCAAAAAATCCCACTAAAAGATTTTTCTCTTTTAGCGGGATTTTAATTATTTCTTCTTACTCTCAACATACTGACTTAAATCCTTAGCGGCAATCTTGTATCTGCTGCCTATTTTAAGGCTTTTAAGTTCTTCATTTTGAATAAGCTTATAAACAGTTTTATTCGATACAGTTAGATATTCAGCAGCTTCTTGTACTGTAAAAATATCTTTTTGCTTAACAACAAATATTCTGTCAGCCATATAGCTTCCTCCTTTCCATATCAGATTACAAAGAATTATTTTATCTTCTTTAATTTTATGTTGTGTTTTTTCTGGTTAAATCGGGTAGAATTTACTTTGATTGATAATCATCATATATGTATGTGGAGGGACTTCATCCCTCCACACCTCCCGACAGGGGCAAGCCCCTCGCATTTTGCTCAACCTGCGGTATCGCAAAATGCACACCCCATATATGAATTGGTATTATTCTTTTTCAATTCGGCATTGCCTTAAAGGAAGATTCGAATACAGATTTACTGTACATTCATTACTTACAAGCCTTGCACGACCTACAGCTTGTTCAGACTCACTTTCTATCATCCATAGCTGAATTGTCCGAAGAAGTTCATCACTAAATGTCATAAACGGGAAATTATAGCCGTTTCTGCTTATACGTCTTACTGCAAGACTATCCCCTGTATTTAAATTGCCTGTTATCATTGCAAACAGCTTGTACACATATTCAGGTCTGTGAAATGTTCCTGCTACGGTAATATCCTGCCCTTGAAGATAATTAAAGCCCTGCGAAGCACCAAGATATATTTCTCCCGGTTCCGATAAAGCTTTAAACGTGATTATATTTTCATTTGCGTGTTTTTTCCGTATATTCTTCAAAAGTTCAGGCTTTGAGCTGAAACATTCTCAGCTGTATGTTTCGTCAGGATGAAGAATAAGTTTGCCTCTGTACTTCAATAATCCTAAATCATTAAAGCTGTAAAGCCTTCTTCCAAATATCTTTTCATACAGGGTTTTATCAGCAGTTGCAGAAAATATTGTACAGCTGCAATCAGGAAGTTCCTTTTTATACAGGAAATATATCGTGTCACTCCCCTTTTCACGATAAAAACAGCGTGAATATATAGCATGATAGATACTTGAACTCCACGTTCGGCTGTCTATGCGATTATTTAAAGCGGCACGTTCACATTCGTCTATGTTATATGTAAATTCATCAAGCATCTCATATCCCTGAACTCCTGCAATTCTTTTTAATCTTGTTTCTACCATAGGATTAACGGGCATCTGCTGTGTGTTTTTATTAAGCAATGAGCATATCTCATTAACAGAAACCTGATTAACTTGCAGCATCGTTGTAAGTATATCCTCATCTATAATCACGTTTCTTGCTCTGAGATAATCCTCTTTCATATTGAGCAATCTTGCATGAGTCGTTATAACAAGCTGTCCTTTGAATGAACGTATCTTATCCATAGCTTTCAAATATTCTTTTGCACGAGGAGAATCACATTCCCTGAGCAATGCATTTATAGCCATATCGTCACCAATCATATAATGATGACGTATATTCTCTGCTGTTTCCTTATTCAATGACATAAGAAGTTCATCTATAATAGGAGTTGTAATGTAATCTATTCCAATATCTTTAGCCGTATCAGCTACAGAATACATTAGCTTTGAATTAGGAACAGCCACTATAGTCTGTTTGCTCGATTTCTTTACAGCGTTCAGATATGCATACGTTTTTCCCGCTCCTGTAGGTGCTTTAATAACATTTACTCCTGAATTATTAAGACACATATCAAGAGTATATCGTATATTCTCTCTCATAGTATCAATATCTGTATATTCTGTATTATCATCAACAGAAATTATCTCCTTGTTGCAGTTTTTCAATGTATAGCACATAGTTGATTTATGACAGCATGTATCAGAATATGGACAATAATTATCACAGCGCTGGGGTTTACAATTATTACGATACGCCCAGCTTATCTGTTCCATTTTCCTTGCAATGTCACCGTATCTGTCAGAATACTTTTCAAATGTTCTTATAAGCAGTTCCTTGCCGCCTTTTATATGTATAAGATTAAGAGCAAGTCCGAACCATTCATCATGAGTAATTCTAATTCCCGACATAAAATCACTTAACAGCTTGCATATACAATTATTATTAAGATTAACTCTTAATGGTATATCTCTTTTCTCCGAAAATATAATAGATTTATCTGTACTAAACAGTAATATTGAAGATTTTTGGACATCAACCCTATTATTATATATGGTTATTGTCCGAATATCTTCATTTTTTATCCTTTTAAATATTTCATCTTCAATCTCTGTCCCAGTTGGAGAAGAGAGAGAGGCACCGGCATTATAGATTTCGGAGTTTTCAATGAGAGCAAAGGTGTTGTTCCTCAGAACAACTTTCGTCTTATTTGCAATAGCTTTAAGCTTACGGCTCTTATTTGTATTATCATATTCATCAAGATATTGAAGGGTACTCAATAAAAGGTCATACACAGTAAAATATTTATTCTCGTTATATATCACATTTCTACCCGGGAAATAAAGCTTGCTGAAATCCTTGGATGTAGTATCTGCTTCAGGATATATACTGCATAGACATATCTGAATCAGCAACGCCATATTTTTATCACTTATTATCTGATTACAGGCAAATACAACTCTGAAACGTGAAAAATTCACAGAACTCATTGTTTCATAACTCAGAGCTACAGGAAGCTTAAACTTCTCTGCTCTTTGTACTACATCATCATAGGATATACCGCCGTCAAAATCAAGGGCGAAAAGCTGTATTGAATCAAGTTCATCCTGACATTTACGATTTCCCTTGAAAGTTGCAGGACACCATACATACTGTTTTTCTATATATTCAGCAAGCTGTAATAATGAAATATCACATCTGTGATTAGCTATAAGCTTGCATATCTTCTTTGTATTAACATCAGATTTAGCTATACCTTTTATACTTTCAGGGTATATTGAAACTTTATAACTCATTATAACATCCCCTTTCTCTTTAAATTGATTTATAGGAATGTTATAAAAATTTTTTGGTAAAAAAATGGACAGGCACTATGCCTGTCCCGTAATGCACCGTGTGAAGTCCATATAACCACAGTACAGCCGTAAGATATATGTATATACATCCTACGGCACCCGTCAGCTTCGTTATTAAGACTTCTCACTGACGAGTCCATAAATAAAAATAGTAAAAAATAATAATGATAAATTAAGGGCATCTCTAAAAACTCGTTTGATTAAAGGAAAAACAGATAGGTGCGGCAGCTGCAAGAAAAGCTTCCGAAGGCGTGCTTTCGCACTCCAAGGGAGGTTGACGAAGCAGATGTCGTGCATAGCTGTTTTTTCTCAAAAGGGGTTTTTAGAGATGCCCTTAAATTTGTGCTTAGCAAGTATACATGGTACACTTCTATTCTGCACATTCAGTCTGCTCGTTGATATATGCGTATACTGATGAAAGGGGTATTTTCCATTTATTTCCTATGCGGAATGCCTTTATTGCTTTGCTGTCAAGCAGCTTATAGGCTGTATTTTTGCCGATATTAAGCATATCCATAAGCTGTTCTATTGTAATAATTTCATTCTCCATAATTTTTCTCCTTCCTTAAGCATTTTTTTGCTTTACTATATAGTTAGGATAATCTTTTGTAAATCGGAATAAAATCAGACAAGCTGTTTTAAGTCTGAAAAATATTTTTTGTGTAAAAGCTCCTTATCTCAGTTATATATAATTATAGTGCTATGGTATGCACTATCGTGTGCAACGATAGGAACATAGGAACATAACAAACTGAGAAAGGAGCGAACAAAAATGTTCAACAACAACCGTTATCTGACTTGTGGCGTAGATTCCGCAATCCCCCTTGAATTACAGTTATTCCTGTGGAACTGCGTTGATGAACTGCCTGAGGAACGAGATTACTTGCAGGTATTCAAGCTTGAACCGTTTGAAAAAATGCAGAGAATTACCCACACATCAGAAAATCCCGAACACAAAATGGAATATCTTATTCCGTCAGAAAAGCCGATTACCGAAAAGATTTATATAATCGACGACGGCGACCACTCAACAATGCTGCTTGCAGAAGAATATTAATGACAAAGGGACACGGTTTTTCCGTGTCCCTGCTTATTTTATGGAGGAAATCAAAATGGAAGAAAAATTAATTTGCTCACACTGTGGAAATGAAATCACAGATGATGACTATAGCATGGTCAACGGACAAGTTGTCTGTTCTGATTGCGTAGAGAGATATTGCTGTACTTGTGACAGATGCGGAGCGACTATATTTGACTCTGATGCTTATGGTGACGAGTATATCAGTCTTTGCCATTTTTGCTACGATAATTACTACACACGCTGCGAAAACTGTGACGCAATTATTCACGTAGACGATGCGTATAATTACAATAATTCATATTACTGCTCTGAATGTTACCATGATATCGCCAATGAGAATAGTGCAATCAAGGAATACGGGTACAAGCCCGAACCTGTGTTTTATGGCGATAATTCGAGATATTTCGGTGTTGAGCTTGAAATTGACGGAGCTGGCAAGGATAGCGATAACGCACGAGAAATCCTTGATATTGGCAATGAGGACGGTGAGCATATTTACATTAAATCAGACGGTTCTCTCGATGATGGCATGGAGATTGTAAGTCATCCCATGACTCTTGACTATCACAAGAATTATTGCTGGGCTGAAATTATGAAAAAGGCTGTATCTCTGGGTTATCGTTCTCATCAGACTTCAACTTGTGGACTTCATATTCACGTAAACAGAATATGTTTTGGTGAATCCAGAGAGGAGCAGGATGAGGTAATAAGCCGTGTTCTCTACTTCGTGGAGCATCATTGGAATGAGCTGCTTAAATTCAGCCGCCGCTCTGAATATACGATTAATCGCTGGGCGGCTCGTTATGGATATGAGAATTCACCAAAAGCTATAATGGATAAAGCTAAAAAGGGGAACTTCGGCAGATATGCCGCTGTGAATCTTTGCAATTACAGTACAATAGAATTCAGACTTTTCAGAGGAACGCTTAAACTGAATACGTTTATAGCCACATTACAGCTTGTAAATGAGATTTGTAATGTGGCTGTTTCTATGTCTGATGAGGGTTTGCAGAAGCTTTCATGGTCGGAATTCGTATCAAACATTACAGATACTGAACTTATCCAGTATCTCAAGGAAAGAAATCTTTACATCAACGAAGTGGTTGAAGAAACGGAGGAATTTTAATATGTGTGCATTATTTGGCTGGCTCGATTACAAGGGAATTATTCCTCACAAGATTTTGAAGAAACTTACACAGGCTCTTGCAAATGCAGCCGAGGAACGTGGCACGGATGCCGCCGGTATTTCATATATCAAGGACGGCAAGGTTACTGTTTATAAACGTCCGAGAGCGGCACATCTCATAAGATTCAATGCTCCCGACGATACTAAGGCTATTATGGGTCACACCCGCATGGCGACACAGGGCGATAAAAGGCATAACTACAACAATCATCCGTTCTCCTGCGTTGCAGGAGATACGACATTTGCTTTCGCACATAATGGTGTATTATGGAACGATAAGGATTTACGCAAGAAAGGTTTAGTACCTGAAAGTCATATCGAAACCGATAGCTACGTTGCCTGTCAACTAATTGAACAGCAAAGAAACCTCAACTTCGACAGCTTAAAGTATATGGCAGAAACTGTTGAGGGAAACTTCACTTTCACGGCTCTCGACCAGCACAACTCCTTATATATTGTAAAAGGAAGCAATCCTATGTGCCTGCTCCACTTTGAAGCCTTGGGAATTTACATTTATGCCTCAACTGAATCAATTATGAAGAACGCTTTGAAGAAAGTCGGATTTCATAAATTCGATGCTGAAAAGGTTGAAGTCGTTGAGGGTGATATTCTTAAAATCGACGAAAACGGAATCGTGTCAAGAACAGAGTTTGAATACCTCACAGCTTCAAGCAATTACGGTTGGTACAATTCCGCTGACTATTATCCCATACACGAAGAATTGCTCCTTGCCTACTGTGGTTGCTATGGCGTAGATAGTGCAGATGTTGAGCTGCTCCTTGACTACGGTTACACTCCTGATGAGGTTGAGGATATGCTTGTTGATACGGCTCTACTCCGTGAAACTGTTGATTGTGTCAGAAACTACGGTCTTTGCGAAGTCTGATGTTTATAACCGTCCCATTTATTCGGGACGGTTATTTTTTGTTCCACGTTCCACAATTTCTAAATATCTGCACAATTACATTACACCCACACGCACAACAAAAATTATTTTTCAAATAATTATAATAAGGGTGCTTTTAAAAATTTATTTTTTATAATCATTTTTTGCTTTTACTGTTCTTGCTCAGGGGTGTGCATTTTGCGAAACCGTAGGTAGAGCAAAATGCGAGGGGCTTGCCCCTTCAAGGAGGTGTGGAGGAACTAGTTCCTCCACATATCGTTGAAAGAGAACATGCTGATGCTATAACATATCACCTTTATTTGATTTTTCGCTCACGCTGTACATAGCTAAATTCTTACAAAACCTGGAACGTGGAACATATAAATTAACTTATATTTTATCTGTATTCTTGATAAATAAACGTTGTACTTCACCATTTTTTATCACAGTTTGCTATTTTGGTTTTCATCACTCATTCCAATTAGTGTATTCTCATTAACTCACATAAGGTGGCAACATAAAGAAAGCTTCTTTTTACAATTGCTAATTCAAATTATTTAAAAATAATATTGCACTTTTTCTCGTTTTGTGTTATAATGATGATAATTCAACTAAACCTTACCATATTTTCCGATTATTTGCTTAATATAAATCATATGTTATGGCAAGGTTTGATTTACGGAGTAATACAAACATTTTTTTAGAAGGGTTGATTAGGTAATGAGCATTGTAGATAATATAAAAACGGAACCTATTTTCGATTTTATTAAGGATCCTTATTTAAATTTTTTTGATAAAAATATAAACACCAAGAAAAATGAGAAAAAGTATACATTAAGGGATATTACAGATAAAGATTTTGAACAGTTGAATAAAATGGATATGAAGGATACTTTCAGCAATACAGATTCAAAGGGCAACTGGTACAATCAAAGATATAAGCAATTTCGTGAGATGCTGAATGCATTTAATGTATTAGACGAGTTTAAACAACTTAAATCCAAAGGCAATAGGTATTCTTTCACAGAGAGAAACAAATCATTCATTTTGATGCTCTTTAGGGAATATAACGGAAAATTCGAGCATCTAAAAAGAGGAGATGTTCGTGCAACTGATGGGGCTTACCTTCTTGAAGTTTATATGGGAGTGTTGGACATTTTTTATGATTCAAATGCTGACGATGAATTAATTAATTCTGTAATGTTGAAGATGTGGAATCGCTTAAACATTCCTCAAAGAGAAAGCGATGCTATTCTTGATTCAGTATGTGAGCAATGTAAAAAGATGGTTCAAACTAATATAAACTCTGCGTCTTTGGGAATGGGTTTAAATGATAAACTATTCTGGCAGAATGCATTCCGTTATTCATTTTATGAATTTATATACCACTGGGATAGGTATTACAAGAATATGCAAGAAATACGAAAAGATGAGATTTTCGAAAAAAAGGATGACAAGAAAATAAATGAAGATTTAGAAAATTATGCTATGATTACATTCGAGTTTAGTTCAGAGATAGATAAGGCCATAAAAAATGACTCAGAATTGCAATGCCTTTATAAAGAATTAGATAAACTTCTTGGTGTTGGCAAAAAACGCCGCCCATTAATTCGAGATATTGAAAAGGACTATGCCAAATATAATCAACGCATTTCAAAGCGAAAAAATGAAGTAATACTTAATGTAATTCACCAGCACATACCCGATTACAAATTCCCAGAAGAACTGGAAAACCAGACACCCGTTGGAAATGAATTAATGTCGCCCAAGGAGTTACTTAAAACTGCTATGGCTGAAGAAAAAGAGCAGCGTGAATGGAGTCAAATTATGAGCATCGAAGACCTGCTTGATCGCATTAAATGCTATTTTCCGTAAGACAACACTACACAATTGCCCAAGAATGAAAAATGTGAAATAATATAAACAGACTTCCAAAAATTATATCATCTTCGCATTGGCGAGTCTTTATCTGGCTGATAGAAAATCCCTGTCAGTTCGATTTAGTGTGCCTTGCGGCTGATATTTGAACATAGTTCTGACCCTCTGCGATTTTGCAGAGGGATTTTTTACTTCGCCATTCATATTTTGGGATACATGCGATGTTGCCATAAAACAAACGGTTTGCAAAAATGATGTTTTCTATCACCATTGCGAAAAAAACTTTAATAAGCTATAATAGGAGTTGGAGGTAAACCTTTAACTCCTATTTTATTTTTCCAAAATAAAAAATAACTATGTAATCAAAGTCAACTTCAAGTATGGCTAATGATATTCTTTTTAAGTGAAAGAAGGGGATGCAAAATAAGAAAACCAGTATCAGATATTTGAATCTTAAATGCACCAAAGCTAAGATTCAGCTTAAACGGCACTAGTATAGACGTGTTAAATAACTTTACGAATCTATTCTTAAATTAGTTCAGGTGGCTTGTGGTATCTTATGCTTGATATGTAAAGATAATTAAAATCGTATATACTAGTAAAGAATGTTGCTAAGTTAATAATATGGCAACTAAAGGCAATAACACCTTCTATAAATACCTTAAATAACACTGCAACATAAATTTGTGCTATATTTAACAAACTGCAACAAATTATTTTTACAGAAAGGATGATTATTATATGGTAAATAATCATAAAACTTTTTTTCACAATAATAGTGAATCAGCAAAATCATTAACTTACCTGACGGGAATTCCTGTCAGCAACGATTCAGATGTTAATACTGTATCACACCTTCCTACTAAGCCCATGATTGAGAAGGTAAATCAGGATAGTATCTCAACAGATTCTGTGACTGTTACGCCACAGAGAGCGTCTCTCAATAACGGTAATTATCCTTCACCTATACCCTCTCCCCCTCCCAAGCCTATGTTTGAGAAGGTAAATCAGGATAGTGTATCAACAAGTTACTCTCTTGCTGTTTCTAAGAGTCCGGCATCCAACAGGGTTATAGATATAAAAGATTGTGTCTCTTTCTCCGAACAAACGGCACAAGATAATTCTACATTTTATCAGGATGAGACTAACGAGTCAGATGTAATCATTGAGAATGATTTTAGCGAAATACAGCAGTTCTTGTATAATTTCAGTGTTAATCTTTGTAGACAAGGATACATGATATATTACAATAACAGATTCTATTTTTTCAATGGAAAACACCATATTCTTGATGAGCAGGATAATGTATACATACTTCTTTCAAGTATGATTAAAGAAACATTAAAAAATGTTACTTCAAATGATATTGGATTTGTTTACAAACAGATGAAGCATCTTGCTATGTCATATGATATGGTTCTCCCGAATGACCCCAAAATCTTCTTATTCTCTAATGTATTAGTTAATGTTGATGAGAATAGCACGTATCCACATACTCCAATGTATTTCGCTACAGGAGGCATATCTGCCAAATTTATATATCCTAATTATATATCACATCCCAATTTCGATAAGCTTCTTAACGATATTGCCGGTGATGATTACGAATTGAAAATACGTATATGGGAAGTACTGGCATATATTATTTCTCCAGAGTACAGACAAAGAGTAATTTTCTGTTTTATCGGAGTCGGCGGAGCAGGCAAAAGCTTGCTGCTGAATATAATACAAAATTTACTTAGTCCGTCTTTGGTTACTAATATGTCAATGACTAATTTGCTTGGAGGACGATTTGCTGCATCAGAATTAATAAACAAACGTGTTTGCATCGCATCAGATGAAGCAAATTTCCATTTTTCCGACAGAGAAGCATCTGAATTAAAGCGAATAAGCGGTGGTGGAGAAACCATAACTGCTGATGTAAAGGGAAAGGCTCAACAAACATTCGTTTCAACAGCAAAAATTGCTATAGCGAGTAACTATGCTATCCATCTTTCAGCCGGAAGAATAGATGCCCATCTTAAAAATCGAATGGTTGTTATTCCTTTTGTCAATCCCATTCCTAAAGAGATGCAGGATGACAGGCTGTTAGAGAAAATCTTAAGTGAGCGTGACAGCATAGCCACTGAAGCATATTATATATTCAAGCAACTCAAGAATAATCACTTTGTTTTCAGTGGTGACAACGAAAAGTATGATAAAATGGCTGCTTATGCAGCTGGAACTACCATGTCATATAATCCCATAGTCACATTTTCAAATGACTACTGCATATTTGGCGGTGACAACTTCACTTCCTCGGAGAAGCTTCACCAAGTTTTTTGTAATAATTTTGGTGAATATAAGGACATTACTGCCTTCTCTCGTGAATTTGGAGAAGTAAATTATGGGAAATGCAGTTCATTCAGAAAACACACCTCCGAAACAAATCATCGTGGTTTTAAAGGTGTTGTATTAAAATAAGTATATAAACTGTATTGTATTCAGCCATTCCTAATACGACTGAATACACTAAAAAGGAGGAAACAATAATGATTGGATATTTTACATCTGGAAAAGATCTCCCTGAAACGATGGATATGTCATCTAACCTTGGAAAATTATGTAACGTAATAGAATTCACCATTGGAAGTGATCAAGAGTACCTGTCCGATTATATCGGTCCCGTTGAAATAAACGAGCTTGAAAAAGGTTCATCAATCTTAATTGGTGCTCCTGTTGGCTGTGGAAAAACAACTGCACTTATTAGAGCGGCAATAAACTATAAACATGAGGTTGTATACCTCACTAATCGTAAAAGCAGCCTCTTACAAATAAAACGTGATGTTTTAAAAGAAATGGGAATAACTAATACAGCAAAATGGGACGAAGAAATAATCGAACACTACGATACAGGCAATATTAAAGTACTTACATATCAGTCACTTGCGCAAAGGGAAAACTTTAATAAGTTTAAAAACGACACATTAGTTGTATTAGATGAGATTCAGTATCTATTAAACGATGCAACCTTTTCCTATCACCCTATGCAAATCATCGACATTTTAAAGCAAAATGTCGATAACACCAAACGTGTGTATATTAGTGCAACAATGGAAGAAGTGTTGCCAGAAATATATAGGATCGAAAGATGTGATAATAATGAACTGGATACTGCAAAATTATATACAAACTTCCACTCTCGTATAAATCATATTTATCTAATGGAGGATAATTGGAATCATCTCAGTTTTTTATTTTACAACTACTCTGATATAGATAAACTTACAGATACAATCAACCAGGCATCAGAGAACGGAGTAAAATCTGCAATATTTTTAAGAAATAAAGAACGTGGTGCCAAACTCAAAGAAAAACTGACTGATTGCCAATTCGTATATTCATCTGAGGAAGAAAACGAAGAATTAGCAAACATCGCCATTAAAGAGGCTTTTTCAACAAAATGCTTACTTGCCACAAAGGTCATAGAAAACGGTGTATCAATAAATGATGAAAATATTGGCATAATCATAATTGAAGAAATTGATCCAATATCATTTATTCAGTTTCTGGGAAGAGTACGTGTAAAACGTCGAAATCCGAGACACATGACAATAATGATACCTGATTATACGCCTTCTGAACTTAGACAAGCAGCCAGACAATGTAGTGAAAGGTTGAGCATTATAAACTACATAAAGAAATCACCACATGATTGTATGATGCATTTTGAGCATTATATACCTTATATCTACTATTCCTACTCCGGAGCTCAAGCTAATATATTGGCTTATAAAAAGTTCACGTTGCTTCTTGCTCATCTTAATAAGCTCATTAATGATGAGACCCCCCATGCTCACATTAGATATATACTCGATTTACTGAAGCATTCAACAGAAATCGCAGACAATCAATTTCTGAACTATGACGATATCGATAAATTTAAGCAAGGCATCGCATTGGCATATAAAAAGTTCAAAAAATCTCCAATGCTTAAAGAAGACAGAAACACTTTAGCTAAAGAATTAAAAGAGATAGTAAATTGTACTAACTACTATAAAAAGAAAATTACAGGTTCACAACTTCAAATCGAGACGATTAATGATATTCTCGCACGTGCAGATATAAATGCAAAAATCAGTTCACTTGGAGAAGCATTCTCTATAGAGGAATCTGCTATATAATTATAGCATATCATAGCTCAAATTTCAAGTGTAATGTGTAATCGTTTCCGTCTTTTCCGTTAATCCCCATAATTTCAGTTATATACTATTATAGTGATATAATACTTATATTTGTATTAAACGGAATTTATGTAGTAGATTACAACAAACTAATTGTTTTAAAAAATAAAATAATATTTTACATACAACTATTATATAAAAATAAAGAAAGGTGGTATTCAAATGGATTTACCAAAATTCAAATCAAACGATGAGCTTCCGCTCATAATGAACGTAAAGGACGTTGCGGGGTATTTAAACATTTCAGTTGCCTGTGCTTATAACGTCATGAACTCCTCTGGCTTTCCTGCTATAAAGATAGGCAAGCGTATTCTTATTCAGAGAGAGCGGTTTATTGAATGGATTGATAAAAGCGTAGGACGCATTTTGTAAACAGGAGGTTTAATCTATGGGAAAAAACGGAAATCACGAAGGTTCAATCCGCAAACGAGCCAATGGCAAATGGGAGGCTCGTTATTCGGACGGCAGAACACCTGACGGCAGACAGATTCAGCGCTCCGTCTATGGCAATACAAGAAAAGAAGTTGCTGAAAAGCTGCACGAAATTTTGTATCAAAAGCAGATAGGGACTTATGTCCCGCCTCAGAATATCCTTCTCAAAGATTGGCTGATTCAGTGGATGAGCAATTATGCAGCAATTTCTGTCAGACCGTCTACATATATCAGTTATGAAGGCTATGTTCACAATCATATCATTCCTGTTTTAGGAGCAATTCAGCTTCAGCAGATTACTCCTGTTTTAATTCAGAATTTCTATAATCAGAGATATGAATCAGGACGTACAGACGGCAAAGGCGGATTGAGTGCCAAAACTATACGTAATCTGCATAATATGCTTCATCAGGCATTTGAACAGGCAAAAATCAACGGCATGATTCTCCACAATCCTACGGATAATGCTGTTATTCCAAAACAGACAAAAAGGGAAATGCGAGTTCTTTCAGTTGAGGAACAAAATCGGTTACTCCAGTTTATTCATCTTCATCGCCTTGGATTTGCTATCCTTTTTGATCTGGCTACAGGATTACGTATCGGTGAACTTTGTGCTTTGAAGTGGTCTGATGTTAATTTCAACAAACAGACCATTAAAATAAGCCGTACTTTGCAGAGAATCAAGAAAAGTATCGGTGAGAAAGTTTCCGAGGGAGGAAACACAGCTATTCTGGAAGGCAATGTAAAGACTAACAGCGGTTTTCGTGAAATACCTATTCCTGACAACGTATTTTCTATGCTTATGCAGCATAAAGCAATTCAGGAGCAGGAGAAAATCTGTTATGCAGGCATATATCAGGACAACGGATATATCTTTGCAATGCCTATGGGAACTTGTGTTGAACCTCATACCATGAGAGATGCTCTGAATTATCTGCTGGCAGCTGCCGGAATTGAACATGCAAATTTTCATGCTCTCCGTCATACATTTGCTACCCGTGCCATTGAAAATGGCGTAAACGTAAAAACTTTAAGCGACATTCTGGGTCACTCTCAGGTACAAATTACTATGGACCTTTATTGCCATACTTCTCTTGATCTCATGAGAGATAGTATGAACAAACTGGCAGAACTGTTCTGAATTTTAATGGCAGGAAGCTTAGCTTCCTGCCTGATTTTCGAATATTCACATATAAAAATGATTTCAAAATGGAATTATAATAACAGAAAAATGGCTATATACGGTAATTTATTTTTTTGTGAATAAAAATTTACAGATAGATTATGCCATTATTGATGCCGGTGCAGTAAAATGTGCAGAACAAATAGTGGAAAATGATAACCAAGGAAAGTGAAAAAATTTTTCGCTATACACCATATTATTAACAGAACATGTAGCTGCTTTTAAAGACTTTTGACTTTCTCAATCACATCATCATAAAGTTCCGCAATTGAATGATAGTTATTTTGCTCTAAATAGGAAATGTAGCTGTATATAACATCAAGCAATTCTTCTTTTGTAATATTCTTACAGTAACTTGCTTCTTCATAAAAATCATTTTCAAGCCATTTATAGAGCTCATACGGCTCATTATCAGCATTCAAGCCCCATTCCCAGATTTCGAGAGGACCAAATGATTTTTTTGAAATCAATACCGTATTTCCATCTTTATCCGGAGCGTCAGCCGGTTTACTAATAAGCCATCTATCAATAAAAATACTCATAATTATTTTTTCACCCTCTTGTAAAAACTAACATGGGATTCAAGCTCAATAAACCCATTCTTACAATAAAAATTAAACGCCGGCTTGTCGCTGTCTGTTTGAAGAAATATTCCGCATAAGCCACGTTTTTGTATATCTGCTTCTATCAAATTCATAAATTGTGAACCTATCCCCTGACCTTGAATATCGGGTGAAACGCAGAATTCCTCAATATTATAATTCGTTCCCTCCCACCAATGACGAATCATACCAATCGAAAGTGCTGCTAATTCGCCATTAATCAGCAAGCCGTAATTTAGTGCATTGTAGGAATGAGATATTTCCTTTATGTATTCTTTAAGCTGTTTTTCATCGCTCCAATCGTCATTCCATGGCTCTCGCCCAAAAGCTTTCTTAAACAATTCTGCCATTTGTGGTAAATATGTTTCATCAAGCAAAATAAATTGTTCTTTGTTACTCATCTTTATAACTCCTATATTCTGATAATTCAAATTCAGTAATCTGTAAAAATTTCAAACCATTCAACTCGAATACTACGCTTTTGCATATTCAAACATTCGATAGAATTTCTTAGCAAAGCTTCCTGCATATAATTTTCTGAAAATAAACTTTTCGCAGCCTTTCAGTTCATTTATGTACCTTGTCGGTGTCATAGTATGTTCTTTTACGAAAACAAATTTTCCTTGCTGTAATAACTTCGGATTATCCATTCCATAAACCTGAGTTACTCCTACATCATTAATAGGATTTTTGTACTTTGAAATTTTTGCAGCTTTTACAGTATAGCAATCCATTAAAAGTGCAAGACTTTCAAAATGTTCGCTCAGTTTTGCTGTCAAATATTTTAATTCTTTGAGAGTCAAGTACATACTTACCCCCTCCATAACTACAATGGCAGTCTTGTTCTTCGGTATATTTTTCAGCCAGCTGCAATCTCTCGCATCTCCTTCAAGCATCTGATAATTAACATTTTCCGAATAGTATCGCTTTCTTTCTGATATAACTTCCGCAAAATCTATATCATACCACTTATGATTCATAGTACCTACTCGCAGAACACGGCTGTCCATTCCGCAGCCTATATGCAAAACAACTGCATCCTTTTTCTTTAACATCTGTTGTTTTACCCAATCATCAAATACAGCAGAACGAATTCCCATATAATAGGCAAGCCACTTTGACTTTGATTTGCCTTTCAACTCAAATCCCTCTGCTTTCCAGATTTGTTCAGCTTTTTTATCTTTTAAAAATAATCCCTTTTTGCTGACATAAGATTTCCCGTACAAAGGGATATATAATGTTTTGTTTACACCGTTCACACTTTCACCTTCTAAAATTTTTACATCAATTCTTTTCTGATAAGCTCTATCATAATTGATGTATTGAGATCAATTGCATCTTCAGGGTAAATCTCCTTGATGTAACCATGCCAGAATTCAGCTTTGAAATCAGATATAATTTCATTGCTGCTTTTTCCGATTTTAAGACTTTTCAGTATATTCTGTGCAGCATTTTCAGAAGCAGATTTCATATTGTCAAGAAAATATTTTGTCTGCTCCTCATTGAGAATACCATAATGGGGTGCAAGTATACGCTTAATATCAAGTTTCTTCACTTTCTCAATTGACGAAACTGCATCAGAATAACTCACAAGATATGACGGTACTATTCTTTTTTCTCCGTCATACACTCCAAGAGTTTCAGATGATAAAAGCAAGCCTTTTTCCTTGCAAATAAAACCAATAGAACAGCGAGTATGACCGGGTAAATCTATTACTTCAAAGCACATATCCCCTGCTTGTATTACATCACCCTCGTTGACAGATATATCAACTTTCAGTTCATCTCCAAGAAATTGATAGTCTTTCACACCGCATTTCTCAGCAAATTTCGCATCCATTTCACGCATTATACGCTTTGCTCCCTCACGCTGAAAAATACCTGCGGCATAACTTCCTGCTACAACCTTTGCTGTGGGATAATATCGCAAAATATACGCACTTCCGAGAGCATGGTCATAATGGGAATGAGTAAGGAAAATATAATCAAGTTTTCGTTCTCCAAGAACTGCTTGTATATTCTTTGCCACTTCAAATCCCGTAAAGCCAAAACCTGTATCATATAATATTGCTGTTTTTCCGTCATCTATCAAAAATGCACTATCACCCTTATTGCATCGCATATCCATAACTTTTATACCGTTCATTTTATTCTCCTAACATTTTTCATAAAATCTCTGTTACTGTTGCAAATACAACAGAATATTTATAAATATTATAGTATAATAATATCGGAAAGTCAAGTGCTTGCTATTGCAAATCATATTTAGACTTGAATCTATCCAAAAATAAGCTATAACACAATAAACCGAGGTGTCAAATGAACCAGCATACAAGATTTAATCTTCCTATATGTCTTACAGTTGAGGAAGATGCTTTTCTTCATTCAGAAGAAATAGTAAAACGATACATTCCCGATATAATCGGTCAGAAAGCTATGATTATATCAGAAGAATTTCTAATCAGCATTTACAAAGATAAAATTGACGATATAAGCAGAGATTTCGGGAATGCCGAAATATTCACAATGAAAAATGCAAGCTTTGATGAAGCTGTTTACATTGCTAAAAAAGTCTGCGTTGAAGATATTAAAGTAATAATAGGCATAGGCGGCGGCAGAGTTCTTGATACTGCTAAATATGCCGCACATATAAGCAAGGCTGTATATATATGTATGCCTACATCTTTAAGCAATGATTCCCTTGCATCGCCCTTTTCTGTACTTGAAACCTACGGAAAAGCCCGTAAAACCTTTGAATGTAAAATTCCCACAGCGATAATTGTTGACACAAATATGATTATCAATGCTCCTGTAGACCAGACTCTTTCGGGAATAGGCGACACAATTGCCAAACATACTGCTCTTTTTGATTGGAAGCTTTCAGCCTCCAGAACATCATCACGCATTGACGATTTCGCTTATGCTCTAAGCAGAATGAGCTATGATTCTGTCTATCATTGTGATGAAAAGAATATGAAAAGCCGTGTGTTTATCCGAATACTTTCAAGAGCCCTTGTTATGGGCGGTCTTGCTATGGAAATTGCAGGTTCTTCAAGACCTTGCAGCGGAAGTGAACATCTTTTTGCTCATGCTATAGAAGAATATTACCCCGATGTAAAAATAACACATGGTCTTGCCGTTGCATTAGGAAGTATTCCTGCTTGTATTTTTCAGGGACAAGATGCAGCAGGACTGCTGAATTTCTTCAAAACTTACGGTATTGCTACAAATCCCCAATCATACGGCATAACAAAAGATATGTTTGCTGATATATGGGAAAAAGCACGTACTGTCCGAGCTGACAGAATAACAATACTCAACGATGTAAAGCCTGACAGAATACAGCTCGATGAAATATATAACAGAATGGTGGAAGGAAAATGAAAAAAGGTTTGATATTTGATATGGACGGCACTCTCTGGGATTCCTCCGAAAATGTTGCTGCCTCATGGACTGAAAAAATCAGAGAATTGAAATACGATTTACCCGCTATAACTCAAAAGGATATTATGGGTGTTATGGGGCTTACCATGGATAAAATAGCTGATATTCTTTTCGGCAGCCTTTCAAAAGATGAGCGTATGGAACTGCTGAACTTATGCTGTGACTACGAAAATGAATATCTCCGCAAACACGGCGGCAATCTTTATCCCGAACTTGAAAATACTTTAATCCGCCTTAAAGAAAATTATCATCTCTATATTGTCAGCAACTGTCAAAGTGGCTATATAGAGGCATTTCTCGATTATTACGGATTTGGCAAATATTTCGATGATATTGAATGTTACGGAAATAATCTCTTTGAAAAGGGTGATAACATTGCTCTTATCGCAAAAAGAAATAACCTTGATAAAGCATGGTATATCGGCGATATTCAGGGAGATTACGATGCAACAATGAAAGCTGGTCTTGATTTTATTCATGCCGCTTACGGCTTTGGTACAATTGAGCAATCTGTTCCTGAATTGGAAAATTTCTGTGATTTGCCTGAACTTATGGAAACTCTTTCAGAAAAAAGCGTTTAAAAAGCATATAATAAAACCTCGATTTATTGTGAAAAATCGAGGTTTTTTATTTATTAAATAGTATCTGAATAAAACTCTTTCATATCATCAAGACGCAGGCAGGTAAGCCGTCACACATCATAAAACATTAATATTCCTCGTTATATGCGAGTACAGGCCATGCTCCATTTTCGCTCATACGATAATACCTTTTTGTATCTGTATCATACATAAGCACAGGGATTTTTCCGCTTTTCATAACTGAACCGTCGATATAATAATGACTTTTGCCGTCCCAGTATATATCGTTGAATTGAGGATTTCTGCTTATTGAAGCTGTCCCGATATGACCTGCAATAATATCCATACAGAATTTACCTGTTTCAGCAGGATACTTGGATGTATATTCATAATCATTGGTACTCCACTCCCAGTACTCCCCTGCTTCTTCACATACTCCTGCATGACAGAAAATCTGTGTATCGGTTTTGTAATATCTGGGAAGATTATTCATCCAGCTTATGTATTTATCTTCTCTCGACTTGTCACATTCAATTTTTTCGCCCTCTGTAATGGGCCACTCACCATTCATTGCTGATTCCTCGTGATTTCCGAGAAGTGCAACTACTTTTTCCGCTCCATATTCACTCTGCAATTTCATAATCCTGTCAAGAACACTATAGCTGTCATAACCGTGGATGTAATCGCCGCATAAAATCAGCATATTATCGCCTGATAAATCGACTAATTTCAATGCAGCTTCGAACTCAACAGGAGAGCCGTGGATATCACTCAATGCAAATATTTTCATAGAATCCTCCTCGTAAATAATCCATTCAATTATAGGGTTCTCTAAAAACCAGAACACAAGCGGAATCAAACTGTGAGGATGTTTTTAGAGGTTCCAACTTGTAATTTATTTCAATTTATAGGCAATTGAATCCATTTATTCATTAGCTAAAACATTTAAACCTACTGTAATTAAACTATCATCTTCATTGAATGTGAATTTATATAACCCAATATCACACAGGTTGTTAATATATTTGTATTTATCATATTTTATTCTCCTAAAGTTTTATTTGTAATTACATATTTATCTTTACATAAACTACTTCTGTTTAAAATTAAATGATATATCAGTAACACAATCGTTAATACACAAGCAATAAATCTTTATGTCCTCATTCTCATAATTAAAAGAATAAAATTCAGTCTCATCTTCCCATACATCACTATAAGATTCCAGAAATGAAAGTCTGTCAAAAACTCGTTCTATATTATCGCCAATAGTCACTCCATTAAAAGAAACAGGGAATACGTAATCTTTATTCAGATCCTGCATAAATGCCATTCCACCAATCGGAGAATCGGATATATCAGCAATATTCTGACAATCATAGAGTCTGACATTCACGACTGTTTTCCCATAATATGAGAGATAACAGCTTCCTGTTTTCTTGTCCTTGTCATACTTTAACTTATATTCTTCAGTATCAATAATTTCAAAACCCTCACCAAGCTCATTAATGGTGCATGGATAAGAGAACTGTTTGCCATTTATATAAAATGAATTGCAGATTTTTTCAGTATCCCATTCTTCTTTAGGTGCGATTACAGGCTCTATATCGTGAGCTTTATTCAATCTTTCCATTGCTTCAGCAGGTATGTCAGTGATTGTTGAACTTCCGCTTTGTGATAAATCGGATTTACTATCACACCCACAAACGCTGCCTGTCAACATCAGCGAGCAGAGAAACAGACTAAGTATTTTTCTTTTCATAAATATTCTCCCCTTATTAATAATCGTATTATCAGTTAGCATTATATTACTAAAATACCACATTAATCCGTTATCTTATTATATCAAATATTTATATAAAATGCAATATGCTTTTTAAAAATCCACCTTATTCCATCTCTGACAACATTTGTTATAAAAATCAGTCTTGAACACAAATCAGTATTATGATATAATATAACAGCAAAGAAATGTTTTTTATAAAATTTCAAAAACTATGTTACCTTTTTCCGAAAATTGATACTAATAGATATAAGCAGCTTATAATTACAGAATTGAGGAGGTGTTAATAACCGTGGGCGACTTTGAAGAATTATACCATTTATACTACAGCTATGTATATCATTACATATTGAAACTTACAGATTATCATGATAATTTAGCCGAAGAAATAACTCAAGAAAGTTTTTATCAGGCATATCTGTCATTGAAACGATTTCGAGGTGACTGTTCTATAAAATCATGGCTGTGTCAGATAGCCAAAAACACATATTACAATTACATGAAAACTCATTCGAAAGAATCTTGCATAGAAGATGCTATTCTTACTAAACACGATAATATGAACCTTGATACAATGACAGAAAATAAACAGCTGATAATTCATATAAAAGAGATAATTTCAAATTTAGACGAAAGAAGCCAAAGTGTTATGATGTATCGTCTATTTGATGAACTGCCGTATAAGGAAATAGGAAAATTGACGGGTATCAGAGAAACAACAGCCAAGGTTATATTTTCAAGGGCGAAAATTAAAATTAAACAACAGTTAAAGGAGATTTATGGTTATGAAATATAAATGTGATATGATACAGGATTTGATGCCTCTTTGTCTTGATAACGCAGCTGCCAAATCAAGTGAAAAAGCAGTAATAGAACATCTTTCAGAATGTAAAGAATGTTCAGAGTATTATAAATCACTTAGCAAAGAAATAATCCCCATAGAAGAACATAAAGATGAAAATTATATTCATTTAGCAGCTAAAATACGAAAAAGAAAATTTGTAACCACCACTTTAATCGGACTATTTGTCGGATTATTCTGTTTTATTTGCCTGAATTATGCAAACGGTTACCGTTTAAATTCCAAGTCTGCCGCTGATTTAAGCGGACGATTAAATGAAACATCTGAAATCATCTCCTGCTATAAATGGAAAGATAATTATCATTTCTATATTTACGATAGTTACAGCTGTTTTGATGTTGTTTCAGTTGAAAAAACATTATTGGGCTGGAAAAGTCACGACAACTGGTTAAACTGGCCTAAATGGAGTATGTATGACAAAAATATCGGTATTGAAACAACCGGTGAATTATATGCTTACTATTATGATGAAGGTGTACAATTGTTCCCGATTATTGCTTATGATGAAAACATAAAGACAGTTGAAGTAACTTGTTTCGGTCAAAAACAAACAAAGGAAGTCCATACAGGAGAATTGCTGCTCTTTACTTTCGATGCAATCAATGCAGAAACTAATGAAATAAATGCTGCTGCTTATGATGAAAATGGAAACAGCATCTATTATTACGACAATACTCAAGAATTTCCACTTTGGATTTCTTCTCAATCCCTGTTTTAAAATACAGAACTTTTAAACATAAATGCGACACCTCACAGAAACTGGCTCTGTGAGATGTCGCATTTGACTTTTCTTTGTGAATCTATGAATTTTTAAGTTTATGCTTATCAACAATAAAATTCCTTATACCACTCCGCAAAGGCACGTAATCCCTCACGGATAGTAATTTTCGGTGTGAAGCCGTAGTCATGTTCAAGTGCTTCGGAATCAGCATAAGTTACAGGCACATCTCCCTGCTGCATACCAACAAGTTCTCTGTGTCCCTCAAAATCATAATCTTCGGGCAGAACACCTGCTCTTACAAGTTCTTCCTGCAATGTGCTGATGTAATCAAGAAGATTTTCAGGAGTACCGCCACCAATGTTATATACAGCATAAGGCGGCAGAGGAAGTCCGTCCTCACCGTTTGCTTTTTCGGGAGCTCCCTGCATTACCCTAAACACGCCCTCAACTATATCATCAACATAAGTAAAATCACGCTTGCAGTTTCCGTAGTTGAATATTTTTATTGTTCCGTCATTTGCAAGGGTATTTGTTGCGGAGAAATAGAACATATCAGGTCTGCCAGCGGGACCGTATACTGTGAAAAAACGCAGTCCTGTGGAGGGGATATTGTAAAGCTTTGAATAGCTGTGTGCCAATAATTCATTGGATTTCTTTGTAGCCGCATAGAGAGAAACGGGGTTATCTACCTTATCCTCTGTGCTGAAAGGAACTTTCTTATTTCCGCCGTATACGCTTGATGAACTTGCATAAACAAGATGCTCAACAGGATTATTACGACAGGCTTCAAGGATATTGTAAAATCCGATAAGATTGGACTCAATATACACATCCGGATGGTCTATGGAATAGCGCACGCCGGCCTGAGCAGCAAGGTTGACCACAATATCCGGCTTATACCGGGCAAAGGCAGCATCTGTTACGGCCTTGTCTGCCATGTTGCCGCGGATAAAGCTGAAACGGCAGCCGGCAGCCTCCCGCTCCGCCGCAAGAGCACTGAGCTTTTCAAGCCTGTAC
>JAZQAB010000025.1:0-41453 GCA_045545055.1 Clostridia bacterium | reverse complement strand
GGTTATTATTATTTACAGAGAGAAAGCTCGGCAATACATCAAAAATTTAATAAGAAGTATTTCACGATATTAGATATTAATGATATTTACAAGACGTATTATGATAAAAATAGCCCGTTGTATAAGATGATAGCTTGTAACGAGGCAACAGCGTGTGTAAATATGATACTTGGTATTATGCGTGAAAATGTATTCAAGGAGAGATTTAAAGAGTTAAGAAAACGTCTGTTAAAAAACAAATGGAAAGTATTTTTCGGTGGGCATTGTGCAAAAAATACTCGTATTGCAACACTGTTAATATGGTTGTCCCCGGGTCTTTTGAAGAAAATTTATGGAGTGGTAATTAAAAGTAGAGAAAATTGATAGTTATTTGCATTATTTCTTTTAATTATTGACAGGTGTTCTTGAAAATGTGAAAATTGAAAGGAAGATTATGTTGAAAAATATTGGTATACTGACACTTTATTATAATAATAGGAATTATGGGGCACAGCTTCAGTCTTATGCATTAGTTAGTTGTATCAACAAAATGGGTTATAATTGCGAACAAATTTGTTTAGCTAATAAACTTATCCTCAAATCAAAAAAAAGACATTTTAAAATAAAGCATATTCATATCTATATTAAAAATGTGTTTCGGTCGTTTGCAATAAAAAACCGGTGGCATAAGAAAAATATTGAAAAACGCAATGCTGTCCTTTGTAAGTTTCAAAACAATACACCCCATTCGAAAAAAGTGTATACCAGTGATAATATAAAAGAATGCTTGAACAATTACGATGCTTTTATAACGGGCAGCGACCAGGTCTGGAATATGAAATGGTATAGAAAAGAGTATTTTTTAGATTTTGTGCCGGATAATATCCCTAAGTTTTCGTATTCTGCAAGTATGCCTGACGTTAACGTGAATGATGAACAAAAAGAGTCAATAAAGAAATATTTGAAAAGTTTTGATAAAATATCTGTTAGGGAACAGGTTACTGCTGATTTTTTAGCAAAACTTACAGGAAGAGATGTAGAGTGTGTGCTTGACCCGACACTATTATTGGAAAAAGAACAATGGAATGAAGTTTGTGCTGAAAGGTTAATTGATAAAGAGTACGTTTTCTGTTACTTTTTAGGAAATGATAAAGAAATAAGAAAATTAGCAAAAAAGTTTGCAAAAAAATCCAATTGCACTCTTGTATCGTTGCCCCATTTAGTATCATTTTGTCCCCAGGATATATTTTTTGCAGATGTTAATTTGTATGATGTTTCGCCAAAAGAGTTTATATCACTTATAAAACATGCAAAGTATGTTTTTACAGACAGCTTTCATGCCACTGTCTTTTCAAACTTATATAAGACAGAATATTTTGTATTTAATCGCACTGACGAAGGAGAAATGTCAAGCAGAATGCTGACATTACTAACTATGACGAAAAATGAATTCAGATTTTGTGACGGAAATAAGAAAAATATAAAATATCTTTATGAAATCAAGGACCATAGAGTAGAATATATGACAGATGAATTTAAAAAGAAGAAAAATGATTCTATAAAGTTTTTAGAAGATATACTTATCAATATAAAAGAAAGAGGATAAAAAATGGATTTTTATTATTCTTCAAACAGAAATGTACAGATGCTTATTTCAATTCTTAAAGAAAACAATATTAAAAAAGTAGTGGTATCTCCGGGAGCGACGAATATTTGTTTTGTCGCCAGTATTCAACAGGATGATTACTTTGAGCTCTTTTCTGTAGTGGATGAGCGAAATGCAGCATATATGGCGTGCGGATTGGCAATGGAAAGCGGTGAACCTGTTGTGATTACCTGTACAGGTGCAACGGCTTCACGCAATTATTTACCGGGACTTTCGGAGGCATATTATCGTAAGCTTCCTATTATTGCAATTACCGGCTCGCAGGAAGCTGCAAATGCGGGGCATCTCATCCCTCAGTTTATTGATCGTTCAGAGCAACCAAAGGATGTTGTAAAATTAAGCGTGCACCTTCAGGAGATAAAGGATAAAAAAGATGAATGGGATTGCAATGTTAAAATTAACAAAGCAATACTTGAGTGTCAAAGAAACGGTGGTGGTCCTGTACATATTAATCTTACTAATCATAGCGATAAAGGGCTTATAGTTAAAGAATTACCATCAACAAGAGTTATAAGAAGATATACAGTTAATGATAACATGCCAAACTTGGGTCAATACGATAAAATAGCAATTACTGTTGGTGCACATAAGTTTTGGAGTGATGAACAGACGAGAACTGTAGAACGCTTTTGTGAAGAGTTTAATGCTGTTGTTTTTGTTGACCACTCAAGTAACTATTACGGAAAGTACAGGGTGTTACCGACAATTGCAGCAGCACAGGAACAAAAAAAATCGTCAATGTTTGATGTTGATTTATTGATTCATATAGGAGAAAATTCAGGAGATTATTATACTTTTTTTGATGGGTTGATGAGAGCAAAAGAGGTCTGGAGAGTAAGTGAAGACGGGGAAATACGTGATACCTTCAAAAAGCTTACAAAAGTGTTTGAAATGACAGAGCAAAGTTTTTTTAGTCAATATACTACGGGTGAAAAAACATCAGATTGTTCGTATTATGAACAGTGCAAAGGCGAAATACAACAAATATACAACTTGATTCCTGAACTTCCGCTCTCAAACATCTGGTTAGCTCAATGCATTTCGAAAAAAATGCCTGCTAATTCTGTTTTGCAGTTAGGTGTGAGTAACACCATGAGAGCATGGACGTTTTTTGAGTTGCCTGAAAACGTACACTCAATCGCTAACATAGGCTGCAGGGGGATTGATGGAACACTTTCATCCGTTATAGGCATGTCGCTTGTTGATAAAGAGCGTCTTCATTTCTGTGTTCTTGGGGATTTAACGTTTTTTTATAATATGAATGCTTTAGCTGAATTTCCTGTGTGTAATAATCTTCGTATTTTACTTGTGAATAATGATGGTGGTGCAGAATTTCATTTGTACCAACATCAGGGAAGAAAGCAACTTGGAGAAAATGTCAGCGAATTTGTAGCAGCGAAGGGACATTTCGGCAGAAAATCACTCCAACTGGTAAAACATTATGCTCAGGATTTAGGCTTTGAATATTACTCTGCATCAACAAAAGAAGATGTGGAGAAGGTTTTGCCACAATTTTTAAATCCTGAAATTACAGATAGGCCTATGCTTTTTGAAGTGTTTACTGAGCACGAAAATGAGAGTGATGCTCTGAAAACTATGAGAAATTTACTTGAAGATAAAACGAGAATTGCAAAAGATGTAGTGAAAACCGTTATAGGGAAGAAAGGCACAGATATTGTAAAAAAACTCTTAAAATAAATGAGGTAGCTGTATGGAAAACAGTAGATTGTTAAATGCGAAAAGAAACATTTTATGGGGCGTAATTGAAAAAATAGTGCTATTGATAGTCCCGTTTGCAGTAAGGACTGTTATGATAAGAACTCTCGGTGCAGAATATTTAGGCATAAGCAGTCTTTTTACCTCAATACTTTCCGTTCTTAGTATTACAGACCTTGGATTTGGAACGGCTATTGCATTCAGCATGTACAGACCAATAGCCGAAAACGACAACGAAACATTATGTGCACTTCTTAACTGGTATAGAAAAGTATATAAAGTAGTAGGAACCATTATATTATCTGCAGGATTAGTCATTCTGCCTTTTTTGAAACATCTGATAAGTGGAGAATGCCCGAACGCTATAAACATTTATATAGTATATTTAATTTACCTGATGAATACAGTAGTAGGTTATTTCCTGTATGCATATAAATCGGTTTTATTTAATGCTCATCAGCGAAATGATATAATAAGCAGGAGAACCACTTTTATAAATCTCATAAGTAATATATTAAAAATTGTTTCATTAGTCGCTGCAAAAAGCTATTATGCATACGTAATTATTATACCGTTAACAACGATTGTTACAAATTTTATTAATGCATATCTGGCTAAAAAAATGTACCCGCAACTATTATGCAGAGGCAGCATTTCAAGAGAAATGAAGGATGGAATAAAAAAAAGAGTAAGTGGTCTATTGGCATATAAAATATACAGTGTTATTTTCGGAACTGTAGACACTATTGTTATATCTGCATTTTTAGGTTTAATCCCTTTAGCTGTATATAATAACTACTATTATATACAAACCACTCTCATAGGTTTCCTCTCTATAATGACAAGCTCCATAACCGCTGGAATAGGAAATAAAATGGTTTCATGCAGCGTGGAACAAAACTATAGTGATTTCAAAAAAATAACGTATGCAAACAGCTGGATTGTCAGTTGGTGTACTGTTTGTCTGTTTTGCCTCAGTCAGCATTTTATGAAGCTTTGGGTTGGAGATGGTATGCTGATGCCCTTTAGAACGATGGTGTTAATGTGTTTGTACTTTTTCCTACCAAGGGTTACGACTATAACATATACATATAGAGAAGCTGCCGGACTTTGGTGGGAGGATAGATACAGACCGTTGATTGCAGCCGTTGTAAATCTTGGTATAAATCTAGTGTTGGTACGGTTTTGGGAATTAGATGGCGTTATTATATCAACACTTGTTTGCACTATTTTCATTAACATTCCATGGGGTAGCTACATCTTGTTTAAAAATTATTTTAAGAGAAGCGTGAAAGAGTATTTTTTGAGAATTTTAGTTTATACAGCAATTACAGTTATTGTTTCATTCGCGACATTTGTAATATTAAGCTTCTTTCCAAAACAGGGAATACAGAGCTTTATTGTTAAATGCATAATATGTGTATTCTTACCTAATTTGATATTTTACGGAATATATAGGAAAATGCCTGAGTATGAATTTTTTAAAAATCTTATTACAAGCGAGTTAAGAAAAACTGTGCAAAAATAAGAAAAAAGGAGTGTTGTCATGGAACTTGCAAATGTTTTAATTTTAGGTGGGACCGGTGCCATGGGTAAACCACTTGTGGATATATTAGCAGGAAAAAGAGATGCATATATCTATGTGACCACGCGTTTGGAACGAGGAAATAAGTGCAACATAGAATACATTATTGGAAATGCACGGGATGATGAATTCATGGAACATGTCCTGAAAATGAAGGATTGGGACGTGATAATTGATTTTATGGCTTATTCCACTCAAGAATTTGAAAGTAGATATGAGAGCTTTTTGGAAAATTGCAAGCAATATATTTTTATCAGTTCTTGCAGGGTTTATGCAGAGAGTGATGCTCCTATTACAGAAAAGACAGATAGATTGCTTGATGTGTGTGCAGATGGTGTATATCTTAATACCGATGAATATGCTCTGTCAAAGGCAAGACAGGAAAATTTGCTGTTTACATCAGAGAAAAAGAATTATACCATAATAAGACCGAGTATAACCTACAACAGTCACAGGCTTCAGCTTGGGGTTTTGGAAAAAGAGCACTGGCTCTACCGTGCAATCCACGGGAGAACTATTGTCTTTTCGAAAGATATTTCAGAAAAACTGACAGCAATGACAACCGGAGATGATGTAGCTCAGGCTATAGCTAATATTATATTGGAAGAAAATGCTTTAGGCGAAGTTTTTCATATAACATCGCCTAACTCGTATAAATGGGCAGATGTTTTAAACATTTATGTGGATGCTTTAGAAGAGTATACAGGAAAAAAAGTGAAGGTTTTATTTACTGGAAAATCAACATGTTTTAGTGTTAATTGGAATATCTATCAAATAATTTACTGTAGATATTTTAACCGTACTTTTGACAATTCAAAGATTTCAACATATTGTGATGTTGATAAATTTCAGGAGCTGCGAGGCGGCATAAAGCAATGTCTGGGTGAATTTTTAAAAAATCCTCATTTTGGCAATATAATGTGGGAATTAGAAGCTGTAAACGATAAGGTAGCCCATGAATGGACGCCTTTAAAAGAAATTCCAAGTTTAAAATCTAAACTGAAGTATATTTGTTATAGGATAGGTATAGGGAAATTTTGTGAAAAGATATTCAAGAAACTACTGTAAAGAGACAATTTGAGCCAATTGGGGACGTACATTTTTTTGCTTGAGTTTATTACTTTATGAAATGTAAACTGCATAAAAACGAAGAAATTTCCACAGAGGGAAATATTAGAACTAAAATAAAAAAACAAAAACAAATGACAAGGGGCAAATACCAATGAAGAAAATACTTGCAATAGTTGTAGCGACAGCGGTGATTTTGAGCATATCAGCGGTGTCTGCCATAGCTCACCCGAAGGCTATCGAGGAAAAGACTTTTAGCCTGAAGGCAGATACGATTTTTGTAAAGGAATCCACATTGGCAGGCTCCTCATATTCCGTTGAATATACGAATCCGCAGCCAAGCACTGATGATGTTTATAAAATGTATATATTGTCAAGTGATGAAAAACCGGGTGGATTTGCAGTACTTCGTGTGGATATTTCCTCTGTGAAACAGGTTTCCGATTTTACATTGAATTTCTCTTACCACAAGCTCAGAAAAAGGCTCGGTACTTGGAGTGTATTGTGCTGATTATGAAGCCGGGAAAAGCCTTTTTACTTCCCTGAATCCCGGAGACGTAAAAACAAATGTTGTTAAACCGGCTGTGCATAATACCGATACTGATATGCGAATTTATAAATATACCACGGAATCAAGAAAAGACATGAAAATAGAGCTTTCTGCCGGGAATTACCAACTTTTGAAAGAATATGTGGGAAATGCCGTAAAAAGTGGGAAGGACTCAGTGTATTTCCTCACTGCGGTGACAGGTGGGGACTATTTCTATTTATATAACTCTGCTTCAAGCGATAAAGCACCCTCTCTTACAGTGACAGGCTCGGCAATTTCCTCACAAACTGTTAAGACTGAAACGGGATATACATATGAGGTCAGTGGGCTTGAAGCCTATGCCGAAAGTGTAATGCTTATCGTTGCGGCTTACGATTTTGGGGATACCTTTATTAATGCTGCAACAAGCGGAAGTGTGATCACGGCTAAAGGGAAAACAGCCGACGCCTTTATAGCTTGCCCCGGTGCGGCTAAGCTTATGGCATATATTCTGAAAGCCGATACGTTGGAGCCTTTGACATATGTGGAAGATGTGTTTCTTGATAATTAAAACAGAAAATTTAAAACGTCGGAGTGAAGCTAATGACACAGGATTTTAAGAATATGCTCTATCTTTTTGGGTGTGGTGCCACCGGAAAACCTATAGATGTTAAATATTGTGAAAATTTGAGTAAAATCCGGGATATAGCACTTTCTCAGGAAGTTTGGGATGTGGTATATGCAGGTATTCGCACAAAAATAGAAGACTCAAGTGTTGCAATTCCTGCAGAGGTTTATGCAAAACTTGAACAGAGCTTTATTTCCAACGTGGCACTTAATATTCGCAGAATAGAATTTAATTTAGGAACAATTCGTGAGCTTGAAAGTGCCGGAATCAGATGCTGTGTGCTTAAAGGAATTACCGTTGCACGACTCTATGCAATGCCTGAGACTCGAATTTCAAGTGATATGGACGTGCTGATAGAATCGCAAAATGAAGCAGAGGCTGTTACAATACTAACGGGGCTTGGCTACGAATGTGAAGAACGCTCAAAATATGACCACCATATAAAAGCTTATCATAAAATCGGCGGATTGTTTGAGGTTCATGTTGCACTTCATTCCGTGGCAACAAGCGATATTATTTTAGACGATGAAGTTCATTATGAAGATGAATTCATGCTCCTCGAGGACGGGATTTATTCATTGTCGGTAAATGATTCTCTAATGTATTTGTCTGCACATCTTATAAAGCACCTTATAAACGATGCTACCGGAATCAGGCAAATGATGGATCTTCTTTTGTATATGAAGGCTTATGAGAAACAGATTGATTGGACAAGGTATAACAGCCTGATGGAAAAGCTGGGCTACGACACTTTGATTAATGTAATAAAGGGAATAGGCGTCCGCTTTTTTGGAATGGAATTTGAAGACGCAATTACCGAAGGTCATGGTCTGGAGGAGCTTCTGGAGGACTGCGAAATCGGCGGAGTTTTTGGCGTAAATGAAGATGAAAGAAGCCGGTTTTACGAGCTTTTCACCCAAAGGCGTTCGGGAAACAGCAATATTAAGCATGCAATGCTGAAACTGACAAAGTCTGAAAGAAGTGCTTTCGGGATGCTTTTTCCAAGTTATAAATCAATGAAAGAACGGTTCGTTTACGTGAAAAAATGTCCGATTTTGCTTCCCATAGGTTGGATTCACAGAATTATAGAGATTGTTTTAAAGCAAATGGGAATTATGAAAGATAAAAAAGAAAATTTAACCGTAAATCAAAGGCGTATGCAAATGGTTGAGAAATTGGGAATGTTTAAAACCGAAAATAAATAGACCAAAGAAAAGGAAAATGAAAAAATGAGTAGAGAAAAGGCTTTTTGCCCCTACAGAGTGTGTCCCCTGGGTGCCCATATAGACCACCAGCAGGGTGTGGTAAGCGGATTTGCAATTGACAAGGGAATTGAAATTGAATATGAGAAAACTGCTGACGGCAGCATTTTTCTTACAAGTGCAGAGTTTCCCAAAGAGGTAGAGTTTTCAATCAAGGAATGTCCCGAACTTCAAAAGGATTGGGCTGATTATCTTCGCGGAGCCATGGTTTCTCTTGCACGAAAGCACCCCCTAAGCTTCGGGATAAAAGCACATGTGAAGGGAAGCCTCCCCATAGGAGGCTTGTCCTCCTCGGCGGCCGTTATCATTGCATTTCTCAGTGCACTTTGCCGTGCCAATGGTATTAAGGTTTCCCGTGCGGAGCTTGTGGAAATTGCACTTTGGGCAGAAAAGGAATATGTGGGCGTGAGCGTCGGTAAGCTTGACCAGTCTTGTGAGATTTATTCAAAGAAAGATCATCTGCTATACTTAGACATAAAGGACGATTCATATGAGCTTATTGCCAGAAGCGAAAACATGAAGCCCTTTGAAATTGCCGTTATTTTCAGCGGGGTTGAAAGAAATCTTATAGGAAGTAAATATAATATGCGTGTAGACGAGCTTAAAAGTGCAGCATACGCACTTAAGGCTTTTTCGGGCATGGAATATGGGAAATTTTCGGAAACTTTTTTAAGAGATGTTCCCTTTGAGGTTTTTGAGGCATATAAAGATAAGCTTCCCGAAAACTGGCGAAAAAGGGCAGAGCATTACTATAGCGAGTTTTCACGTGTGCAAAAAGGGGCAGAAGCTTGGAGAAAAGGCGATATAGAAGCTTTCGGCAAGCTTTCCTTTGAAAGCGGACACAGCAGCATTGTAAACTATGAAACAGGCTCCGAACAGCTTAAAAAAATTCATGAAATAATGCTTGAAACAGACGGTATATATGGCGGAAGATTCAGCGGTGCAGGTTTTAAGGGCTGCTGCATGGCACTTGTAAATCCTGAATGTAAAGAGGAAATTTCCTATAAGATTACGAGAGAATATCTTAAAGAATTTCCCAATCTTGAAAAAGGCTTTAACATACATTTTTGCAATACAGCAGACGGAGTAGAGTTAAATTGAAAATACAATCCCTCAGTCAGTTATACTGACAGCTCCCTTTGCACAAGGGAGCCCTTGGGAGTGGCATTAGAGAAAGGGTTGAGTGATTATGAAAATAGCAGTAGCAGGAACAGGATATGTAGGGCTTTCAAATGCAGTGCTTCTTGCACAGAATAACGAAGTTTATGCAGTAGACATTGTTCCCGAAAAAGTGGAAATGATAAACAACAGAAAATCCCCTATTGTGGACAAGGAGATAGAGGAATATCTTGCAAAAAAAGAACTTAATCTTACCGCAACAACGGATAATGAAAAAGCATATAAGGGTGCGGAATTTGTAATTATTTCCACACCCACAAACTATGACCCCAAGCTCAACTATTTTGATACATCAAGCGTGGAAAGTGTAATTGAGTCGGTAATGGGCATAAATCCCGAAGCAATTATGGTTATAAAGTCAACTGTTCCCGTGGGTTACACGGAAAGCATAAGAGAAAAATATAACTGCAAAAACATAATTTTTTCTCCCGAATTTCTGCGTGAGGGAAAAGCACTTTATGATAATCTTTATCCGTCAAGAATAATTGTAGGTGCACCTCTTTATGATGAAAAGCTCAAGGAAAAGGCACATATATTCGCATCACTTCTTGCCAAAGGGGCGATAAAAGAGGATATTCCCGTTCTCTTTACCAATCCTACAGAGGCAGAAGCGGTAAAGCTTTTTGCAAATACATATCTCGCGCTCCGTGTATCCTTTTTTAACGAGCTTGATACATATGCCGAGGTAAGGGGACTTGATACAAAGCAGATTATAGAGGGCGTAGGACTTGACCCAAGAATCGGAAATCATTACAATAATCCGTCCTTCGGTTATGGCGGATATTGCCTGCCAAAGGACACAAAGCAGCTCCTTGCAAACTTCAATGATGTTCCCAACAACATTATTCGTGCAATAGTTGATGCAAATACAACAAGAAAAGACTTCATCGCTGACAGGATAATAGAAAAGAATCCTAAAATTGTGGGCATCTACCGCCTGACGATGAAATCAAATTCCGACAATTTCCGCCAAAGCTCCATACAAGGTGTTATGAAGCGTATCAAGGCAAAGGGAATAGAGGTTGTGGTTTATGAGCCCACTCTTAGAGAGGAAAGCTTCTTCAATTCAAAGGTAATTAAGGACTTAGGTGAATTTAAAGCAATTTCAGATGTTATTATTGCTAATCGCTATAACGATGATATTGCAGATGTGATTGATAAGGTTTATACAAGAGATCTTTATTTTAGAGATTAATAGGAGAGAAAAAATGGCAGATTTTAAAAAATACGACGGCAGTAAAAAAATACTCGTAACGGGCAGTGCAGGGTTTATTGGCTTTCACCTTAGTAAAAGAATTTTAGACGAGGGTGGGGAAGTAATCGGATTTGATAATCTTAACGATTATTATGAGGTTTCTCTTAAGGAAAGCCGTCTTGCAATTCTTAATAAATATGAAAAGTTCACTTTCATAAAAGGAAATCTTGCCGACAAAGAGGCCATCGAAAACCTTTTTGCAACATACAAGCCCGAAATTATTGTGAATCTTGCGGCACAGGCAGGGGTAAGATATTCTATTGACAACCCCGACTGTTATATCGAAAGCAATATTATAGGCTTTTATAATATTCTTGAAGCTTGCCGCCATCATAAAGTTGAGCATCTTATCTATGCATCAAGCTCGTCTGTGTACGGAAATCAGAAAAAGACACCTTTTTCAACTGACGATAATGTTGACCACCCCATAAGCCTTTATGCCGCTACCAAAAAATCAAACGAGCTTATGGCTTTCACCTACAGCCATTTGTATAAATTCCCCTCTACGGGGCTTCGCTTCTTTACAGTATACGGTCCCTACGGCAGACCCGATATGGCATATTTCTCTTTCACAAAGAAGATTATGCGTGGCGAAACAATAAAGATATTCAATAACGGTGATATGTACCGTGATTTTACTTATGTCGACGATATTGTTCAGGGCATTATGAATATGCTCCTTAATCCACCCAAGCCTGATGAAAACGGCGATTGTGCCAAGGTTTACAACATTGGAAACAATAATCCCGAAAAATTGATGTATTTTATAGAAACTCTGGAAAAGGCAATCGGCAGGACGGCAGAAAAAGAATTTTTACCCATGCAGCCGGGTGATGTTTATCAGACGTATGCTGATGTCAGTGAGCTTCAGAAGGATTTTGATTTCAAACCCTCCACATCTATTGAAACGGGACTAGATAAATTTGCGAAATGGTATTTTGAGTATTACGGAGAAAATTAATGAGTCTACTTACACTTAATAATGTTTCAAAAAGCTTTGGTGAAAGAGTGCTTTTTGAAAATGTATCATTCAATATTGAAAATAACACAAAAATGGGGTTTATCGGCTCGAACGGCGTGGGTAAAACCACGCTTTTCCGAAGTATATTGGGGCTGGAGGATTGTGAGGGTGAAATCATAAAATCCTCTGACCTTCGTATAGGGATAATGGAGCAGACTCCCCCCTCCTCGGAAAGCCTTACGGCGTATGATTATACGCTGGAGGTTTTTTCACGTTTTTTCGAGATTGAAAAGGAAATGGAGATAATCCGTCTTGCCCTTGAAAAGGGGGACGGTGACACAAATCGCCTGATAAACCGACAGGAGGCATTAAATACCGAGTATATAAGGGACGAGGGGCTGACCTTTCGCAGCCGCACACGCAGTATGCTTCTTGGCTTAGGCTTTTTGGAAAGCGAATTAAACCTTCCTATGAACAGTCTTTCGGGAGGGCAGAAAACACGCCTGTCTTTGGCAAGAGCACTGCTTTCGGAGGCGAATTTTCTTCTTCTTGACGAGCCTACAAACCACCTTGATATTGATTCGGTAAGGTTTCTGGAGGACTTTCTCAAAAACTGCAATAAGGCATTTATAGTTATCAGCCATGACAGATACTTTCTTGATAAAGTAACAAATACTACCATAGAGCTTGAAAACAGGAAAATTTCGTGCTATACAGGCTCGTATACCACCTATTTGGAGAAAAAGGAACAGGTGAAAAAAGCGGCTGAACGCAAATACGAAAACACGATGGCGGAAATCAAGCGTATTGAGGGAATTATCGAACAGCAAAAACGCTGGAACCGTGAAAGAAATATTCGTACTGCTGAGCATAAACAAAAGAGTATTGACCGTCTGCAGGCGGATTTGGAAAAGCCTGAGGAGGACACTTCTAAAATCCGTTTTCGTTTTACTGCAGAGAGAAAAAGCGGAAACGATGTACTCAAGGTAACAAGTCTTGAAAAAACCTATGGTGACAAGCCGCTTTTTTGTGATGTGAATTTTGAAATAAAACGCGGTGAGCGTGTATTTCTCCTTGGACCAAACGGCTGCGGAAAATCGACGCTTTATAAAATGATAAAAGGGACAGTACCCTCGCCCGAGGGCAGTGTGTTTTTCGGCACAAATGTTGACTGTGCGTATTACGATCAGGACAGAAGTGATATACAGGGCGGTAAAGATGTGGAAAGCGAGCTTTGGGACGTTTATCCCAAAATGGACAGAACGCAGATAAGGAATGCACTTGCGTCATTTTTGTTCCGCGGAGATGATGTCTTTAAGATGACCGATACCCTTTCGGGTGGAGAAAAGGCGAGGCTCTCGCTTCTTGAAATTATGCTGACAGGTGCAAACTTCCTTCTTCTTGACGAGCCGACAAACCATCTCGATATCCGTTCAAAGGAAGCTTTGGAGCAGGCAATGGAGGATTTTGAGGGAACTATATTCATTATCAGCCACGACCGCTATCTCATAAATAAAATGGCAGACAAAATCCTTGCGTTTGAGAAAGGCACGGTAAATTGCTATAATATGAACTACGACGATTATGTAAATAAAATTGCAGCGAATACTCAGCCTATCCAAAATGCAAGCGAAAAAGTGAAAAAAGAGCCAAACGATTATCAGAAACAAAAACAGCTTCAGAGTGAACGGAGAAAGCTTGAAGGCAAAATCAAAAGATGCGAGGAAGCAATCGAAGGCTGTGAGGCAGAAATAGAAAGGCTCAATGAGGAAATCAACGGTGCAGGAAGCGACTATGAAAAAATAACTGCTTTAAGCGGTGAACTTTCCGCAAAAGAAGACGAGCAGGCAAAACTTATGGAAGAGTGGGAAACTCTAAGTTTGGAGCTTGAAGAATTATGAAGGTGTTTATAGATGCAGACGCATGTCCGGTTGTTAATGAAACGGTTATGCTTTGCCGTGAATTTAAAAAAGAGTGTATTATAATCTGTGATACCTCTCACCGCATCGAAAAAGACGGAGCACAGACCATAGTAGTGGAAAAAGGCAGTGACAGTGCCGATTTTAAACTGGTGAATATGCTCCAAAAAGGCGATGTAGCAGTAACGCAGGACTATGCGTTGGCTGCAATGGCACTTTCAAAAGGTGCAAGGGTAATCAATCAAAACGGCATGGAATATACGGATAAAAACATTGATTCCCTTTTGATGAGCCGTTTTATCGCTAAGAAAATCAGAAATTCGGGCGGCAGGTTAAAAGGGCCTTCAAAGAGAACAAAGGAACAAACAGAAAGCTTTGTTAAAAAACTGAGAGAAATACTGGAGGAACAGAAATGAAAATAATAGCCGCAACAAAAAATAAAAACAAGCTCAGAGAGTTTGGCGAAATTTTAAAAGGCTTTGATATAATAAGTCAGGAGGAAGCAGGAGTAGATATAGACGTAGAGGAAACGGGAACGACCTTTGAGGAAAACTCATATCTTAAAGCAAAGGCGATTTTTGATGCCACGGGAATTTGTGCTATAGCCGACGACAGCGGTCTGTGTGTGGATGCCTTGGGCGGAGAACCGGGGATATACAGTGCCCGTTACGGTGGAGAGGGACTTGATGATAAAGGAAGAACGGCACTTCTTCTTAAAAATATGGAGAATGTTTCCGATGATAAACGCAGTGCGAGGTTTGTGTGCGTAATAACTCTTGTGGGAAATGAAGGTATAATCACCGCAAGAGGCGAGTGCGAGGGAAAAATTGATTATTCTCCCAAAGGTGAAAACGGCTTTGGCTACGACCCTGTATTTTTTGTGGAAAAGTTTGGTAAAACAATGGCAGAAATTTCCCCTAAAGAGAAAAACGCCATCAGCCACAGAGGAAAAGCCCTCGAAATCTTCGCAGAAAAGCTTAATAAAAAAGAATATAAATAAAAAACATCTTCCGCGAGGACAGGTGCCTCGCGGAAGATACCAAATTATTTTAGAAATGTTTCAACAGCCGCCAATGAACGGTCTGTGCATTTTTACATTCCTTTTAGCAGCCGCAACCGCAACCGTTGTCATTGTTACCATTACCGCAGATGCAGTTAAGGATAACTACGATAACGATAATCCAGAGAATCCATTCGCAACCGCAACCATTGTTGTTATTTCCAAAGCACATAAAAAGTAGCTCCTTTCAATTTTGAAAATTAATCTATATTAAGTAGGTCGCCCTACAATATTAATCTATGAACAAAGCCTCGAAAATGTTTATGAATTTTGTGATAATTCCCAAAAAATCGGGCAACAATAGGTGTATATTCCAATATAGAAAGGATTTTGAAAAATGAAAAAGCTAATTTGTATGATGGCTGCGGTAATGCTTCTTTTTACTGCATGCGGAAACAACGATGCAAATGACGACACTAATAACGGTGTGGTACAGGACGGAGACGGAATCATCGAGGAAGACCGTGAAAACAGCGTTGCAGACGACATGGCAGACGGTGCCAATGACATGGTGGACGGTGCTACCGATGCTGTTGACGATGCGGCAAACGGCGTGGAAAATGCCGTTGATGATATGACAGACAGCAACAAGACAGATAATAATAACAATAATAAAGACAACAACAAGAACAATAAATAATATTCGGGGATTCATATCCCCGTACATAGATTGGAGGAATACAGTTGGACAGAATAGAGCTGAAAAAGGGTATAAATCTGTACACCTTAAAGGATGACAAGTTTAAGTCCTTCAGAGCGTGTGTGCTTTTGCACCGCCCTCTTAATCGGGAAGAAGTAACCTTAAATACCCTTTTAACCGCAACTATGCGTATGCAGAGCAAGAATTTTCCCTCCGCACGTGAAATTTCCGAGGAACTGGAAAACCTCTACGGCGGAGAAATGATTGCAAGAGCGAGCAAATACGGAGAAAGACACATAATCAAATTGGGGGTCCAATCCGTCAGCGATAATGCTTTGGGAGAAAAAGGCAACTTTAAAAGAGCAATGAAGCTTCTTTATGATTTGCTTCTGAACAGCGGAACAGGCGAGGGCTTTTCGGAAGATATAGTAAAGGTAGAAAAGAAAAATATTGCAGATTCCATTTCGGCACAGAAAAATGACAAGAGGACTTACAGTGTTTTAAGGCTTCAGGAGGAAATGTGTAAAGACGAGCCTTATGGTATTAACCCCATGGGATATATAGAGGATTTGGAAAAAATTGATACAAAAGAGCTTTATTCCCACTATAAAAAGGTGCTCTCCGAAAGCCGCATCGATATTTTCTTTACGGGTAATTTTGATGAGGGGGAAGCAAAGCTTGCAGCCTCTCAGTTTGCCGCAAAGCTTGGTGAGCGTGAAATAGCCCCGATAAAAGAGGTTCATAAGGAAGCAAACGGTGAAGTAAGAAGCGTAAGCGATAAAATGGACGTAACCCAAGGTAAGCTTTGCATGGGCTTTCGGTGCAGTGAGGGCTTAGGACGTGAGGATTACGCCAAAACTGTTGTGTATAATTGTATGTTCGGCGGCAGTGCGGTAAGCAAGCTTTTTAACAACGTGCGTGAAAAGCTTAGTCTTTGCTATTACGTGGGAAGCTCTGTTGACAGACTCAAGGAAATTATGATTGTACGCAGCGGCGTAGAATTTGAAAATTTCAAGACTGCTTATGACGAAATCATGCATCAGCAGGAAATGATGATAAACGGGGATTTTACACAGGAAGAAATCGAATTTGCAAAAAAACAGCTCACCTCTGCCTACGAAGCTAATATTGACAGCATCGCCTCAATGGAGGAATATTATATAATGCAGCTTCTTTTGGAAAGTGATATTTCCATACCCCGTATGGTTGACATGGTAAATAAGGTAACTCGGGAGGACATTATCTCGGTTGCAAAAGGAATGAAGCTTGACACAGTATATTATATGGAGGGGGAAGCGTAATATGGAATTTACACGTAAGCACTACGATAGCCTGAATGAAACTATATATTCCGCTACCCACGAAAGCGGACTTAAGGTTATACTTATAAAAAAAGAGGGCTTTAAGAAAAACTATGCCACCTTCAGTACTAAATACGGCTCCATAAATACACAGTTTGTAGTTCCGGGAGAAAACGAGGTTACCTGTGTTACCCCCGGTATAGCACACTTTTTGGAGCATAAGGTTTTTGAACAGCCCGACGGAAGCAATGCGTTCAACGATTTTTCAAAGTACGGAGCAAGTGCCAATGCCTTCACAAGCTTTGGGGTGACAAACTATCTTTTCAGCTGTACCGATTACTTTTTTGAAAACTTGGAAATTTTGTTGAATTTTGTACAAACCCCGTATTTTACAGAGGAAAATGTGGAAAAGGAAAAAGGCATTATAGCACAGGAAATTAAGATGTACGAGGATGACCCCGAACAGACATGTATGTACAACTGTCTTGAGGCAATGTACGAAAAGCACCCCGTACGGATAAATATAGCGGGAGGCGTGGAGGACATTATGAAAACCACACCGGAGCTTCTTTATAAGTGCTATAAGACCTTTTATCACCCTTCAAACATGGCACTGATTTGCGTGGGAAACATAGACGAGGATAAACTTTGGGAATGTGTTGAAAAGAATATTAAGCCCGTTCCCTCGCAGGAAAAAATAACACAGGTATTCCCCACAGAGAGAAAAAACGTGTACAAGAGCCGTATCGAGGCGGAATTTGACATTCCCACACCGATGTTTATGATTGGATTCAAGGATAATGCTACGGGCGGCTGCAGTGATGAAATTCTTAAAAGAGAGGTTCTCACAACCTGCCTTCTTCGCACTCTTTTCGGCAGGAGCAGTTCATTTTATGAGAAGCTCTATGAGGAGGGTGTAATAAATAAAACCTTCTCGGCTTTTTACGAATATGAGGAAAGCTGCGGATATGCGGCGTTTTTCGGTGAATCGGAGAAGCTTGATGAAGTAAAGGACAGAATCTTTGAAACCGTAAAAGAGGCAAGGGATAAAGGCATAGATAAGGAAAGCTTTGAAAGGGCGAAGAAGGTTCTTTGCGGACAGTTTATGGCAATTCTTGATAAAGTAGAGAGCCTTGGAAATGAATATATGATGGCATATCACAAGGGCGTAAATCTTTTTGATTATGCTGATGTCTGCAAAGCACTTACCGTAGAAGATGCACAAAAGAGAATAGATGAACTCTTTAACGAGTCCCAGTGTGCCGTTTCGGCGGTTTTACCTAAAGTTTAATGTAGGGGCGACCCTATGTGGTCGCCCGTGTTTCGTGAATATCCCCTACGGAAAAATTATCAAAAAGTGGTGAAAAAACATGAATAATATATCTTTTCCGAGGTTAGGCTTAAGCTTTGATATAGATCCCGTCGCAATAAAGCTCCCCTATTTCGGGGGAGTTCGTTGGTACGGAATTATTATTGCAGCAGGAATCATTCTTGCCCTGTACTACTGCGTAAGGGTAGCACAGAGGGAGGGGGTCCCCTCCGATAATGTGTACGATACCCTTATTTATTCGCTTCCTGTGGCAATAATTTGTGCAAGGCTTTATTACGTGATTTTCTCATGGGAGAAATACAAGGACAGCCCAATCGACATATTAAAAATATGGGAGGGCGGACTTGCGATATACGGAGGAATTATAGGTGCCGTCATTGCCGCAGTTACATATTTCAAGATTAAGAAGCTGGGAATCCTTAAAATGTGTGACATTTGCTGCCTTGGTCTTATTATCGGGCAAGCCGTGGGCAGATGGGGCAATTTTGTCAATGCCGAGGCCTTCGGCGGATACTGCGGATATATATGGGGAATGAGCATAAACGGCGACATGAGCGTGCATCCCACATTCCTCTATGAATCATTGTGGAATTTGATAGGGTTTATATTTCTTTCGAGGCTTCACAAAAAAAGACCTTTTTACGGCTTTACCTTCTTTTCCTATCTTAGCTGGTACGGTGCAGGCAGAATTTTTATCGAAGGACTCAGAACGGATAGCCTTTATGTAGGAAGCCTTCGTGTTTCGCAGCTTGTGGCACTTTTGTGTGTGATAACGGGAATAGCAGTGCTTAGTTACTTATCCGAGAAGAACAAAACAAGGAAATAATTGGAGGTTTTGGAGCATTAATGTCAATTATTAAAAAATAACCTATTGACTTATTTGTGCTTTCAAGGTAAAATAAAATTACAACTCATATAAATAAAATTGATACAAAGGAGAGATATTATGAGAAGTTTAAAAAGACTTATCACTGCAGTTCTTGCAATTGTGATGATGCTTACATGTGTAGGAATCACGACATTTGCGGCAGATTTCAGTGATATCACAGACCAGAAGGTGGCAGAGGCTGTTGACAAGCTTGTAGGCTTTAATATCATTACAGGCTATGAAGACGGCACCTTCAGACCTGATAATCAGATTACAAGAGCGGAATTTGCCGCTATCGTAACACGTTATAAGGGGATTGCGGATAGCCTTGGCACAGATGCCGTTACAGGCTTTGCAGACCTTGACAGTGACAGCTCAAGAGCATGGGCACGCCCCTATGTAAAGGCTGCTGTTGATGCAAAAATCATTAACGGCTTTGATGACGGTACTTTCAGAGCAGGAGAGCCTGTAACATATGAGCAGGCTGTAAAAATGCTTGTTTGTGCGGCAGGCTATGAGGTAGTTGCACAGAGCGAGCTTAACAAGATTAAGATTACCAATCCCAATGCAACATGGTCAGCAGGATATATTGCAGCTGCTAATAAGCACGGCATTACAAAGGGCGTAATCACAGCTCAGATTACTCAGCCTGCTTCCCGTGGCGTGGTTGCAGTTCTTACAAGCAACACAATTGACGTTCCCGAGCTTAAGGAAAACGAGGACGGCACCTTTGAAAAGGTAGAAGAGGAAGAAACCAGTCAGACTACCGAGGAAATCAAGGGTATCGTATCGGGAACATATCTGACAGGGCTTGACGCAGCAACCGTTGACCTTGGTAAGAATGAAATCATGATTGGTACAGGCACGGACAGAGAGACTTATGAGCTTACTAATGAGCTTAGAGATTCACTTGATTTTGAAGACCTTATCGGTAAGAATGTAGTAGCATACTACGATAAGTTTGACCGCCAGATAAATAAGATTAATCAGCGTAATAATACAACAACTGTTATTAAAGAACAGGACGTTATCAGCATAAACGGCGATACAGTAAGATTTTATGATGAAAACGGACGCAGTGATTCCGTTTCACTTTCCGGATATACCAAGATATATAACGGTAAGTATTATCCTGCGGCAGACCTTGCTACAAACTTTAAAAACGGACAGATTGAGCTTATAGAAGCAGGCGGACAGAAGATTGCCAAGATCACAAGCTACGATGTGTTTGTTGTTCAGAGTAAAACTTTTAACGATAAAGAAGAAAGAGTTTACTTCAAGTATAACAAGACCTATAAAGGAAACGGATATTATGATTTCCCTGCGGCAACATCTTCAAAGCCCGAGGTTTATGTAAATGGTGCTAAAAAAGAGGTTTCCGGAAGCCTGTTTAACGAGTGGACAGTAATTAACCTCCTTGAATCTCCCGACCTTGGCGGTAATAAGATTAACAGAATGTATGTTACCAGCGGAGCAAAGACAGGTAAAATCACTAAGGGTGTTGACGAGGAAAGAATGGTTATAATGGACGATAAGGAACTTTACCTGACATATGACTATTCAGTAAATCCCGACAGAGTTACAGACTTTGAACTTAATTCAACATATACCTATTATCTTGACTATACAGGTCAGATTGCAGCGGTTAACAAAAAGGCTGCTGCCACAAGCACTAAATATGAGTATGGTTATATAACAGGTGCAGATGATGAAGAGATAGGTCTTATTCTTAAAGATGGTACACATACCGTTGTTCCAATGAAGAAAAATGTAAAGCTTGACAGTGTAAGCACTGATAAGGATTTAATTAAGGGTAAGCTTGAGACTTACGCAGGATATATTGGCAGCACGGGTTGTTATCAGCCTGTAAAGTACTATATCAGTGCCGACGAGCTTGTAGCACTTGATACAATTGCAGATTCACAAGGAAATAAAGCAACAACAATAGGAACAAACAGTGATGATACATTTGTGCATAACGCATCAGATGATGTAAAGGCTAAGACAAGCTCGGTTACCATAGGCGGAACATTGTACAATTTCTCAAGTACAACAAAAGTTATTTACGTGCCCGACACAAAATCTTCAACAGCAGACTATTCTGTTATGAGTCCTTCCACGGCATTCGCAGTATCAGAAACAAGAAGAATTGAGGTATTCGGTGCTGACCCCGCCGAGCGTACAAAGAACGCAACTTTGGTTCTTATGTATGGCACAGACCCTGCATATACCTTTACAGGTAAGACACCCTATATGGTTGTAACAAAACTGATAAGCGGCGGCGAGGCAATTGAGGGCTATTTAGAAGGCTCAACAAGCCCGACCCAGGTTTCCGTTTCTGAGGAAAAATTTAAAACTCCTACTGCAAGCTCTGTAAACGCAAGTGCGGTAGCAAAGGGAGATATTATCCGTTACATTAAAAACGGAAATGATATTATTGCCATAGAAATGGTATATGATGCAGATGGAGCAGGTAAACTCGGTATAGCAGGAGATAAGGACGTATTTGATGCCTATACTTCTAACGTGGGTGAGCTTCACTTGAAATACGCTGAAGCATTTGATATTCCGGATGGTGAAAATAAGTTCAGCGTAACAACAAATATGGGAAGCAGCTTCAGTGATGCAGAAAAGCAGGCAGAAGGCAAGTTCTTCCAGTACACAACAAATTCTACAATTGTTTACAGAATTTCCGGCGGCGATGTAATTGCAGAAAATGTTCTGGAGAATATTAGCATAAGTGCAGAGGCTCCCAGCGAAGTTATTGTATTCACAAGAAATTCCGCTTCAGATTCTACACAAAATGCTAAAGCAGTATACATTGTAAAATAACTGACATTTTTTCAAGGTAAAGAGCAAAAGCTCTTTACCTTGAATTTTTTTTGTGGTAAAATAGTTATATCAGATTTAAAAAGGTGATTAGAATGCAAAGGCGTATTTCAAAACAAATAAATGTGGGCGGTGTGCTTATCGGGGGAAATGCACCCATAAGCGTACAATCAATGTGCAATACCGACACTCGTGATATAGCGGCAACTGTAGCACAAATCAATGCACTTAAAGAAGCAGGGTGTGATATAGTACGCCTTGCAGTGCTTGACATGGAGGCGGCAAAGGCAATTTCCGAAATAAAAAAACAGGTGGAAATCCCCCTTGTAGCCGATATTCATTTTGATTACCGCCTTGCAATAGAGTGTGCAAAGGGTGGCGTGGACAAAATCCGCATAAATCCCGGAAATATCGGTTCACCCGACCGTGTACGTGCCGTTGCCGACGAATGTGGAAGTCGCAATATTCCCATACGCATTGGCGTAAACGGCGGCTCGCTTGAAAAAGAGCTTCTGGAAAAATACAAATCACCTACGCCCGAAGCACTTTGCGAAAGTGCTATGGGGCATATAAAGCTTCTGGAGGACTGCAAATTTTATGATATAGCCCTCTCCATTAAATCAAGTAATGTTCTTTCAACAGTTCAGGCATACAGAAAAATTGCGGATATGATAGACTACCCCCTACATATCGGCGTGACCGAGGCAGGGACAGAGTACGGCGGAGTGGTTAAAAACAGTATCGGGATAGGAAGCCTTCTTCTTGACGGAATCGGTGATACCCTCCGTGTTTCGCTGACCGCACCGCCCGTGCGTGAGGTTACGGCAGGTATAGAAATACTTAAGGCTCTGGGATTAAGGGGAGGTGCACGCCTTGTAAGCTGTCCAACCTGCGGCAGATGCCGTGTAAATATGATTCCCATAGCAGATGAAATAACTCAGCGTATTGCAAAAGTTGACAAGGATATAACCGTAGCCGTAATGGGCTGTGCCGTCAACGGCCCCGGAGAGGCAAGGGAAGCTGACATAGGAATTGCCTGTGGAGTAGGCGAGGCACTTATGTTCAGGCATGGCGAAACTCTGCGGAAAATCCCCATAGAAAATGCGGCAGATGAGCTTATGAAGGAAATAGAGGAATTGTGATGGAAAGTTATACTCTCAGCACAGCGTTTCCAAACGCAGAATGTGAAAAGTGCCTTGAAAATGTGAAGGTGACTAAGATTTTGGCAGATGCCAAAGCACGCACCATTACCGCAACGGCACAGTCTGATGAAATAATTGAATATTCCGCAGTGGAAAAATTTATAGAGAACGTAAAGCGTTCTTACGGACTGAGTGATTTTAATTTGGAGCTGTCTTTTTCGGGGGATGCCTCTGCAGATGAGAACAGTGTTCAAAGCTGTATTAAATTTTGCATAGAAGAGCTCAGAAAAGAGAATCCTCTCTGGGCAATGGTGCTTGATAGCTGTATTTGTGAAGAAGATGGCGAAAATATAAAAATCCTTCTTCGCCACGGAAACCGTGAGCTTCTTACAGAGGATGGCGTTGACAGGAAAATTTCACAGCTTATTGAAGCTCACTTTGATATGAAAAAAGGCATTATTTTCGGTGAAGATGAAATGAGTGTGGAAACAAAGCTTATCCCCATCTTTACCCCCAAGGAAAACACCGCTCCCAAGAAAATCGTATCGGTAGCCGCAGAGGGTGCGTTAATCGGCAAACCCTTCACGGTAAACGACCTTACCGATATAAAGGATATTGACAATTATACAGGGCAGTGTATGATTTGCGGCGACATCTTCGGGCTTGACTCAAGGGAAATCGCAAAAATCAAAAAAAGCATTGTGTCTTTTTACATAACTGATTATACAGGCTCTCTTACCTGCAAGTGCTTCGTTCCCATTCAAGCAACGGAGGAGGTAATGGGTGCACTGAAAAAAACGGGCACTGTAGCGGTCAGGGGAAAAGCGGAAATGGACAGCTTTTCTCACGAGCTGACTGTTATGGCAAGGGATATTGTTCCCTATTCAATGCCCAAGGAAAGTGATGATGCAGAACAAAAGCGTGTGGAGCTTCACGCCCACAGTAAATCTTCGGCAATGGATGCCGTTGTCAGTGCGAAGGACCTTGTTAAGCAGGCGATGAAGTACGGACACAAGGCAATCGCAATTACCGACCACGGCTGTGTGCAGGCATTCCCCGAAGCGTTCCATACCGCCGATGAGACCATTAAGATTCTCTACGGCTGCGAGGGCTATCTTATTGAGGCAGGTGCACCTCTTGTAAGAGAAACCAAGCGTTACCATATAATTATTTTTGCACAGAACCTTACAGGGCTTAAAAATCTGTACAAGCTTGTAAGTGCATCTAATCTTGACTATTTTTACAGAAAGCCCCTCATTCCCCGTGACGTGCTTGATGCACATAGGGAGGGACTGATATTAGGCTCTGCGTGTGAAGCAGGGGAGCTTTTCCGTGCAGTGCTTGCAGGAGAAGATGAGAGCGAGATTGAAAGAATCGCCTCCTATTACGACTACCTTGAGGTGCAGCCCATAGGCAACAACGAGTATCTTGTCCGTAATGGCACTGTGCCCGACAGGGAGGCTCTTTGTGAGCTTAACAGAAAAATTATTGCCCTCGGAGAAAAACTGGGAAAGATGGTTGTAGCAACGGGGGACGTTCATTTTCTTCGCAAGCGTGACGAGATTTTCAGGCGAATACTTCAGGCAGGTCAGGGCTTTCCCGATGCCGATATGCAGGCACCGCTTTATTTCAGAACCACCCGTGAAATGCTTGATGAATTTAACTACCTGCCTCCCGAAAAGGCATATGAAATAGTAGTTACAAATACAAATAAAATTGCCGATATGATTGAAAATATCCGTCCCGTTCCAAAGGGGAACTTCCCCCCGAAAATTGAGGGAAGTGCCGAGGATATTGAAAGAATTGCCAGAGAAACAGCAGAAAATCTTTATGGCACTCCGCTTCCGAAGGTTGTAGAGGACAGACTTCAAAGGGAGCTTAAAAGCGTTATCGGTAACGGTTATGCCGACCTTTATAACATTGCAAGGCTTCTTGTAAAGCACTCCCGTGAGGAAGGCTATGTAGTTGGCTCTCGTGGTAGCGTAGGTTCGTCCTTCCTTGCCTATTGTGCACAGATAACGGAGGTTAACAGTCTGCCTCCCCACTACCGCTGCCCGAAGTGTAAAAACACCGAATTTGTAAATGATGAACGCTATGACTCCGGTCACGATATGCCCGACAAAAAGTGTCCCATTTGCGGAGAGGATTATGTAAAGGACGGTCACAATATTCCCTTTGAAACCTTCCTCGGCTTTAAAGGCGACAAACAGCCCGATATTGACCTTAACTTCTCAGGTGAAAATCAGGCAAGTGCCCATAAGTATACGGAGGAAATTTTTGGTGAGGGCTACGTTTTCCGTGCAGGTACGGTGAGTACCGTCGCAGAAAAAACGGCATACGGCTACGTCCGTAAATATTTTGAAGCAAAGGGCATAAATGTTCACAATGCCGAAATTGAAAGATTAAAGCAGGGCGTAATGAACGTAAAAACCACCACGGGTCAGCACCCCGGTGGTGTTATCGTACTTCCAAAGGGGCATGATATTCATGAATTTACGCCTATTCAGCACCCTGCCGAAAAGAAAGAGAGCGGTATTATAACCACTCACTTTGACTATCACAGTATTGACGAAAACCTGCTTAAGCTCGATATCTTAGGTCATGATGACCCGACAATGATTCGTATGCTTCAGGACCTTACGGGGGTAGACCCTACCGAGGTTCCTCTTGACGATAAAAAGGTAATGAGCCTGTTCCTTAACACAGAAGCATTAGGCGTGACGCCTGAGGATATAGGGAGCGAAACGGGAACCTTTGCTGTGCCTGAATTTGGCACGAAGTTTGTTCGTCAGATGCTTGTTGATACGAAGCCTACATCATTAGGTGAGCTTATTCGTATTTCGGGGCTTTCCCACGGAACAGATGTGTGGACAAACAACGCCCAGCTTCTTGTGCAGAACGGGACGTGTACACTGCGTAACGCCATTTGCTGCCGTGACGATATCATGATTTATCTCATTAACAGAGAGCTTCCCCCTGAGCGTGCCTTTAAAATTATGGAGCAGGTAAGAAAGGGTAAAAAGCTTAAACCCGAAGACGAGGCTGAGATGAGGGAGCATAATGTTCCCGAATGGTATATTGAATCCTGCAATAAAATTCAGTATATGTTCCCCCGTGCCCATGCAGCGGCGTATGTTACAATGTCGCTCAGGGTAGCGTATTTCAAGGTGCATTATCCCGTTGCGTTTTATCAGTCCTATTACACGGTTCGTGCAGATACCTTTGACTATGAAACCATGGCAACGGGCAGGGAAAATCTGCTCCTTAAAATGCGTGACCTTCAGCAGATGGAAAGCCCCTCCGCACGTGATAAGGCAACCCTTACCATTATGGAGGTTGTCAATGAAATGTACGCACGCGGAATTGAGTTTATGCCGATAGACATCTACCTGTCCCACCCCACAAAATATCTTAATATAAACGGAAAAATTCTTCCTGCACTTAACAGCATCGCAGGAATGGGTGACAGGGCGGCACAGTCAATTGCCGATGCGAGGGAAAACGGAAAATTCTTCTCAATTGATGATTTTAAACAGCGTACCAGCGTCAGTGAAACGCATATTGAGCTTTTAAAGAGCTTCGGCTGCTTTAAGGGTATACCGCAAAGTGCACAGGTAAGCTTGTTTGATTAACAAAAAAGACAGAGTGAAAAAAGGATACTCCTTTTCCCGCTCTGTCTTTAATTTTGTGCTTTTTTAACCCAGTAGTTTCTCTATCGGATACGCATTTGAGCTTGCGGTCTTTCCCGATTTATCTACTATTGTTACTCTCACATATTTTGAATCGGGGAATACCTTGTACTCTGCGTGGTTTATTACTTCGCCCTTCTTTGCACAAAAATGCTTTGCACGGCGATTTGATGCTGTAAAAATAATCTCGACCGCATCAGAACAATCAACATTCATCATGTCGTCCTCCATCCATAGTGAGTGAATGTCAGGACCTTGTGAAGCATAAAAGTTTCCGTCTAAAAGTGCCTGTGTTATAGTGCGGTAATCAAGCTTATCCGCCTTAATCATAGTCCAGCTAAGTCCGCTTCCGCTCATCAGTGTGGGGCGGTTATGGCTGTCGTCACCGCCTACGCAGTAAATCATCTTGCCTCCACGGAGCATATCGTCATAAACACGGGGATTATATTCATGCCCGTTATACATTTCCATAGCGTGCATGTTGTTATAGCTCATGTACTGGGGATAGCTTTCAAGCGAGCCTGTAGGGTGATTGTATGTAGTAAAGAAGCCGTGCTTTCTGCCCTGTGCGAACATATCGCTGATACATTCCCCTGTATAGTGACGCACATAATCGGGCTCATCTTCATAAAACTGAATCTGGTCGCGGTATTCCACGGCGTGTGCATAAAGATATTCACTCCTGTGCCAGCATGCTTGTTTAAGATTATCAGGCTCAATGGCAATGAAATTAATATGGCAGGTTTCCATATTTGCCCAGTCGGGAGTGCCCTTGCCGTTTATTTCTATTTCATAGCCGTTTAATGCAAGGAACTTATCATCGCACAAATGAGAGCGGTCAAGCATAATATCATGGTCAGTATATGCCACAATATCATAACCAAGCTCCATAAAAACCTGCTTTACCTCCTCCGGTGTAGCACTGCCGTCCGACTGGCAGGTGTGTGCATGAAGGTTTGCTTTATAAAATCTGCCCGTTTCGGGAATTAAAAACTTTTTCATAGTCAGCATCTCCGATTAATTTGATATAAAAAGTTTATCATAGCTGCAATTTGATGTCAAGTCGAAAAAATTTCAAATAAAGTGCACAAAAGTTCAAGAAAAAGCTATTGAAAAAATAAAAAGGGTAGATTATAATAAACAATGAGGTGGTTTTAATGAATAATTCTTTTGAAACAAAAAAAGACTTTCAGAATTGTGTTATAGATATGATAAATCCTTTGAAGCCTTTTTATAACGTAGATGTGGCGGAGCTTAAATATGGAGTTCATTCATCGGGTGCAAGTGAAAAGGTTCAGCGTACTGAGGCTTTTATACGTCCTCTTTGGGGACTTGCTCCTCTTTGGTCGGGAGGTGGTGATTGCGGAGATTTTGCAGAAATATATCGCACAGGGATAATAAATGGAACCGATCCCGAAAGTCCTGCCTATTGGGGAACCCTTGCAAATGGCGGACAGGTGCTTTGCGAATCTCCCTGTGTGATGCTTTCCCTTGTCCTTGCAAAGGACAAGCTTTGGGAGTCGCTTACCGATAAACAAAAAGAAAATATCGTAAATTGGATTCACAGCAGCCGCGGTGCAAAGCACGCTAATAATAACTGGAACTTTTTCCAGGTGCTTGACCATGTGTGTCTTAAAAAGCTCGGTCAGCCCTACAGTCAGGAGATAATAGACGAAAAGCTTCAGATAATTGAATCCTTCTACCGTGGGGACGGCTGGTATTCCGATGGCAATTTAAATCGGAGATTTGATTATTACATCGCCTTTGCGTTTCATTTCTACGGGCTTATTTATGCAAAGCTCATGGAAAAGGACGATCCCGAAAGAAGTAAGCTTTTCAAAGAACGTGCCATTCTTTATGCAAAGCACTTCATATATTGGTTTGACGAGGAGGGGAGAGAGGTTCCCTTTGGGAGAAGCCTTCCTTACCGATTTGCACATATTGCCTTCTGGAGTGCCTGCCTTTTTGCAGGGGTTGAGCCCTTTTCTGTTTCCGTTATGAAAGGAATTATCGCCCGAAATCTCCGTTGGTGGATGAAAATGCCCATATTTGACAATGCAGGAATCCTTACCGTGGGATACGGATATCCGCAGATGCACATGGCGGAGGAATACACCTGCTTTGGCTCTCCTTATTGGTGCATGAAATCATTCTTGCTCCTTGCACTTCCCGATAGCCACGCATTTTGGACTGCAGAGGAAGCACCGCTTCCGGCTCTTGAAAAAGTACATATTATAAAGCCTGCAAATATGGTGGTTCAGCGTATAAACGGATATACCTGCCTGCTTCCAACAGGTCAGCAGGGAGGAAATGCTAACCATAGCTGGGAAAAGTACGGAAAGTTTCTCTACAGCTCCAAATATGCATTCAGTATAGCAGGTACGTATTGTAACAAAGATGCCGCAGGCGGTGACAATATGCTGATGTTTGAAAAGCACGGATATTATTTTATCCGCCGTGACTGCATGGAGTACAAAGTCAATGACGATGCAAGTGTATATTCAAAATGGTCGCCTTTTGACGGTGTAACAGTTGAAACGCTTGTAATTCCCACAGATGACGGTCATATCCGCAGACACACTATTGAAGCTGACGGAGAATATATTGCATATGACTGCGGATTTGAGCTTTTTGAGGACAGCGGTGATGTGATAAGCGAAAAGGGCGAAAGGGAAGAGATATGGACCTCCCCAAATCTTAACCTTTACGCCCCACACAGACTTCATATGAAAGCCGTTAAATATACTATTCCCAAGGGGAAATCACAGCTTGAAACCAAGGTTATTTACCCTAATTGATTATGTTCTTAGTGAAGAGTGTGTTCATAAAGCATATTGCTATCAGAACCGACACCAACGGACGTGATTGAATAAAAAAGGGAATGTAAAAAAGTCCAGAACGCAAAAAGGCGGTGTAAAAATTCGTTTTTTTACACCGCCTTTTTTCCGTTTCTCTTTGTTTTGTGATATGATTTTTGTTTTTTTATATTGACTATAGTGACAAGTAAAAGTAAAATGAGCATATAGGACAGGAAAGGGTGTATTCCATGCTGAAAGAATTTATTAACTCAATTAATTTTTACGACATTAACCCCGACAGAAACTTTTTTCATCCCATATCCGACCGGGAATATTGGGATGCTTTTTCCGAAAAGTATCTGGATAAAATCGTGGAGCGTTACGAAAAAATCATTGCCGAGCCGAGGGGCGAAATGACGGCATCGCTCTATCTTGATTACAAGCGTACCGGAAATCGTGCACGTTTTCAGGATGTGCACGAACGCCGCCGTGATGAGCTTCTTTTTGCAACACTCATTGAGTGTTGCCGAAATGACGGTGCACTTTTGGATGATATTTTAGACCTTACATGGATGATTTTAGAGGAAACCACATGGTGTTTCCCTGCCCATAATAAGTCCGTGGATACAATTTCAGATTCTCTTCCTTATTATAAACAGTGGGCAATTACTATCTGCTCCACGCGTACAGCGGTGAAAATGGCATTTGTCTATCAGGTAATGAAAGAGAAATTTGATGAAATTTCTAAAATGGTTGCCATGCGAATCCGTGAAGTGATTCAGGAAAAAGTCCTTTCGGAAATGCTTAACCGTGACGACTACTGGTGGATGGGCTTTGGAAGCAGAAAACCCAACAATATCGGCATATGGAACTGGCGTAATGCCATGATTGCGGCACTTATAGTTGTGGATGATATGGATTTTCTCAGAAAATTCATATTAAAGGCAATCGTTTGTATGGATCAGTACATAGATAACCAAGGGGAAGAGGGCGGCTGTAATGAAGGCCCCTCCTATTGGTTCCATTCTCACGGAAACGTCATTGAAGCACTTGAGGTTATGAACAAGGCGACAAATAACGCCTTCACCGAATGCTTTAAATCGGAAAAGGTTCGCAATATGTCTAAGTTCCTGCTTAAAATGTATTCGGGCGGAAAATATTTCGTAAACTTTGCCGACGGTTCTCCCGTATTGAGTAGCGGGGCACTTTTTGTGTATCGTTGCGGCAAAATTTTAGGGATTGACGAGGTGTGTGATTTTGCCGCGGAATGGGGAAAGGCTTCGGGACAGACGAATCCTGTAAACGGAGAAGTGGAAATGTACCGCATGCTTGAAAACATTAAGTATTATGACGAGTATATGTCCCACACGGCAAACGGAAAAAGCGACTCTGAATTTTATCTTCCCGATTTGGGCGTGATGACAGTCCGCACCCAAAGCGAAAACGGGGAAATGTTCCTCGGTGCTAAGGGAGGACATAACGGTGAAAGCCACAATCATAACGACGTTGGTAATTTCATAGTATATAAAAACGCAGAGCGTTTTATAGTAGACAGCGGCCCTCTTACATATTCGGCACTGACCTTTTCGGACAAACGCTATACTCTGTGGACAAACCGCAGTGAATATCATAACGTTCCCACACTAGACGGGTATAATCAGCTTAATACTATTAAGGGAACACCTAAAAACGAGAGCTACCGCAGTGACAATGTTGTATATAATAAGGGAGAAAATATATCTTCATTATCTATGAGCATTAAAAATGCATATGAAAACCGTAACGAAATAAATGCTTTTGACAGATGTATGCAGATTAATAAGTCTACGGGTGTAATTACCGTTACGGACGATTTTGACATTGGAAAGGAAGCAGAGGTTACATGGAATTTCCTCACACATCAGAAACCCGAGTGGGACGGAGCGAAGATAACTCTCACAACAGAAACAAATACGCTTGAAATCATACCTACCGGTGCTGATTTTACATTTACAGGTGAAACGGTTGATTATGATGATGACTCTATCCGTGCAAAGTGGGGAGATAAGCTTTACCGAGTGTTGCTTAGTGCAAGGGGAAATAAAGGTAAAGTTCAGTTTGAAATAAGATAAAAGGCACAAATCAAATATAATTGAATAAAATCAAAAAAATCAACATTTGTGCATATTGCACAAATGTTGATTTTGCATAAACATTTTCAGATTTTTTGACGTTTTTCATGTTTGCACAAGATGAATATGTGTAAAAACAGTGAAATTGCACATAAAATAAAAAAAGAGTTTATGGAAATTGTATCATATGACGCTTTTTTTGACAAAAAAACAGGCTTTTTTTGTGGAAAATTACTTCAGAAAAAAACTGAAGTTTGTTTTATTATATCAGCAAGGGAAAAACGTATAAATAAAAGTTTGTTTCATAATATTGACACAATGCCCAAACTATGGTAATATATCTATATGACATAAAAAAGGAAAAAAGGATTGGTGATTATGGCAAAAACAGGTTCACTTCGTCAGGCGAAGCTGAAAATTGAAATCCAGTCATATCTCATGATAGGCTTGCAGCTCCTGGGCTTTTTCGTTTTCAGCCTCTATCCCATACTCTGGGTTTTCAGATATGGATTTTACGATTATGACGGCGTTACGGCAACATGGTGCGGTTTTGAAAACTTCGTACGTGCTTTCACCCGTGATGCACTTTATTGGAAGAGCGTTCTCAACACCTTTATTATCGCTTATGGTAAGCTTATAGTTGAGATTCCGCTTGCATTCCTCATTGCACTTGCTCTTACAAGCGGTCTTGTAAAGTTTAAGCGTGTATTCATGGTAGGTTATTACCTTCCCAAGATGACAGGTATCGCAGTTAACTGTCTTATCTTTACATATATGTTTGCTACAGTAAACGGTCCTATCAATAATATCCTTTTGGATATCGGTATCATCAGTCAGCCCATTGCTTGGCTCGGTGCTAAGTGGACTGCCCTTGCGGTTATCATGATTCGAAGCACATGGGCAGGCTTCTCTACAAACGTTCTTTACTTCATGGCAGGTGTTAGTAACGTTTCTGAGGACTGTATAGAGGCTGCAAAGGTTGACGGTGCTAAATCAACACAGATATTCTTCAAGATTACCCTCCCCATGCTTGCTCCGGTTCTTAAGACTATCCTCATGCTTGCTATGGTTAACGGTATGAAGGTATATCAGGACGTTATGCTTCTTACCAACGGTGCTCCCGGCGGTAGTACCAACGTTGTAATGCTCTACCTCTACCAGTTGTATTTTGAAACAGACGGTATTAAGGCTCAGTACGGCTACGCTTCCACTCTCGGTATTATTACTACCTTCATTATCGGCGGCGTTACACTTATCTATCTGAGACTTACAAAGAAAGCTGACGAGGTGGGTTGATTATGAAATTTATATTAACTTTATTAAAAACTATTCCCACTATGCTTTTGTTCGCTGTAACAGGTCTGGTGGCAGGTCTTGGCTGGACGCTTTATAATGCTATTGCAAATGGTGCCGAGGTCGGAATTTCATCACTCTTTGTAGTGGTTATAGGTAATGTAATCGGTGCATACGTTGTTGACTTCTTCGCTGAGAAAAAGGGCGGCTCCAAGAAGTGGTTCATGCTCGGATTCCTCTTTGGTATCTTTGCATTTATCGCAACCTTCTTTATGAAAAAGAATGACAACGTAGTAAAAAGAAATGTGTTCAATGCGAAGCGTTTCTTCTCAATCATTCTTCATATAGCACTGAGTGCATTCCTTGTAGTGGTATTCTATCCCTTCCTTGTTGGACTTTTCAGCTCCTTCAAGACTCAGCGTGAAATTCTTATTTCACCCAACATTCTTCCTGAGACATGGCAGGTTACAAACTACATCACTGCATGGACGGAAGCGAACTTTGCACAGTACACCTTTAACACAGTGTATTACACATTCTTCACCATCTGCATAACAGTTCTTACCTCTACAGTTAACGGTTATGCATTTGCCCGCGGTGAATTCCGTGGTAAGAGTGCAATATTCGTTTTGTTCACCTCGTTGATGTTCGTTACACTTGGTTCATCTTCTCTTTATCCCACAATGCAGCTTATGAAGATGTTCCACCTCAATACTTCTCTTTGGGGTCTTATCATTAAGGGCTTCTTCGCAATTCATATTGCGGATATGTACCTTGTTCGAGGATTCATCAATCAGCTTCCCAAGGAGCTTGACGAGGCTGCAACTATCGACGGATGCGGATTTATAGGAATTTTCTTCAGAATTATTCTTCCTCTTCTTAAGCCTATGGTTGCTACACTTATAATCCTTACCTTCGGTCATGCTTGGAACGATTATCTGTGGCCCATGATTGTTACAATGGGTAACCCCGAAGGTCAGCCTCTTTCAGTTGGTCTTCGTGCCCTTCAGTCAAGCGGTGAGGGTGCTGCTTCATGGCACATCATCATGGCAGGTTCAATGATTTCTGCACTTCCCATGATGATTATGTACCTCATCTTCAACAAGTATTTTGTAAAGGGTCTTGCTGCAGGTGCCGTAAAGGGTTAATTAATAGCTTAGATAATATGAAAGTACAGAGCTTCTTTTTAGGAGGCTCTGTACTTTTTCCTGTTTGACAATACTATAAGGAAAAATTAAGGAAAATCTATTTACTTTTTTGTTTCCTTGTGTTAGTATAAAAAAACACGGAGGCGATAGACTATGGCAAAAATAGAAGATATCGATAAAAATTTTAAAATTGAAACGAAGATAGAAAAAGAGGGGCTTAAATTTTATGATTCGCTTCAAAAGCCTTTTGAAATTTACGGTGTATATATGGAAAACGGAAAATTTCGCAGAATGCCCGAAACCGTTGCAGAGAAGGTAAGTTGTGGCGTTCTGCATCTTCATTCGGACTGTGCGGGCGGAAGAATACGTTTTTGCACCGACAGCCCGTTTGTGGCAATCAGCGTCGAGTATGACCGAGTGGGGGATATGTCCCATTTTCCACTAAGCGGCAGTGCCGGCTTTGATTTATACATAAATGAAGGTGATGAAGAAAGATATGTAAAGACCTTTGTCCCTCCGCGTGACAGTGTTAATACAAAAAAATTAGAAGCCCTTCACGAATTTGCCGATGCAAAAATGCGTGGTGTAACGATTAATATGCCTCTTTACAGCGGCATCACAAAGCTCTATATCGGGCTTTTTGAAAATGCAAATATTGAAAAGCCTGCTCCTTATGTAAATGATAAGCCTATTGTTTATTATGGCTCGTCCATAACACAGGGTGGTTGTGCTTCACGCCCGGGAAATTGCTATCAAGGACATATTTCACGCAGATTTAACTGTGATTATATAAACCTTGGCTTTTCGGGAAATGCAAAAGCAGAGGATACAATAATCGACTATATCAAAAATCTTGATATGTCTATATTCGTTTATGATTACGACCATAACGCACCCGATCCCGAGCATCTTAGAAACACTCACGAAAAAATGTTTAAAGCTATAAGGGAAAAGAACCCCGAACTTCCGATTATAATAATGTCATCACCTAAATGGATTCTTGAAGGAATGTGGCAGGAGCGTCGTGACATTATAGAGCAGACGTATAATAATGCAATTTCTGCAGAGGATAAAAACGTGTATTTTCTCGATGGCAAAGCATTAATGGCTCTTTGCGAGAATAACGGAACGGTGGATAATTGCCACCCTACCGATTTGGGATTTTTCTCCATGGCAAAAGCCGTAGGCGATGTTATAGAAAAGATTTGGAAATAAAAAAATCATTGGTGGAAATGTATCACTCCCAATGTAATAACAATGCATATCTGACACTTTGTATATTTCTTTTTATTCTGTACATAATACCTTCAAGAGAGATATAATCTCTCAATTTGAAAGGAGCGATAACTATGTCAGAACAGAAAAAGAATAATCAGAATCAGCAGGAAAATCAGAAGCAGAACAATCAGAACGAAAAGCAGAATGAAAGAAAAAATTCTGAAAATCAGAATGCACCCAAGTTCAACTAAATGTTTCAAAAAACAGGCGTGCCGCAAAATTGCGGCACGCTCGTTTTTTTTCTATTGACTTTGGTTTCTTTTTATTGTATAAATAAAGTGAAACCACACCATAGGAGGGATATTAAGATGGAAACTTTGAAGTTTGATTTATCAAAAAAATGCGGCGAATTCAAAATTTTGAATGCCACAAACGGAGGTCCCTGGCACAAAAGACATGCCACAAGCCAGTGGAGAAGTAATTTCGAGGACTATAAGGCGGCAAGAATACCTTACTCAAGAAATCACGACAGCGGAGTTATCAGTGTTTACGGTGGCCCTTTCAGCCACGATATTACGAGTATTTTCCCCGATTTCAATGCTGACGAAAACGACCCAAATTCCTATGATTTCCCCTGTACGGATGAATCTATTCTCATAACTCTGGATGCAGGAACCGAAACTTTTTTCAGACTGGGACAGACCATTGAGCATCAGATAAAGAAGCACGGCACAATTCCTCCTGCCGATTTTCATAAATGGGCACGCATTTGCGAGCATATTATCCGCCACTATAACGAAGGATGGGCGGACGGATATAATCTTAATATCAAGTATTGGGAAATCTGGAACGAGCCTGACCTTGACCCCGAAGATTCAATCAATAAACGTACATGGGGCGGCACAAAGGCACAGTTCTTTGATATGTATGAAATTGCGGCAAAGCATCTTAAATACTGCTTCCCCAATCTTAAAATAGGCGGTCCCGCCCTTGCGGGAAAAGTAGCGTGGGGGGATGAGTTTCTTGCAGAAATGAAAAAGAGAGAAGTGCCCATAGACTTTTTCTCATGGCACATTTATTGCACCACTCCTGAACGCCTGATAGAACGCAGTGAAAAAATTCATGAAATTATGGTGAAAAACGGCTACGGTGACGCAGAAAGCATCCTTAACGAGTGGAACTATGTACGCGGTTGGAAAGAAGATTTCGTTTGTTCTATAAAGTCCATTATCGGTATTAAGGGTGCGGCATTTACTATGGCGTGCATCAGTGAGGCACAAAGGTCCACTATTGATATGCTGATGTATTACGATACAAGACCCAGTGCATTCTGCGGTGTATTCGATTTCTATACATATGAGAAACTGAAGGGCTACTATCCTCTTTACTGGTACGGAATGTTCTACGATATGAAAGCTGAAGTGCGCAGTGAAAATACTATTCCCAACATTTACACGATTTGCGGTACAGACGAAAATGAAAAGGTTCTTTCTGCTGTTACATATTACACTGAAGAGGACGATGTTGCAGAGGATAAAACCTTCAGCATAGATTTTGGAAAAGAAGGGGAGTATGAAATCTATCTTCTTGACGAAAACCACGATGCAGAGCTTGTAAATACCACAGGTGAGCTTACATTTACAATGACGCCCAACAGCTGTATTTTAATTAAAGAAAAGTAAATTTCAAGTAAAAAGCAAGTAAACATACTTGCTTTTTGCACTTTTATGAAGTACAATGGAGCTATGAGGTGATAAAAAATGCATGAAATTACAAATAAAGTAGGCTTTATCAGCGATATGGACGGCGTTATATATCATGGGAATAAAATACTTGACGGAGTTAAGGAGTTTGTGCAGTGGTTGCAGAAAAACGATAAAAAGTTTGTTTTTCTTACCAACAGCTCCGAGCGTACCCCTCATGAGCTTAGTATGAAGCTTGAGCGAATGGGGCTTTCCATTCCGGCAAAGCATTTTTACACAAGTGCAATGGCAACTGCTGAATTTCTGCACTCTCAGAGACCCGGTTGTACCGCCTATGTTATAGGTGAGGCGGCTTTGACCAAGGCTCTTTATGACCATCACATATATATGAATGACGTGAATCCCGACTACGTTGTTGTAGGCGAAACACGTACATACAGCTTTGAAAAAATTGAGAAAGCAATTGAGCTTGTAAATAATGGTGCAAAGCTTATCGGCACGAATCCCGATATTACAGGACCAACGGAAAAGGGAATCATGCCTGCAACGGGTGCACTTATTGCTCCTATTGAAATAGCAACGGGTAAAAAGGCGTACTTTGTGGGTAAGCCAAATCCCCTTATGCTTCGCCACGGGCTTAATAAGCTTGACTGTCACAGTAGGGAAATTGCATTTATTGGCGACAGAATGGATACCGATATTATTGCAGGTATCGAGTCCAATGTGGACACCGTGCTGGTGCTTAGCGGAGTTACTAAAAGGGAGGATATTGAGCTTTTCCCATACAGACCCAAATACGTTCTCGGCGGCGTAGGCGAGCTTTTAAAGTAATGTGACTAAGGGGACGGGGGAGTTTTTGTAATCCGAAGGAGCAACAAAAACTGCCCCGTCCCCAACAAACGATTTATAATCCGTAGGCGTAGGGACAGGCGTCCTCGACTGTCCGTAAATACAAAAAAGCCTGCAGTAAGACGTGAACCCCTATTGGTTTTAACAGGGCAATTTTCCACTTTCATTTTAGAACAATCTGTAACAAAAAAGTACCTTCTTTCGTACTATGTAGTGAAAGGGGGTGCTCCTTTTTTGAAGAAAAAGCATTGCAGACCGTGCGGAGCGTGTACCCTGGCATACATAGCAGGAATTTTTACGGCATTAATTCTTCCTATGTGGCTTCTTGCAGTGATTGAGGGTGCCCTTATTATTGTATTGGGCTGCAGTATGATGAGAATGTAGTAGGGGAGGGTTTCCATGCCCTCCCGTAAAATCAACGCCGGAGGGTTTCCATGCCCTCCCGACAAAAGGAGGTATAGTATTGAAGGTTGTAGTTATGAAGCTTCCCAAATTCCTTGCAGGAATAACAAAGAAAATATTCCGCATTAAAGAAAAAGAATATTAATTAAAAAGGTATAGGGGCGAAGGGGACGGGGGAGTTTTTGTAATCCGAAGGAGCAACAAAAACTGCCCCGTCCCCAAAAGGGAGCGAAGAATATTAATTAAAAATGCGTAGGGGCGACCCTATGTGGTCGCCCGGAATTCGCCAGTCCCCAATAAAAAAGTGTTGAAAAAGCAAGAAAAATGGTGTATAGTTAAAGTAAGGGGTATTTTACCTCAAACCATATGAACTCGGAGGGATTATATAAATGAAAAAGAGAATGCTTGCATCGGGGCTTGTTGCTATATCAATGCTGCTTTTATGCTCTTGCGGAGAAGAGGAGAAAATGTCAGTCAAGGAGGATTTCCTCAGAATGGAGCCTAAGCAGCGATATACCGTTAAGGTGGCAAATGCCCCCGAAGAACATATAGAGTGGTCAAGTTCGGACGAATCCATTGCCGTGGTATCGCCCGACGGCACCGTTTCAGCAGTGGATAACGGTATTACCACTATTACTGCAATGAGCGGTGAGCAGTATGTGCATGTGGGCGTTGTGGTGAGAAATGAGGACGCTTATACAGATAAGGACGGTAACGTTGTCCGCACCTTTGACGAGGAATCGGACATAACTGAGATAACCGTAGGTGCTTCCGCAGGAGGAAAGGGCGATATCACCGTGAAAAGCGGGGACAAGCTCCAGCTTCGTGCATATGTCGTTCCCTCCAATTCTGAGGATAAGGACAGAATCTTCTGGGAAACTGAGGACAGCAGCGTTGTAAAGGTTAATGAAAAGGGCGTAATCCAGGCTGTGGGAAAGGGTAAAACCACCATAAATGCCTACGCACCCAATGGCGTTAAAGGCACTTTAATTGTGCGTAGTAAGTAGGGCAGGGGCTTGCTCCTGCCGTTAAAGGGGATTGCAGCCCATGCAGAGCTCTCCTGACCTAAAATACTCGAATAAAAAATAAAAAAAATACATACAATGTATTGACGGCGTTATTATATTGTGATAATATAATAGTAAAGGAGGCTGATGATAGTGGCTGCTACAAATGTAACAATGCGTATGGACGAGGAACTTAAAGCACAACTTCAAGAATTGGTATCGAACCTTGGAATGGATATGACAACATTTTTCACGTTATCCGCAAAACAAGCTGTCAGGGAGCAAAGGATTCCCTTTGACATATCTTTACGGATTCCAAATAGCGAAACTATAGAAGCAATAGAAGAAGTGAAAGCAATGAAGAAAAATCCTTCACTTGGAAAAACATATACAAATGTTGATGATATGATGAAGGAGTTGCTCGTTTGATGTACTCAATAAGACCTACTACAAAATTTCAAAAGGACTTAAAACGAATTGAAAAACGAGGCTATAATATTTCACTGCTGACAGAGGTAATAAGAAAATTAGCGAATGGTGAAAGACTCCCGGAAAAGAATAAAGACCATAACTTATCGGGTGAATATTCGAGTTGCAGGGAGTGCCATATTACACCCGATTGGCTGCTGATTTATGAGATTGCAGACAATGAATTGATATTATATCTTACAAGAACGGGGACGCATAGTGATTTGTTTTAAAAACAGGGTATGATGCTTGTGTAGTTCCGTCGGCTAAGCCGTAAAGAGAAAATGACTATCCTTGTGAAAAATATTACAAAATTGTTTCGTCAAACCATACAAAAACAGACGGAAAAAATTGGGGAAAAATGTTTGAAATTTTTTAAATAAACTCTTGCATTATCCTTGAAAGTAGAGTATAATTCATATTGTATAAGTAGTACAAAGAGGTTGTTCCGCCTGTTTGTACGAAATTGTAATTTAATTTAATTTAATTTAATATTTTTAATTGAGGAGGAAACTAAAATGAAGAAATTCATGAAAGCTATTGCTTTCGCAACAGTAATGTGCATGCTTCTTTCTGTAGTAGCATTCGCAGACAGCAGTGCTGAGATTGCTACAGCAGGCTCTGTTACTGTTATTGTTGAAGGTGCTACAGCTTCTACACCTATCGCATTTGTTGTTACTGACACTAGTGTGACAGAAGCAGCAAACATTACTTCAACTAACATTAAGGATGTTGCACAGACAGAAACAACTGCAGAAGGTACAGCTTCTATCACACTTGGTACAGGCGGATTGGAAACTGTTAATGTTTTCTACGGATACCAGAACGTTGGAGAAAAGGCATTGATGCTTTCTGCAGCACTTGAAGTTGAAGTTGACGAAACAGTTACTGTAACAATCGTTAAAAACATCACAGATGCAGACATTCAGGCTGCAGTTGATGCGTCAAATGGTGAGCTTCCTGAAACAGATAACGACAAAGCTGGTGCTCTCATCGCTACAGTTAATGTGGTTGTAGGCGAAGGCAGAGTTGTTAAGGATATGATTTGGTCTATCCGCCATTCTGGTGAGAAGGGTGTTGCATACGTTCCGGCTGATGATAGCCTTTTCTCTGTTCTTAACGGTACAGTTCAGATCGGTCTTGCATTCTCTAATGGTAACAGTACTGAAGAGCCTGTAGCAATTACCGGCTTGCATGCAATTGTTAAGACTGGTGTAGTTGGAGATACTGCTGAAGATGCAGAAGTATTCTCAGACTATGACTTTGATAACGCAAACAGAAATAATTAAAATCAGGAGGTAATGAATGATGAAAAAGTATAATAAACCCGAAATCGTTGCATTAGCTCTTGAAACAGTTGATGTAATTGAAACAAGCGGTGATCAGCAGGCACTTGAGTATTTGCAGAAAAACGAAAACTTGACTGCAACTCAGAAAATTTCCGGACAGATTTCTAAAATGGATAACAAGTGGTCTTGGTAATCGCTTAACAGATTACATAATTAAAGAGCTAATTAAAGAGCACGGATTTCCCGTGCTCTTTTGCTATGCACTTTTACCAGGCTTCCCCTTGATTAAATTGAAGAATACAATTTAAATCGTAGGGGCAGTTCACGAACCGCCCGATTACGATATAAACGTATGAAACTGTGTTCGTGCAATGTTCGGGTGCGACGAGGGTGAAGCGGCACGCTTCTTTATTGTGAAGCTTTATTGATTACCCCAATAAATATTATAGAGCCAACAAAAAATGGTGTTAGCTAAGCTAACACCATTTTGTTGTAATCTTCTCTGGTTAATAAGGAGATTATTTGTTTTTTGCAAAGCATTCGCTGCAGTAAACAGGTCTA
>JAZQAB010000024.1:0-7871 GCA_045545055.1 Clostridia bacterium | reverse complement strand
TGATTTTTGCGGCACTTTCTACCCTTGTTGCCGTGTTTGAAAACATTATATCCTTTGCGATGGATAAGGCTTGGTCACGTAAAAAAGCCTGCATTGTAAATTTCTTTTTGGTAATTGTTCTTTCGCTTCCCTGTGCATTGGGCTTTAATATCCTTTCATTTATTGAGCCTTTGGGAAAAGGCAGCGGTATTCTCGACCTTGAGGATTTCATTGTAAGCAACAATATTCTTCCTCTCGGCTCTTTGGTATATGTTCTTTTCTGTACTTCAAAGAAATACGGCTGGGGCTGGAAAAACTTCTTTGAGGAAGCAAATATGGGACAGGGAATAAAGTTCTCGGCAAAGCTTAGGGTATATTGCAAATACATTCTTCCTGTGATTCTTCTTGCCTTCTGGGTTTGGGGAATAATAGCTAAAATAGCGGAGATTCTTTAAAAAAATGGCACAGTTTTGGGTAGTCCACAAACTGTGCCAAAAATATATTGCAATAATACAAAAAATATTGTATAATACCTTAGAAGGTAAGACCTAAAACAGTGTAAAAGCTGGGCGGTTATGCTGTCATCTTCTTTCAAGGAGGTGATAGCTTATGGAGTATGTGTACATAATGATGTATATTATCACTTTAATTGTGCTTATTATAACCATAAAAAAGTAACGCCCACCCTGCTATAAGTTGGCGTTACTTTTTTATGTAACAAAATCTTACGGCATAACCGTTTGAGGTCTTGCCTTTCTCTATAGTCATTATATGAAATAAAATGTCTTTTGTCAACAGTTTCCGAAAACTTTATATAAAAAAACGCCTAAGATTGTTGCCTAATATAACAGTTGACAAAAAAGCTACAAAATGGTATAATTTATTGGTCTTATCAAGAGAGGAGTTGTGGCAATGAATAATGTAACCGAAATATTCGGCAGTATGGTATTTAATGCTTCAGTAATGAAGGAAAGGCTTCCGGAGGAAACCTATGCCATGATGCAAAGAGCCATAAAAAATAATAAACGACTTGACCTTGAGGTTGCGAACGTTGTTGCCAATTCCATGAAGGATTGGGCGATTGAAAACGGTGCGACGCATTATACACATTGGTTTCAGCCTATGACGGGTGTTACTGCGGAAAAGCATGACAGCTTTATTTCCCCTGCTGAGGACGCCAATAAGGTTATCATGGAATTTTCGGGAAAAGAGCTTGTTCAGGGTGAATCCGATGCATCAAGCTTCCCGTCGGGAGGACTTCGTGCTACCTTTGAAGCCCGTGGATATACTGCATGGGACCCTACAAGCTATGCCTTTATTAAGGATAATACTCTTTGTATTCCCACAGCGTTTTGTTCCTATGGCGGTGAGGCACTTGACCAGAAGACACCTCTTCTTCGCAGTATGGAGGCAATAGATAAACAGGCGACACGTATAGTGAAGCTTTTTGGACATGAAAATGTTAAAAATGTGCGTACTACAGTCGGTCCCGAACAGGAATATTTCCTTGTTGAGAGGGATACATATCATAAGCGTCCCGACCTTGTTTTTGCAGGCAGAACTCTTTTCGGAGCTAAGCCTCCCAAGGGACAGGAGCTGGACGACCATTATTACGGAAGCATCAAGCCCCGCGTAATAAACTTTATGCATGACCTTGATGAGGAGCTTTGGAAGCTTGGTATCCTTGCTAAAACAGAGCATAACGAAGCGGCTCCTGCTCAGCATGAGCTTGCACCCATTTATACTACTACAAATATAGCCGCCGACCACAATCAGCTCACCATGGAAATGATGCAGAAGGTAGCACAGAGGCATGACCTTGTCTGCTTGCTCCATGAAAAGCCCTTTGAGGGAGTAAACGGCAGCGGTAAGCATAATAACTGGTCAATATCCACAGATACGGGTAAAAATCTTCTTGACCCCGGTGAAACTCCCCACGAAAATGCACAGTTTTTGTTGTTCCTTTGCTCTGTAATAAAAGCGGTTGACGATTATCAGGATTTGCTTAGGGTATCAATTGCCAGTGCCGGAAATGACCACCGTCTTGGTGCTCACGAAGCACCCCCTGCGGTAGTTTCAATGTTTTTGGGTGACGAGCTTAGCGAAATCCTTGAAGCTATTGAAAAAGACAAGGAATACGACGGCAGAGAAAAAACACAGATTAAAATTGGTGTACACGTAATTCCAAGATTCCCGAAAGACACAACTGACCGTAACAGAACAAGCCCCTTTGCATTTACGGGAAATAAGTTTGAGTTCAGAATGCTTGGCAGTGCCTCATCAATTTCGGAGGTAAACGTAGTACTTAATACGGCAGTGGCAGAAAGCCTTCGTCAGTTTGCAGACGAGCTTGAAAATGCCCCCGATTTTGAAAATGCACTTCATGAGCTTATAAAGAGAACTATAAAAGAGCATAAGCGTATTATATTTAACGGAAACGGCTACGATGATAAATGGATAGAAGAAGCAGAGGGAAGGGGACTTTTAAATCTCCGTACAACTCCCGATGCACTTCCTCATCTTATAAAAGAGAAAAATATAAACCTTTTCGCAACTCATAAGGTGTATTCTGAAATTGAGGTAAGAAGCCGTTATGTAGTACTTTTGGAGCACTATTGTAAAATCCTCAATATTGAGGGGCTTACAATGCTTGAAATGGCACAAAAGGATATAATGCCTGCTGTTTCAAGCTTTATCGGCACACTTTCTGAAACGCTTAACCAAAAGAGAGCGGCAGTTAAGGGTGCGGCAAGCAAATACGAGGAAAAGAATATAGAAAAAGCATCGCTTCTTTTAGATACAATGTATGAAAAGACTGATGCCCTTGAAAAAGCTCTTCACAAAACAGAAAAGATCGATGACCCGCAGGAGAAGGCAAACTTCTATCGTGATAGTGTAATCAGGGTGATGGAGGAATTGAGAAGTGCCGCAGATGAACTGGAAGTAATCTGTGACAGAAATATATGGCCATATCCTGACTATAGTGAAATGCTCTTCGGCGTAAAGTAAATCAAAAAAGAATCGGCAGTGCCGATTCTTTTTTGATTTAAAAGATATTGCAAAACAGGAAAATATATGCTAAAATTATTCTATCTACTCAGAATGGAGTTTTTTTATGATATACGTAATGCAGATTGTAAATACTCACGGAATCCGAGGCGAGGTTAAGGCACTTCATTATACCGACGGAGAAGCTTTTTTCAAAAAGGTGAAAACCGTATATAAAAAGGATAACACCCCCATGAAAATCCTTTCATGGAGATTTCAAAAGGGCAGTGTGCTTTTGAAGCTTGAGGGCGTGGATAGTGTAGAATGTGCCGAAAAGCTTAAATTTACGGAGCTTTTTGCCAAAGAGGAGGATTTGCCGCTTCTCCCCGAGGGTGAATATTACTTCTTTCAGCTTAAAAATCTTACGGCAATTCTTCCCGATGAAACCGTGCTTGGAAAGGTTACCGATGTAATTGAAAATACTGCCTCCAATTTGCTTGAAATAACAAAGGCAAACGGCGAAAAGGTACTTATTCCCAATATCCCTGTATTTGTAAATAGGGTTGACCTTGAAAATGAAAAAATATTTATAACCCCCATTGAAGGACTGATATAAATGAAATTCAGCGTTTTAACGCTTTTTCCCGAAATGCTTTCAGCACTTTCCGAAAGCATTATCGGCAGAGCGATTAACAAAGGAATTATTGAAACTGAGTATATAAATATCCGTGACTATTCCACGGACAAGCACCGCCGTGTTGACGATTACCCATACGGTGCAGGCGGCGGAATGGTGATGCAGCCACAGCCCATTTACGATGCATACAAGGCAGTGGCAGGGGAGAAAAAGCCCCATGTTATATATATGTCCCCTCAGGGTGCTACCCTTACACAAAACAAAGCACGTGAGCTTGCACAAAATGAGCATATTATAATTGTGTGCGGTCATTATGAGGGCGTAGATGAGCGTATTTTAGAAGAAATTGTTGACGAAGAAATTTCAATAGGTGACTATGTGCTGACAGGCGGAGAGCTTCCTGCCATGGTGCTTATCGACTGCGTCAGCCGAATGATTGAGGGCGTGCTGGATAGCGAGGAAACTGCCAGCGTGGAAAGTCATTATAACGGACTTTTAGAATATCCCCAGTATACCAGACCGCCCGAATTTATGGGTCGGGAGGTTCCCGAAATCCTCCTTAGCGGACATCACGCAAAGATAGAAAAATGGCGTAGGGAGCAAAGTATTATACGGACGGCAAAAAAACGCCCCGATTTAATAGAAAAGGCACAGCTTACCGACAAAGAAAAGCTGTGGCTTGAAAACGAACTGAAAGGCAGTGGAGAAAATGAATGTACGTGAAGCAATAGAAAAACGCAGAACTATCAGAAAATTTACAGATAAAATTATCGACAAAGCTGATTTACACGAGCTGATTGATTGTGCACGCCTTGCGGCATATGGAGCAAATCTTCAGCCCCTTAAATTCAGATGTATTAATGATGCCGACGAAGTAAAGGCAGTGTTTCCGCATATTAAATGGGCAGGTTATCTTACGGACGGTGCTCCCAAAGAGAGTGAGAAGCCTAACGCATATATAGCAATCCTCGGTGACACCGAAATAAAGAAAAACGCTGCATTTGAAACAGATGCAGGTGCGGCAGTCACCAATATGATGCTTCGGGCAACAGAGCTTAATCTTTCCACCTGCTGGCTCGGTGCAATTAACAGAGAGGAAATTTCAAAGATACTTGCTATTCCCGAAAATCTTAAGATGCTCTATCTTCTTGCAGTAGGGGAAGCGGCACAGGAAAGCACTGTCTGCGACATGAAAGACGGCGATGTAAAATATTTTATGGGCGAAAATGGCGTTCTTAATGTACCTAAACGCTCGCTTGAAGAAATTATAATCGGGGAATAATCATGGAGTATGAATTTTCAAGAACAGAAAGGCTGATAGGGAAAGCCGCCATGGAAAGGCTTTCCTCCTGCCGTGTTGCGATTTTCGGAATCGGCGGCGTGGGCAGCTACGCCCTTGAAGCACTTGTAAGGTGCGGAGTCGGGCATTTTGATTTAATAGATAACGATACGGTTAATATAACAAACCTGAACCGCCAGATTATTGCCACTCATGATACAGTAGGGGAGTTTAAGGTTGACGTTGCAAAAAACAGAATTTTAAGCATCAATCCAAAGGCATTGGTAAGTACTTACAAAACCTTTTTTCTGCCTGAAAATTCCCATATGTTTGATTTTTCAACATACGATTATGTTATAGATGCCGTAGATACTGTTACGGCAAAAATAGAAATTATCGTAAATGCAAAAAAAGCAAATGTTCCCGTAATAAGCTGTATGGGAACAGGAAATAAGCTTGACCCTACGCTTTTTGAAATTACGGATATATACAAAACCTCAGTTTGCCCCCTTGCCAAGGTGATGAGAAGGGAGCTTAAAAAGCGTGGGATAGAAAAGCTCAAGGTTCTTTATTCAAAGGAAGAACCTATAAAACAAGATGTTGATACCGCAGAAAAGCCCACACCTGCGAGCATATCCTTTGTGCCATCTGTAGCAGGGCTTATTATTGCGGGTGAAGTTATAAAAGATTTGATTGAGAGGAAATGAACAAAATGAGTATTACAAGCAGAAAATACGGAGAACTTGAAGGACATGAGATAATTGCATATACTCTTGACAATAAAAACGGTCTTAGTGCCGAAATATTAAACTACGGAGGGATTATTACACGCCTTGTATATAATGGCACGGACGTAGCTTTAGGTTGGGACAATTTCGAAGAATACCTTAATAACGGAAGCTGCTACGGAGCTATGATAGGCAGAAATTCCAACAGAATTGAAAATAGCGAATTTGAAATTAACGGAAAGACCTACAAGCTTACCCCAAACAACGGCAGAAACAACCTCCACGCAGGTCCGAACGGATTTGACAAAAAAATCTGGGACGTGGAAACCTCGGACGGTGAGGAACCCGCCGTAATTTTACGCAGAATCAGCCCCGACGGGGAGGAAGGCTTTCCAGGTAATGCCGCAATCAAGGTTACATATACTCTTACCAGGGATAATGCAATCGAAATTCACTATGAGGGCGAATGTGACAAAGATACGATTATCAATATGACAAACCATACATATTTCAATCCCAACGGTCACGACAGTGGCAGTGTTGAAAACTGTAAACTGTGGCTTGATTCAAGCTTCTATACGCCCAACACAAAGGAATGCTTCCCCGACGGAAGCATAGCCAAGGTTGACGGCACACCTTTTGATTTCAGAAAGGAAGCGACTTTGGGAGAAAAGCTTTCAATGAAGCATGAGCAGACGGATATGTTTGACGGATATGACCATAACTTTGTTCTTAATGGAAGAGACTATCGGCTTGCAGGAATTTTCACAGGGGATAAGAGCGGTATTTCAATCGAAATGTATACTGACCTTCCCGGAGTACAGCTTTACCTTCCCGGTGGAGCACCCAATGAAAAAAGAAAATGCAAGGACGGTGCAAGCTATTGCCGCCGCAATGCTCTTTGCCTTGAAACACAGATGTTCCCCAATAGTATGAAACACTCGCATTTCCCTTCAACTATTGTTAAAGCAGGGGAGAAATACGATACAAAAACAGCATATAAATTCAAGGGCTGACGTCACCGCTCCGTAGGGGTGGATATTATCCGCCCGAAAAAATGGAGCAAAACACAATGTATTTAATTTCGCCCCATAAAAAGCAATACAAGGCAAATCTTCATTGCCACAGTGTTTGCGAATTAAATTTACGCAAATTCCTATTCGGTACTACAGCTCCCTCGCGTGGAAGCTGTAGTTTTTCATTAAAAAAGTTTTATTATCCTTGATATTCTGACAAAAAAATATTGAAATGGAAAATAATCTGTGTTACAATTTATAGAATAAAGCACCAAATTTGGAAGTTGATAATATAAAAGTAGTGAAAACAATTTCCAATCGGAGGTATACAATGGTTTTTAACAATATTTTAGAGGCAATGGGAAGCACTCCAGTAATTTGCCTTTCCCGTATGGGTGACAGTGAAAGTGCTCGGATTTTAGTGAAGTTTGAAGGACTTAATGTAGGCGGTTCAATAAAAACACGAACTGCGTATAATATGATACTTGAAGCCGAAAAAATGGGTAAAATAAATAAAGATACCATTATTGTTGAGCCTACCAGCGGCAATCAGGGAATAGGGCTTGCTCTTGTAGGTGCGGTCAGAGGATATAAGACAAAGATTATTATGCCCGATTCTGTAAGTGAAGAAAGAAGAAAGCTTGTAAAGCATTATGGGGCTGAGGTCATTCTCATTCATGATGCAGGTAACATTGGTGAATGTATTGAAGAATGTTTACAGACTGCTCTTCGTATGCAGAGGGAAGATCCTAATGTATTCGTCCCCCAGCAGTTTGAAAACCCTGCAAACCCTGCCGTTCAGCGTAATGTAACAGCCGCTGAAATCATAGAGCAGGTGGACGGTCCAATTCACGGATTTTGCAGCGGAATCGGTACAGGCGGCACAATTACAGGTATAGGTGAGGTGCTTAAGGAGCATAATCCCGATATGACCATCTGGGCGGTTGAGCCTGAGCATGCGGCAATTCTTTCGGGAGGTTCTATCGGTACCCATTTGCAAATGGGTATAGGTGACGGGCTTATCCCCCCGATTCTTAATCAGAAGATTTACAGCGATATATGTATAGTGAAAGATGAGGAAGCAATTCAGACCGCTAAGGATCTGGCTGCAAAGGAAGGCATTATGTGCGGAATTTCCAGCGGCACAAACGTTGCTGCGGCAATTAAGCTTGCAAAAAAGCTTGGCAAAGGGAAAACCGTTGTAACCGTGCTTCCCGACACTGCGGAGAGGTATTTTTCAACAC
>JAZQAB010000023.1:0-14342 GCA_045545055.1 Clostridia bacterium | reverse complement strand
TTGTATAAAAAAAGAGCTGTTGATTATCTCAACAGCTCTTTAAGATTTTAGTTTTCTTCCTGTTCTTTCTGAATATCCGGGAATACTGAAAGCATAGGCTGAATATCCTTTTTGCGGATTGTTCGGTCTATGTAGTTTTTTGTAATCTTGCACACAAGACCGGAAAGTGCAATAACACCAATAAGGTTGGGGATCATCATAAGTCCGTTAAATGTATCGGAAATATCCCATGCAAGAGATGATGTAAGAAGTGCACCGCAGAGAATCATTACAAGGTGAATTACCTTATAAGCCTTAACAGACTTTGTGCCGAAAAGGTATTCCCAAGCCTTGCTACCGTAGTGGTCCCAGCCAAGAACGGTAGTAAATGCAAAGAGAAGAATTGCAATTGCTACGAACTTACCGCCGATGCTGCCAAACACTGTTGAAAATGCTGTCGCAACGAGAGTATCTGTTGTACCCATGAGGATAGTACCATTACTGAGGTCGATAACGCCTGAGGTAAGTACTACAAGAGCTGTCATTGTACAAACAATCATTGTATCGGCAAACACCTCGAAGATACCCCAAAGCCCCTGACGAACAGGCTCGATAACGTTTGAGTTGGAATGAACCATAACGGAAGAACCAAGACCTGCCTCGTTTGAGAACACACCCCTCTTACAGCCCTGAGTTATAACCTGACTGAGAGTGACACCTGCAGCACCGCCCCATGCGGCATTGCCTGAAAATGCATTATTAAAAATTGCACCGAAAGCTGTTCCTACCTGTGCAAAATTCTTGCAGATGATAACGATACTTCCTAATACGAAAAGTACTACCATGAAAGGAACTACCTTTTCTGCAAAGTTTGCAATTCTCTTAAGACCGCCAAGGATAATAAGACCTGCGATTACCACAAGCACAATGCCTAAGATAAGGTGATACATGCTTACGCCCTCATAGAGCATATTGTTTGCAAGTGAAGGAATCTTGAAATTCTCAACAATGGAAATTACAATCTTGTTAATCTGACCCATTGCACCGATACCAAAGGATGCAAGGATTGCAAAAACAGAGAAAAGAGCCGCAAGGATTTTACCTATCTGCTTACAACCCTTGTAAGAGCCGAGACCGTCACGAAGATAATACATCGCACCGCCCGACCACTCACCGTCAGCATTTTTTCTTCTGTAGTAAATACCAAGAACATTTTCTGAGTAGTTTGTCATCATTCCGAGGAATGCCGCAAGCCACATCCAGAACACTGCTCCGGGGCCGCCGAGTGCAATAGCCGTTGCAACACCGACAATATTACCTACGCCGATTGTTGCCGCAAGAGCTGTACAAAGTGCCTGGAACTGAGAGATTGATTTTCCCTTTACATGACCCGATACGTCCTTCTTAAAGAGAGAACCGAGGGTCTGTGAAAACCAATGCCCGATATGGGTAATCTGGAAAACGCCTGTTACTACAGTTGCCAAAACACCTGCAAAAAGAAGCAGGTATAAACCCTTTCCCCATACGAAATTGTTGATGTCTGTGTTAAATTCAGCCAACCATGCCATCATAAATAAAACATCCTTTCTTTTGCCAAGCAAAATAAAAAGCAGAGTTTTCTCATCACAAAAAACTCCGCACAGTAAATAAGCCTGATTATGTACCTCCGTCCTTTTGCCTGAGAGATTAGCTTCAAAAAAGAAACCTTGCACCTTCGGCACCCTTTTGTTCCTTATTAAAAAGGAAACGGACTTCTCCGGAGTGCTATCCGTTTGCAGTCTTTTCTCAATAGTGAGAACCTGAGAGTGTTACTCCTTCGGTAGGCTTACACCTTTTCCTGCATACTTCGCTTAGCCTTTATTAAAATAACACATGTATTATGACATATTATGACACCTTTGTCAAGAGGTAAATGCTCATATTTCCTAAATTATCGCCTTTTTTCATTGACAACATAAGGAAAACAGGTTATAATATTGTAGTTATATTATGTAATATATTACTTAAAGGATGATGAACAATGCATTGGTCAGAAGAAATTGCACAAAGAATTATTGAGCGTAATCCCAATAAGGAAGAATACGTTTGTGCCGCAGGTATCAGCCCGTCAGGCTCGATTCATATCGGTAACTTCCGTGATATAGCTACAAGCTATTTTGTAGTACGTGCCCTTAGAAAGATGGGCAAAAAGGCACGCCTTCTTTTCTCCTGGGACGAATTTGACAGACTCAGAAAGGTTCCCGTAAACGTTGCCAAGGTTCGTGACGATTTTGAGCAGCATATCGGTAAACCCTATGCTGACGTGGAAAATCCTTTCTCGGACTGCCCCGAAATTAAAACCTACGCTCAGTATTTTGAAAAGGAATTTGAGCGTTCCATCGTAAAATTCGGCATTGATATGGACTACCGCCACCAAGCCGAAATGTACAGAAGCGGCAAATACACCCGGCATATTCTCACAGCTCTTAAAAAGCGTGGGGAAATCTTTGATATTCTTGATTCTCACCGCACTCAGCAGGCTCAGGAGGGCGAAAGAGAAGCTTACTATCCCGTAAGCATCTACTGCCCCGTCTGCGGAAAAGATACAACCAAGATTCACTCACTTTCCGAGGACTGCACCGTTGCAGAATATTCCTGCCAGTGTGGTCATAGCGGAAGCTTTGACTTCACAAAGGACTTTAACTGCAAGCTTGCATGGAAGATTGACTGGCCCATGCGTTGGATGTACGAGGGTGTTGATTTTGAGCCGGGCGGAAAAGACCATGCGGCAAGGCACGGAAGCTACGACACCAGTAAGGATATTGCAAAAGCAATCTACGGCTATGAGCCTCCGTTGTTCCAAGGCTATGAGTTCATAGGTATTAAGGGTACTACAGGTAAGATGTCAGGTTCTTCAGGACTTAACCTTACTCCCGAAACACTCCTTAACCTTTATCAGCCCGAAGTAATTTTGTGGCTTTACTCAAAGACCGAGCCTCTCAAGGCATTTGACTTCTGCTTTGACGACGGAATCCTTCGTCAGTACTTTGAGTTTGACAAGATGCAGACTGCCTTCGCTGACGGTACTGCTGACGAGCATACAAAGGAAATCATGTACAACACCACAGTTGAGGGAAGAACTCCCACAACCGTTCCCATGTCACTTTTAGTTCAGCTTGGAAGCGTTGTAAACTTTAATGTTCCTATGCTTGAAATCGTATTTGAAAAAATCGGTACTCCATATAAATATGCTGATTTTGCCGACAGACTGGAAAGAGCAAAATACTGGCTTGAGCAGTGTTCTCCCGAAAACGTGAACAGGCTTCGCGAGTATCGCAACTGGGAGCTTTACAACAGCTTTACAGATGAAGAAAAGAAGGAAATTGAGCTTTTGGTTGATTTCCTTAAGACTGACGGGTACAGCCTCGATGACCTTAATTCCGAGCTTTACGCAATTCCCAAGAAAATTTTTGGCGAGGATATGGATCCCAAGGAGCTTAAGGGTGTTCAGGGTCAGTTCTTCAAGAATGTGTACAAGCTTATCATTGATAAGGAACGTGGTCCCAGACTCTATCTTTTCCTTTTTGCAGTGGATAAGGAAAGCTATTTAAGCCTTCTTGACTTCTCTACTCCCATGACGGAAATCGAGAAAAACCCTCCCAAGGAGGAAGAAGCTGTGGAAGAGGAGCCCCAAAAGGTTTACGGTGACCCCGATCCCGTAGCACCCATTAAGGAAGAAATTGATATTGATACATTCTCAAAAATTGACCTCAGAGTATGTAAAATAGTAAAGGTTAATGATATCCGTAAGTCCAACAACTGCATTAAGCTGACGCTTTTTGACGGTCTTGATGAAAGAGTAATTGTTTCCAGTATCAAGCACGATTACAAGGCAGAGGAGCTTGTAGGAAAGAAAATTATCGTTGTGGCAAATCTTGCCCCTGCACGTTTTAGCGGCGTGACAAGTAACGGTATGCTCCTTGCAGGAACAAATAACGCTTGCGGCTGCAAAGTAATCTTTGTTGATGACTCAATCCCCGAAGGAACGGCTATTTGCTAATATAATAAGTTAAAACACAAAAAAACTGACAAGTCAAATTGATTTGTCAGTTTTTTGCCGCTACGTCGTTAAAAGCCTTGCCAATACGACAGTATGGGCTTCGTTTTTGCCTTGTATGCTTTCCCCGGTGCAGTGCCGAAAAAGCCTACATACGCTTTGTAGAAAACTTCATAGGAATTATATCCCACTTTCTCTGCGACCTCATATATTTTAAGATTTTCCGATTCAAGCAGTTCTTTTGCGACATACATTCTCTGGCTCAGAAGCATCTGCCCGAATGTCTTTCCCGAAAGCTTTTTTACAGTTCGCGAGGTCTGCTTAATGCTGAGAAACAAAAGCTCTGCCAATTCTTTGATATTCGCATTCGGGTTTGAAAAATTTGTGGCTATGTATCGCTCAATTATACCGCTGCGGTAGTATTCGTCTTCATTTTTCGGCATATTCGTCTGCGTATTTTTATCTTCATTGGAATGTGCAAGCTCTAAGAACACAAGAGAAAGAAGATTTTTTGTTTTTTCAATGTGATACACGTCTTCTTCATTTATAATTTCAAGAAGCGGAATTATTATATTTTTTAAGGAATTATCTCTCAATAATGGGTCTTTTGCGGTGAGAAAAGCTGAAAAAAGCGTGTCGTATGTATTTTCGCTTTTTACTTTGTCATTTTTTCTTAAAAGGAATGATACACAAAGCTTTTCACAATCTGAGCTGTCAACAACTGAATGCATAACATTGGAAGGTATAATCAATGCAGAATTTTCTTTTACGATATACTCCGCATTTTCTGTACTGATGATTGAGCTTCCGCCGATTAAAAAATGCACTTCAAAATAAATGTGACTGTGCATATGTGTTTTTCCGCTGTACTTTGAACCTCTGTTTTCAAAAAACACAACAATGTCGGTATTTCCTATTGGCAAAATTCTTGAAATTGAATACACCATTTTCACCACCCGATATTTTTATACCACAGCATTAAATATAAAGTCAACACTTTAAATCAAATTTTCACATCAAAAAAGGACATTTATTTTTAAATGATGACTTTTACGCCAATTTACATTGCGTTTTTTTAAGTGTATAATAAAAATATAATTGTGTTTGGGAGGCTTACTATGGAAAAAATAAATTACACATATACGCGAGAGCGTCTGCTGCCGGGCTTTGACGGCAAATTCTGCAAAACAATCCCATATGTGGCAACAGACGGAAACGAAAACGTTCTTATTTCTTATCAGATGCTCCTTTTAAGCGGCTGCGATGTTGTCCACGACCAATATATGATAAAAAGCACAGACGGAGGAAAGACCTTCGGAGAGCCGGTTTTACAAAGCAAGATTGCACCTACAGTACAAAACGGAATCAGAACTGCTCACAGTGCTCACTGTCTCTATAATAAAAAGCACAAAAGATGGTACGGCATCGGACACAATACCGATTATGAAAATGACAACTCTGCTATATTGGTAAAAGGTGTTTGTCTCGCCGCAACGGGAACCCCAATTTTTCTTAATATAAACCCTGACACAGCGGAATTTACCGACTATACCGAAATTCCTTTCCCCTTTGATTACCTTACTGCATATAATGTGGGGCAACCCTATGAATTTGATAACGGAGATATTCTTCTCCCATTTTATTTTACCACAAAAGAAGCCCCCGGTAAACCACAAGTTGTTACCGTCCGATACGCCTTTGAAGAAAACGGGCTTAGAATAGTTAAGGCTGGCACTCCAATTGAGGGTCCTCAGTACAAAATAGGATTCACTGAACCATCTCTTGCCTTTCTTGAAGGAAAGTTTTACCTCACGATACGCTCGAATGAATGCGGATTGCTATCTGTAAGCGACGACGGTTATAATTTTTCAGAGCCTAAGCCCTGGGAATGGGACGACGGCAGCATATTGGAAAACTATAATACTCAGCAACGTTGGATAATTAACAAAAACGGTTTATTTCTCGCTTATACAAGACGAGGTGCTCACAATGACCACGTTTTCAGACACCGTGCACCTATTTTTATGACAAGATTTGACGAAGAAAGAAGCTGTCTGATTCGTGACGAGGAAATAATCCTTGTTCCTGAATTGGGAGCAAGACTGGGCAATTTCTGGGCAATTGAGGCAGATGAAAATCAATCCTGGCTTATAACCGCAGAATGGATGCAGCCACTTGGATGCGAAAGATACGGCAGCGATAACTCTCTTTGGCTGGCGAAAATTTTCTGGAGTTAAATCAAAATGAGTGATAATTTAAAAAAACTAATTGGTTGTAATATTATCAGCAATTTGCTTGTGCTTTTCCTCAGTGGCGGATTTTTTCAGACCGTTCTTCTTGAGAATTGCTTAAGCGTAAAAATTGTAAGCATTTTAAGTTCTGTAACGCAACTCGTTCAGACTGCTTCAATGATTTTGCTATCAAAAAGAATTGATAGAACCAAGAATGTTATAAAGGCATATTCGTTATCTTATTTCCCTGCAATTCCCCTTGTATTGTTTTTAATTTTACTGAGTATGCAGGGTAAAATAATGATAAGTATAATGTTCTTTATCCTCGTAAGCCTTTGCATAGTTTATAACGTGTTTTACAGCATACATTCCATACTTTCGTATAAAGTTCCCTACCACATTATGGACATTAATAATTACGGCACATTTTTGTCAATTTCAGGAATACTTGCAGGAGTTTTTTCACTTGCGGTATCGTTTATTCTGTCGTATTTACAAAACCGATATGATTTTGCTCTTGTTATGTGTTGTGCATATGTTTTTACTCTACTGTTGATTGGTGTATTTTTCCCTATATCTTACACAATGAGGAATACCGAAAGCATTGGAAATGGTAACATCAGGACGGAAGCTGAAAAAATAAATTTCTTTAAGTACAAGCCTTTTTACTCGTTGCTCTTACCCAATCTTCTCCGTGGTTTCTGTGCAGGAATTATCGGGCTCGCCGTTACTATAGGGTATTCACATAATCTGCTTGATTCAAGGTCGGCAACAGTGCTTGTGTTGATTTACAACGCTGCAACAATGCTTGGATACATAGTCTACAGGCTTATTGCTTCTATGCACAAGGAAAGATTTATTCTGCTGATATGCAGCATATTCATTACAATATGTTTGCCGACGATGCTGCTCGGAAACAGCACAGCGATATTTATCTTTTTTTACGGTCTGGCATCGGCTTTATTAACCATAATAAATGCTACTGTCCCGGTTATTGTTACGCAAATAGTCAGCTACGAAGTTATTGGGCAATACACTTCCTGGAGACTGCTTATTAACGGTCTTGGGATAGCTGTTGCAGGATTCTTGTGCACGGGTATGTTCAGTTTTTTGGGAGGAGTTTGTGCAATGCTGATTTCAGGACTGTGTCAGCTTATTTGTGGGATTTGGTATTATATTTATAAGTAATTTCAGGTTTTAAAGCTGCTTTCCTTTCGGAGAGCAGTTTTTTCTATGCATAAATCTTCCTTTAAGGGTTAACATATTACTCAGGTGATAAGAATGAAGCTTCGTGATTTATTTTTATATAAATATAATCCAAAGGAAACATTTGCAATTGAAGATGCAAAGCCGACAGATGATTATTCTCCTCAGCTTAATCACGGTGGACCTGAGCTTTCGGGCTCTTTCCGCAAGGATTATAAAACGCTTAGTGAGGAATTTGCTTTCGGCAAAAGCGGTGATGTTAAAAAAAGGGAATTTACAATCCGTATTGACGGAAACGACCGCAAGGCAGTTATATTTTTTATTGACGGGCTTGTAAATAAAGAGTTTCTGAACAATTTCATTTTGAAGCCTCTTATGCTGAAAAGCCGTGAAATAGAGGTTTCTTCTTTTCGCAGTATCGGTGAAATACTGCTTTCGCAGAGTGAATATAAAGAAACAAATGTAATAGGCGATTTAACCTTCGACCTTAACTTCGGAAGTTGTATAATGCTTGTAGACGGTGCAAAAACCGCCTATTCCCTTGACGTAAAGGGCTGGCAGCACCGTGGGGTGGAAAGTCCGCAGACGGAACGCATTATTCGTGGTCCCAACGATGCTTTTTCCGAACAGCTTCGTGAAAACACTGCTCTTATAAGACACCTGATACGAAACAAAAGCCTTATGTGTCGGGAATTTAAGGTAGGTAAAATCAGTCAGACGCCCGTTTCCGTCATGTACATTGAAAATGTTGCCAACGCATCACTTGTTGAGGAAACTCTGAGGCGGATTGAAGGCGTCGGAGTTGACTATATTTTTGCCGCTGCGGAGCTTGAACAGCTTTTGGAGGACAAAAGCTTTACCACTATCCCCCAGTTTTTATCAACAGAAAGACCCGACCGTACATCACGTGCACTTCTTGACGGTCGGGTTGTAATACTTGTCGACGGCTCGCCCTTTGTATTAATACTCCCCACAACAGTTTTCGAGCTTAACGAAGCGGCTGAGGACAACTACCTGCGTTTTCCCTATGTGAACTTTATAAGAACCATACGCTGGATTGCATTTATGCTTTCGCTTCTTCTGCCGGGGCTTTATGTGGCTGTGGTGAGCTTTCACTCGGAGCTTCTGCCTACGGGGATATTAATGTCAATTATAGCAAGCCGCGAGCCTGTTCCTTTCCCCTCTTTGGTTGAAATAATCATAATGGAAATATGCCTTGAAATAATCCGAGAGGCGAGCATAAGAGTACCGGAGGCTTCGGGTAGCACACTAAGCATTGTAGGAGCTTTAATACTCGGACAGGCGGCAGTAAGTGCCGGAATAGTAAGCCCAATACTCATTATTATTGTTTCCATAACTGCAATCGGCTCCTTTGCCACGCCTAATTACTATTTGGGATTAGCGGCAAGAATCCTCAGGTTTGCATACATTTTTTTAGGTGCGATAGCAGGCTTTTTGGGAATTATATCGGGGCTTTTTGTAAACATTCTTCTCTGGACAAACGCTACCTCAATGGGAGTTCCCATGGGAGCACCCTTTGCCCCCATAACAAACAAAGGAATCCCCTCTCCGATGTTTCTTCCACCCATATGGAAGCAGGAAAACAGAGAGGACTATATAAACCCCAGACGCAAAAGACGGCAGGCACACATATCAAGAAAATGGAAAGGGTGAGCACATGAAACAAAAAAGCGGCAGTATCAGCATAGCAATTCTCTGCTCATGTGCGATACTTTCAAAATATCTTGTTATACTGCCCGAATATATGGTCAAGTATGTGGGCAATGCCGCATGGCTTGATGTTCTGGCTAAATGTATAATTGCAACTGTTTCCCTGAGCATAGTTTTATGGTTTTATAAGCCCTTTGCTCCAGATTCAATTACTGATATTTTTTCACTGGCATTCGGGAAATTCGGTAAGGCTGCTATAAGCTATTTTTATATAATTACCTTCACGCTTTTTAATGCTTTGCTGCTGCGGCTTCTGGCAGAGGCACTCAGCACCGTCATGGCAACAACCGCACCTGATGAATTTTTTATTTTATTTATTCTTGCGGCTGTGTTTGCCGCTGCATACTCAGGCACCCGTGCCACATCAAATCTCAGCAATATAATCTTTCCTTTTGTGGCAGCTACTATCATTACGGTTTCGCTTGCACTTTTTCCGCACTATAGGACAGACAACCTGATGCCCATTTTCGGAGAAAGCACAAAAAGGCTTCTTCACGGAATATTCGTAAAGCATTTCGGATTTGCGGAAACCATTCTCCTTTTTTTCTTCGCGCCGCTTCTGGGAAGCTACAGAGAGCTTAAAAAGTGTTCGGCAATAACTTATATTATCATAACCTTAATTTCAGTGGGCTTTACCCTCGCATACTGCCTGACTGTCCCCTACCCTGCATCAAAGAATTTCTTTCTTCCCTTTTATCAGATGACAAGAATGATTAAATCGGGAGCTTTTCTGCAAAGGCTTGAACCTATCGTAGTTTTTGTATGGACGGCATTTGTGATGTGCAGCATGAGTATACTCATCTGTGTCACATCAAAGCTTGCCTTAGACTCTGAGAAGCAAAGTGAGGAAAAGTCATTTGTTCCTATTATTACGTTCATCACACTCTTTGCAGCACTGCTTCCGAGCAGTGAAAGCAGTGCCTTTTCTTTTTATGAAAAGCTTCTTAGCATCAGCAGTCTTTTATTTCCCACCCTGCCTCTGCTAACGCTCATTACAGCGAGAATCAGAAAAAGGAGGACTGCAAAATGAAAAGAGCAATTGTATTAATTATTCTTATCAGCCTTATTCTTGGCGGTTGCGGTTACGGGACGGACGTGGAAAATCAGGCATATGTAATTGCCGTAGGCATTGACAAAGGGGAAAGCTTTCCCGTTAAGGTATCCTTCGTATTTGCAAATCCCGGCGGTGAAAACAGTTCTGAGGGAGGTGGTGCCCCCTCTGCTCCCAAGCCTGATATTGTGACTGTTGAAGCTCCTACAGTATTTTCGGCAATTCGAAAGCTTGACTCAATAAAAAGCAAAGCAATAAATCTTTCCCATACAAAAATAGTTGTATTTTCAAAAGACACAGCAAAAAAAGGGGTTAAGGAATATTTATCGGGATTTGCCTCTTCACGGGATTTTCGTCCAAACACATACGTGTGCGTATCGGAGAGCAAAGCAGAAAAATACCTGAGAAGCGTAAAACCCGTTCACGAAACTTATATTGAAAAATATTTTGACAACATTATGAAAAAGGTAGCCGAGGACAAGGTGAATGAAGCTTACCTTTACTATCTTTACTATAATATGACTGAGGATTTTTCGGGAAGCGTAGTTCCGCTTGTGGGCGTGAATAAGAATGAGCTTCCAAAAAAGGAGGACGCTCCCGATAACAAAAAAAAGGATGATTTCGACTATGAAGTACGTGCAGGCAAAATAATTCGAAAAGGCAAAAACCCTGCCGAAGTGCTTGGCAGTGCAATTTTCAAAAATGATAAAATGATTGGAACATTGGGAAGCTTTCACACAGATTTGGTAAGACTTATGTGCAATGAATTTTATCCCAGAAACTACAGCATTTCATATCCTGAAAAATCCGACTATGTAACTATCCGTATGGATCAGCAGGAGCGTGCCGAGGTTCACACTGAAATAAAAAACGGTGTTGCACACATTAAAATCAGTGTTCCTGTTTCAATAGAATATATAGATGCCGGAAAAATTGAAAATCACACAAAGAAATCAGAGAAATTCTGCCGTCATCTTGAAAATATTCTTGAAGATGATGCAAAAAAACTAATCGAAAAATCGCAAAAAGAGCAAAACTGCGATATTTTAGGACTTGGAAGCTCCCTGAAGCAACACTTTACAGACGTTAAGCAGTGGAAGAAATTCAACTGGAAGGAAAAATACTCCCGGGCACAGATTAAGGTTTCCTTCCATGTTGTGTATGCAGATTTTGAAGAAGCAAACTAAGAGGGGGATTTTTTAAATGGCTGTTTACAAATTTTTCTTCACAATATTCTTTTTGTGGTGCAGCGTGTTTACAATCTCGCTGTGCGTATATCATTTTAAAAAAAGGCAGTTCTTCCCTGCCATAAATGCCGCCATACTGCAAATTGCCGCAACAGTGCTATGTGTTCTCTATTTAATTTGATTTAAGGGGACGGGAAAATCAACCCCCAAACAAAAAATTTACCCGTCCCCAAAATTTCAGCATAAAACACTTGACTAAGGCGTAATTTTATATTATCATATTTGTCGAAAGGAGTTAGAAACATATGGTTCTTGAAACATTAAAAAACATTATTGCAGATGCTATGGGAAGCAGATTAAAGATGGACGCTTCGGAAATTAACGAAGATACAGAATTTATTGCAGACCTCCATGCAGACAGCGTAGATATTGCAACAATCATTTGCGATATTGAAGACGAGTTCAACATCGAAATTGAAGATGAACAGCTCGAAGGCATTGAAACCGTAGGGGACGTTGCCGAGAGAATTGAACAGTTAGTATAAAATACATAATGTAAGGGATTCAGCATAGCCTGAATCCCTTGTATTTAGCCGAAAGTGAGTGCTTACAATGGATATAACTGAGTTCCAAAAGAATATAGGGTATTTCTTCAAAAATTCGCAGCTTCTTAAAACGGCTTTCACACATACCTCCTATGCAAACGAGCATGGAACTAAAAGCTATGAACGCCTCGAATTTTTGGGTGATGCCATAGTCGACTTTTTGGTTGGTGAATATCTGTTTAATAATTTCCCCGACATTAACGAAGGAATGATGACACGTATCCGTGCCGCTCTTGTCTGCGAAAAGACGCTTTCCGAGCTTGCCTTGGAAATAGGTATTGGTGAATGTATGCTGCTGGGTAACGGTGCCGAGCTTTGCGGAGACCGAAAAAGGCCCTCCATCCTTGCAGATATGTTTGAAGCACATATTGCGGCAATGTATCTTGATGCAGGGCTTGACAATACCAGAAATTACCTTTGTTCACTTTATAAAAACAGGATAGATACAGCCGCAAAAAGTGGACAGGTAATTGATTATAAAACAAAGCTACAGGAAAAGCTACAGGAAAAGGGTGCTTGCAGCATCGTTTATGAAATAATTTCCTCCAATGGACCTATCCATCATTGCCTTTTTGAAATGCAGGTAGTTGCCAACGGAAAAATCTTAGGAAAAGGCAGTGCCTACAGCAAAAAAGAGGCTCAGCAAAGAGCAGCTGAGGACGCTTTGAACAAATTAGGTTAGATCTGATTTTATTTCGGCTAATTTTTTTAAGTTTTTGGCAAAAAGTTATTGACATTTTCACCTTACTTTGGTATACTGTCATAGTCGGATTTGATTGGAGAGGTATCGAAGTGGTCATAACGAGGCGGTCTTGAAAACCGTTTGTCCGAAAGGGCGCGTGGGTTCGAATCCCACCCTCTCCGCCATTTTAATAATATGCAAGGATTGTGTTCCTTGAAGGTAGCTTTACTGCAAATGGAGAAGTACTCAAGCAGGTCGAAGAGGCGCCCCTGCTAAGGGCGTAGGTCGGGAAACCGGCGCGAGGGTTCGAATCCCTCCTTCTCCGCCAGCCGTATGCACAATCATACGGAACAAAAAAACGTAGTGGTTTTCACTACGTTTTTTTAAACTATTTATCGGCAAGTTTTAAGCAAAATCATCGTCTTGTTCGCTCGTTTCTTGCCGATATCGGCAAAATATATACCAGGAGGATTGTTGATGATGTATTTATCAGTTTCGGATATGGCAAAAAAATGGAATATGGCAGAACGTACAGTCCGCAATTACTGTGCTCAAAACAAAATACCGGGAGCATTTTTAACCGGAAAAACCTGGAATATCCCTGAAAATGCTGAAAGACCAGAAAGAATAAATAAAAAGACTGACGAACCGCAAACACTTCTTGAAAGATTACGTGCCGAAAAAGCCTCTTCCCTCAAAGGTGGAATCTATCACAAGGTACAAATAGAACTCACCTATAATTCAAATCATATTGAGGGCAGTAAATTAACCCATGACCAGACAAGATATATTTTTGAAACTAATACTATCGGAGCAGAAAATGTTACACTCAATGTTGATGATATTATAGAAACGGCAAACCATTTCAAATGCATTGATATGATAATTGATAGTGCGACCTATAAGCTCACAGAAAAATTTATAAAGGAACTGCACTTCACCTTAAAATCCGGCACATCAGATTCAAGAAAAGATTGGTTCAATGTGGGCGAGTATAAAAAACTCCCTAATGAAGTTGGCGGTAAGGAAACTGCGAGTCCTGAAACCGTAGCACAGAAAGTAAAGGAACTTTTGAAATCTTATAATCAAAAGAACGAACATACTTTCGAAGAAATAATAGATTTCCATTATCAGTTTGAAACTATACACGCCTTTCAAGATGGCAATGGTCGTATAGGCAGACTGATTATGTTTAAGGAATGCCTGAAAAATAATATTGTACCATTTATCATTGATGACAATCTTAAAATGTTCTATTACAGGGGACTTTCCGAATGGAATAACGAAAAAGGTTATTTGCTTGATACTTGTCTGTCGGCACAAGATAAGTTTAAAAAGAATTTGGAATATTTTAAAGTACCATATAGTGACTGACAATCAAGCTAAATAGTGCATTTTGCAAAGTATGTATTGGCGAGTAGGATATTAAGATAAGTCTTAACTTTTCCGCCATCTACTTTTGAACTTTCATTTTGAAAAAAATGAGAGTTCTTTTTTTGAAGTGAACCCAAAAGTTTAGACAAAAATTCAATATTAACTTGCTTGTGAATGAGTTCGGTATTGCACCGGACTCATTCCTTTTAGTTTGATAGAAATTCTTTCGTTGTTGTAGTAATTAATATATTGTTTTAACT
>JAZQAB010000022.1:0-19622 GCA_045545055.1 Clostridia bacterium | reverse complement strand
AGTATCAACCATGTTCTTGTTGAGGATATACTCCACTCCGTTTATTGAAACTTCATCTCCACCAATAGTGTCAATTTTGCCTTCAACATACTTTGTAGAAACCTTAACATACTTCACATTTCTCTTGTTTCCGGTAGATTCAGCATAGGAAATTACATTTCGTACCGCAATATCTGAAAGTTCGCCGCTTTCACCATCAATTTCGATAAAAAATGAATACTTTTCATCATCAGGGTCAAGGACTATTGAAGTTCCACCTAGTAAATCTGAAATAATGTGCGTGTGTTCTGAAACACCTGAAACAAGAATGGTTCTGTAGTTCATTACAACAACAACGTCGTAAAGTTTATCACGATTATTGTCTATAAGGGTAACACTACCATCTGTGGGGCACAGATGAGTCACATCAAGAATTTTCTGACCACCGTTATATATAAGAGTTGCTGATTTTGCGATTTTCAAGTCCTGCTTTTTTCTTTTGTCTTCATCACGGTAATATCTGAAATTAGTCTTTGTAACTGCATCTTTTAAGATATACTCACTCTCTACAGTAACACACTCGTTCTTGTACTCTCCGATATAAAGAACTTCTCTTTTTACATCGTTGTCATCTTTTTTGTAATAGCACTCAACATTATATCCTAAGTAATCCGCCCAAGTTTCATCATCTATAGTATAAATGCTTCCTTTAATTCTGATTTCATTAATATCAAGGTCACTCATACCATTTATTGATGTATAGGAATTGGTGTCTACAATTCCTTCCTCTCTGTATATATCCAGTACATATCCCATAAGGTCTTTAGTTCCATTCGTTGTATATGCGACAATAAGTTCTGCTTTCTTTTTTAGTATCGCTTCAACATCAACAACTTCTGTTTCAAGCACATTGAGCAATGCTTTTACAAAACCTTCAGCGGTGAGATATCCGTCTTGAGTAGGTACAGTTCCTTTAAATATATTCAAATCATTTGAAACGGACATATATCCGGATGGATAGCCACCTTTTTTCTCTGCAAGTTCGCCATATCCAAGTATGGAAACAAATATTTTTGCTGCCTCTTGTATTGTTATATCATCGTCCGGGCGAAATTCTGATGCGCTACTGATAATTCCCATATGATTAGCAAACAAAATTTCTTTGTACCCGTCTATACCTTCGGTAACATCAGAATATGGATTGTCAGTTTTTATTTGTTCTGAAAACTCATCATATCCCAAAGCACATTTCATTACATAAGACATAAAAAGTCCTCTGGGAACGGTAGTGTAATACTCAAATCCGTCTTCAGGAGATATAATACCGAATGCAACAAGCTTTTGATATTCTACTGTTTCTGTGATGTCTATTCCCTGCGTAGTTTGTGCATAAGCAGGAGCAAAAGGAATAAAGGATAAAATCAGTATTACAGATATTAAATATTTAATTTTTCTCATTCCAATACCTCCTATACCAATGCATCTATCAGATTGCAGATTATAACTGCTGCCTGTGCTCTGTTTGCAAGTCCCTTAGGTTCAAAGCGTCCGTTGCCCATTCCGTTGACAACTCCTGCACTCTGCATTTTGGATACTGCTTCTGTAGCATATTCGCTTATATCTGAGCTGTCAGTGAAAGACTGAGCTACATTTTTCTCTTGAAGAGATTTATTCATAACCTCTACTGTACGAAGTGCCATAACCACCATGTCCTGTCTGGTTATAGGGGCACCCACTCCAAAACTTCCGTTATCATTACCTTTTATAATACCAACCTCTTGTGCAGCTGCAAGATACGATGCATACCATTCAATGCCGTTCACATCATTAAATTGTGCTACTTTGCCATCAGTGTTTATCCCTGCAAGCTGAACAAGCATTTTTACAAACTCTTCTCTCTTTACATTATCGTGGGGGCGGTATTGTGCAGCTGCGGATACTATTCCCATATTGTACAACTTTTGTACGCTTGTCTGTGCCCACATAGCCTGTGACATATCAGTAAAGAGTTCATTTGTGCTGCTTTGTGTTTCCTGTGTTATTTCGGTGCCGATGCCAAAGGAATCAGGAATTCTGGACGGTGCTCCGCCGCCTCCACCGCCTCCGCCGTTACCATTATCAACTAAGGATTTGGCGTATTTTGTAACTGCAGCATCAAAAGCACTACGCAAAGTTGTAAAGGTATCAAACGGAGCGCTTTCAACAATAATTTTGTTTACTTCATTCTTCTGATTATCATTATAGCTATTATATACCGAAAGTTTATCTGCGTCCTTAAGAATTACTGATGCATTCGGGCACAGAATTCCTGAATATTCAGACCAGTCTGCACCATTTATTTCTTCACGCAGTTTCTCTGACTTGAATATCATTTCAATGGCTTTGTCATATGTAGCAAAATTTTTCTGTTCATACAAGGTGATGTATACATTGCTATTGTAGTATTTGTCGGCAAGATTAAGCTTATCCTTATAGTCACTTGATTTAAGAACAGCTTCCATCGCAGTTATACTTCCTGCTCCGTTAATCGCATTTTTTATCTGTTCCTTTTCACCATCTGACAAATAAACTACCTTTGCCCGGTTCACACCCGATAAGCTATATCCCGTTACACAAACATAGTATGTTCCGTAGCTAAAACCATCAACAGATATTGTATGTGCAAACTCGCCCTTTTCGTTTGTCTGCATCAAAAATGCATATTTCAGTGTATTATTTGAGTCAATAAGAGATATGACTACATTTTTTCTTGCTGTTCCCGAAAGCTTTCCTGCAATATCTAACTGTTTGCCTACAAGCTCTGTCTTTGTTAAAGAAAGTGTTGTTGCAGCACTGTTTCCGTTATAAATTTTCTCAGGGGAAACATATTCTTCTCTTATAAGATTAAGCGACCCGATACCATCAGTCACAAAGGCATATACGCTTTCTCCTTCGTTAAGGGAGTCTGCATTAAAATTGACCTCAAGAGGTAATGTACTCCCAGTCGCAACCGTCTTCTCATCACTAAATATTGTTGATGTGCCATCTATATTTCTTTTTACCACAACCAATGCAGCAGTCTTTACACTATCTGTTGGATTAACTGCTCTTGAACGTACCTTATCGGAAAATTCGGGCAGTGATGCTGTAAACTGCGATGGAATTGTTGTAATAGAAATACTCTTGTCCTCTCCTAAGCTTTGTCCGTATAAATCACAAAATGCGCCTTTAAACTTCAGTGTGTACTGCGTTCCAAAATCGAGTGGTTCGTTAAAGCTTATAACTGCAATACTCCTTTCCCTATCCACCGTAAAGGAAGGAACATTACCTGTAGATGTCACTTCAACTGTATTTACATCAATGCTTTCGGGAAGTTCATTTGAAAATTCCACCCTTACACTGTCCGCCACATTAGCATTCATTATACTAAGTGATGACTTTATTTCAAACTTTTGCGGAATTGCAATTCTGAAATTATCAAGATAAACAGAGTAAGATTCAGCCTCTTTCGGTTTACCTGTTAATATACCGACTGAATCGACACACGTCGTAAGATTAACTAATGGCATGTCCTTCAAAATAAGCTTTCCATTCATATAAAGTGTGTAAGTACCCGGTGTATTTGATGCGTTTTTTGTAAAGTCGAAGAATACATCAAATTTCAGCCATTTGTTAAGCACATAATCAACTTTCTTTGTACTATTTAAAAATGTAATATAACCATCCTTGTTTACTGAAATAATTGAATCAGATTTCGTTTTAGAAGAATTACTGTATTTGTCATAAAAATAAACACTTATATTTTTTTGGCTAACAGGACATACATCAATACTTACCTGAACTCGTTTAAGTTCCTCAAGCTTGCATTGAGACCAAATTGGCGTGTTTTCATTCCCATGATTTATGCGGAAATATATATCATTTGTAATATCTTTAGTTGTAATGTCCAAATACTCTCCATGTTCCGATGAATCCTGCTTTATTTTTGCAGAAAATTCTTCATATTCAGGTTTAAGAAACGAACCGCTGACACTGCTATCTCCTTCGAAGTCCTCCATGAAAATCACCCTGTTATAATCATAGGATTTAACGTGAAGACTTGTTATTTCTTTTACAGCATCGTCAAACGCAATACGTAATGACTTAAAATCAGCAAATGGTGAGCTTTCCTTTATCTGCGAATTAATTTCTTCGCTGAGCTCCAGATTATCACTATAGGTTTCACGCTCCTGTGCACCGTATAAAATAATATCGCCGTCTTCCCCTGTGAAAATTTCCGTATAATCACTACTTTGCGCATTGTTGATTTCAGAAAGTATGCTATCTGCCTTAATCATCATAGCTACAGCTTCTTCATATGTTTCGTAGGGTTTCTGCTCATACAAAGTATTATATATGTTATCTGTATAATACTTATTTTCAAGACCCATTTTCTCCTTGTAATCCGCTGAATTCAACACTTCTTCCATTTCATCGGGATCTAGTGCTCCATTAATGTCGTCTCGTATATCAATCTTATCACTTTCTGATAAATATACCGCTGTTTCAAAGGTTATCTGAACATCATCTTCTCCTAACTTCTGCTCATAAATATCCTGTATATCCTTATCCAGAATTACGGTATAATCCTCTTTAGAATCCAAATCCCCTTCAAATGCTATTGTGATGGTGTTGTCAGACGGAGTTACAGAATATCCGGGTACATTTCCATCCGACACCACACTTATCATAGCATCTTCATCAAAGCTATCCGCAAGGTTGTTTGAAAATGAAATCACAACATCTGTATCAGCAGCTACATTTGTCGCCCCATCAGCAGGGGTTACTTGCTTTATTTCAAATTCATCCGGAAGTGTATAAAGTGTTAAATTATCCACAGAAACAGTTGTCTGACCAGTCACATAAAATTCCTTTATACCACCTGTTATATCCGAAGGAATTGTGTATGTTCCCGCAAAGGAATCATTAATATATGCACAATATTCTCTTTTACCTTCAGTGAAATCAAAATACAAGGTGATTTTGCACCATTCATTAGCAGTAGCATTTCCAACTGCATCAGTACGTGTTCCGCCATTACTGAATTTTATATCCTCGTTCCAACTCCAGAGCATCAATTCATACTCCATTCCTCCGGAAAGTCCGTTTGCCAGCAGATACACTGTATTATTCTCTTCTCTTTTCAGTTCTACCTCTACTTTAACTATATCGGGATTCCTCTGTATTTTGTCTTTACTGATACCTATTCCTTGTTTTTTACCACTGCTTCCCGTAAACTGTGCCACTTTTCCATGCAGTGCATCATCCTCGGATATGGTAATGGTGTCCACACTCATATAATATGTATTCGTCGAATCATAGTTGGTTTCCGAGTTTTTACTTATTGTAGTGCCTGCATCCAAATCTTCAAAATGGAAATCTGCTATCTTAAACTTATAGCCTGTATGCTCGTGCAAATCAGTAGCTACCGCAAAAGAAACCGGCACTATTGTAGTAAGCATTGCAACCGAGACTATTAATGAAATAAATTTTTTCATATTTTCTCTCCTCTTTTTAAAGGCGATAGCTATCTCTTGCGTATTCGGGAATTAACTCAACGGGGGACTTTCCCGTAAAGGGTAATTCTCCGTAAAGCCCTTCAACAAGGGTCTGTATAACGCCTTCACTTATTCCAAAGGTCATCAGGAAGGTTTTTGCAAAGGTGAAATACTCATAATAAACACTTGGCGATCGAAGTGATACCACTATAGACTTTTCATTTCCATATACTAAGGAAAATACTGATGTTCTCCATGTTTCGCCTGTAAAATAATCGCAATTGCCGTTGGGCAAGTCCGCAAAATACACAATCAAATCATTTTCATTTGCCGCTATTTCGCATTGTTCAAGCTCATCATGCTTTAATTCTTCATCAAAAAATTTCTGGAGTTTGAATTCTGCACCCCTCTGCCCGAAAGTTTTTGTTAAGGTTTCTTCAAGAAGTTCAAAGGTTTCATCATTGTACCCAAGATATATTCCTAAAATCTTTTTGTACTGGTCCAAAGACAGGGGAATTAAATTATTTTTATCGCAAATCTTTGTTATACTTTTTTGCGCTACTTTCTTATTTAATACTTTTGTTCTTTCCAGAACCTCATTTGGAACCGCCTGCTCTTTTTCCTTTTTTTCAAAAAGACCGAGCTTTTCTTTCATATTAAAAATTCTTGTGCAGGCATCATCAATTCTTTCTTCCGAAAGCTGCCCGCCCTTTACTGCGTTTTCAACAGCATCTAAATATACTTCAATATCATTTACACCTAAAATAACATCGTTTCCTGCTTGAAGCAGTTCAACATAAAGTTTGTCTATTGGACGTGTCATAATAAGACTCTTCATTCCTATACCGTCTGTTATAACAACACCGTCAAAATGCATTTTTTTCTTCAAAAGATCTGTGACTACTTTTTCTGACAAGGTTGACGGGATATATCCGCCTAATTCTTCTTTTCTGTTATCTACTGCCGGAAAACCAGAGTGCCCAACCATTATGGACATTACTCCGGCATCTATTGTACTTTGAAAAAGAGCACCCTGCTCCTTTTCCCACACTTCAAAGGAATCATAATTTACTGTATTACTGCCGTGGGAATCACGGGTATCGTGATGCCCCGGGCCAGGAAAATGCTTCGTCGTTGCCGCAATACCGCACGACTGCACTCCCTTAAGATAGGCATTTGCCAATTTTTCTACAATTTCAGGATTATCGCTGTAGCACCTACCACTTGAAAGATTTCCTCTATTGCTAAGCGCCAAATCGCCGACAGGACCCCAAATCCAATTTATTCCACCATAGCTGCACTCCGTTGCTACGCATACCCCTGTTTCATAGGCAAGCTCCTCCGAGTTCGTCGCACCAAGCGCCATAGTAGTTGAGGTTTGCGTCATTTCCGGGAAAACAAGATTGCAGCCCGATTCTGCGTCGCAGCCTGTTAAAAGAGGAATACCAATGAATCCGTTAAGCTTATCAATGAACTGTGCATACTGTACTGCATAGGACTTGCCCTTGAATTCTTTACGAATCTTGTCTCCGTGATTCATATCGCCTACGTTGCTTGCCCCGTGTACCCATAATCCGCCGAAGGGGTATTTCTTCATATATTCCTTCGCATCAGGTCTTTCTATCAGTTTATAAATACTGCGTTGTGAAACCAGTGCTGTTTGTCCTATTTTTTCTCTCAAGGTCATTTCTGAAAGCTTAGGTCTGCTCATTATATATTTCCTCCTAATATTGTTGCACGTGGCTTTTAATGCAGTCTGCCGATATTTTTCGACAGACTGCATACTGCCATTTATTTAATTACCTAATTTCTTTTGCTTCCACTAGGGGAACCAAATCGCTCATACTGTTCCATACGAAATACCTATAGTAACTACCGTCAGAGGCAGGTGTCGGATAAGTAAGTTCCTCAAGTTCTGTTGCGCTTGCTGCAACGCTTCCATCACTAATTGTTACACTTGCAAGAGTGTCGTCAGGGTTGTATTTTGCAAGAAGTATATTGTATGTCTTTTCACTTGTTTCACTGTTCTTTGCAAGAAAGCCAAGCTTTGAAGTTGCACCTGTACCGTGTGTTTTATATTCACTAATTACGGGTAATGCACAAGCAGGAATTGTCGAAACTTTGAGATTATCAACGGATATTTGGTTATTACCGGATACATAAATTGTTTCAAGGTTCGCTACATTCTTTGTATCAATATCATACTCACCGGTATATGAGCCATCTATATAAACATAGTACTTACTTGTTGTGTAATTGAAATACATTTCAACTGTCACCCAAGTATTCGTCGCAACTTTAATCCCGCTGCCCTTTCTTGTACTTCCGGCGTTATTGTTAAACTTCAGTTCTTTGTCGCCGCCCCAGAGCATCAAAGCATTCTGGGTGCCTCCTGAGGGAGTTTGTGTAAATATATATACAGCAACATCATTTGCTCTTTTCAAATCCATCTCCAACTTCACCAGCTTAGGTGCCTCAGTCGGATAATTCCAGTCAGTACTTTTTAAAATACCAACGCCTACAGCAGCACCTGTTCCCGAAAACTGAAGACAATTTCCATGCACGCCGTCACCGTCTGCTACTATCTTTACTTCAGTAGGCGCAGTTCCAGTAAGGCTATAAGTCGAGGGTATGGCTGTTCCTGCTGTCAAATCGTCAAACCTATGTTCAGTTATAACATATTCATAACCGCAAGGTTCAGGAATTGCAAATCTGATATTATCCAATCCAAAGGAAAAGCTGTCTGTCGCTTCTTGAATCGACGTTTCTACACCAAACGATTCAACACAATGTGTCAGGTTATCAGTTGACGCATTGGAAACAACCTCCTGCTCATTAATATATACAGAATATGTTCCTGCTTCACCTGTAAAATTGAAGAATACGTCAAAAGAGAGATGATCACCAGTATTATATTGATAGGTGCTGGCACTATTCATAAAGGTTATAGTACCATCAGTTCTCATTCCTATAAGGTAATCAGTTTTCGCTGATGATGAATTTGAAAATTTATCTCTGAAGGGTATGGATATCTGGCTCCCTGTTGTGGCAATAATATCAAAGCTTACTTGCATTTTTGAAAGTTCTTCAACACTCTTTCCCGAACTTTGCACAGGAGCTGTTGCACTGCCGTAGCGCACTCGTACAAACGCATTTTTTGTAGAGCTATCAAGAGTGCTAAATATACTTTTGTCATACGAAATAGCTGCATATGCGTTCTGCGAGGCATATGTTTCTATTGCTGCGCCTAAAGTTTGTTTTGTAAATCCTTTAGTAATGTCTGCACTTGTATCCCCTGTGAAATTCTCGCTCCATATTACATAGCTGTAATCCTCTGGCATAACAGATGATGCATTTGCCATTGCTGCCGGCATTGCTGCAAAAACCAGCAGTGCTGATAAAATTAAGGATATGAATTTTTTCATATTAGTTTTCCTTCTTTCATTTTTAATATATATTTTTTTAATTAATTTTTACTTAAGCTTCACACTGAGAGTTCTTCCCTTTGCGCCATCAAAGTTAATTTTGATGATGGTTTTTCCGTTTTCTGCCGTCACGGAGCAACGCTCATCACACTCAAGCAGAGTGTAGATGCCGTTTAAGGTAACAGTTCCTTCTGTTAAAAGTTTTGTGGGATCTGAAATATTAATCTGATATTCTTCGTTCGTTTTCTTTGTCATCATAATACAAGGAACCGATGCTTCAACATCTTCAAAGCTACCCTTTTCCCAGAATACAATACCCAAAACTCCGAGAGTCTTTTCGCGGACTGCCTGGATTTTCTCATTATTTGAAAGAATCTCTACATCAGCATTTGCGGCGTATTGAGCAGTTTCCTCCGCAGATTTCTTTGGAAGCACCACATATGAATACGTGCCATTCTTGGATGATACATCATGGCTGAGCCACATTTCAATGAAGTTTTCCTTATTTGTAACCTTATCCATCACAAGTTTTCCGCCCTGCGGGAAGAAATATCCCGAAGCATTTTCAATATGTACCCATGAAGGATTATTAAAGCTCTTTTTATAGTTACTTTCCTTTTCCAGAAGATTTCCGTCAACAGTTATTTTTTCTGCACCATAGATTCTGTCATCGGAAACATTTTCATCTACAGGCATTGAGCCATCAGCGGTTGGTGCAAATATCTTGAATTCTGTTACACTGTTCCACTCGCTATTTGTTCTTCCGTGACCCTGATACTTCACATATTTAGCAATCGTGCCTTTCATATCATAGGCTTCCATAGAAGTGGTTGTGCCGCTTGCCTTTCCTTCCCACACCTTCGTCCAATTAAAGCCGTCAGTGGAGGTTTCAAGCTCAAATATCGCTTGTTTGCCATCTGTTCCGTTATACTGTGCTATACCTACATAGCCAACGGGAACGGCTTCCGGCAATTCGTAGATTATATGTGCATCGCCCTGGGCAGACCATCTTGTATCATAGTTTCTGTCAATAGTATTATACGGGCTATTCCCATCATCTGCCGAAGCTGTTACACCTACAACATCGTACTCCTCACTTACCGCATTTGCTGTCGCAGTTGCCTTTTTCTCTGTTTTATTAAGTCTTCTGTTTTCAACAACCGTCTGTACCTCATAGCCATCATCTGCATTGATGTCAGCACCAAGAGCAACCGCCTCATCGTCAAAGAGGAAGTAAGCCTTTTTCGCCACAAGCGAGCTTTTATGATTGGGTGCGTCTCCACCAGGTGCTATTGTTGTAACATTCGGACTGAGGCTTTCGCTGTTATGCGTTCTCAGTTGCATTGCCGCTACGGAATATTCCTCATCCATTTGTGCACCGCCTACAAACTGCTCTTTTGTGAGGGCAAGGGAGGAATCGGAAATACTTGCAGGTGTTCTCGTCTGTGTATCCACAGTTGTTCCGGGAAGATGATAGGGATTTACATTCATCCAATAATTATAGTTATATGCATTTGGGTCGTTATCCATATATGTATATAACATTCCGTCGCCCTGATACCAGCCTGTTATGTTAGTGCCGCCGATGCTCTCCCAAGCTGCGATACGTGATGAAGACATTGCAACAGCGAAACCAAAATCATCTCTCTGGTGAACAACACTATCCCCTGAATAATAAACCTTGCTCTTATAATAAGGCTCATCAGGGATCGTTGTATCCTCAAGTATTTGGACAAGTGTTGCTGCCTGATCGATTTCCAGACGTGAAATGATAGCACTCTTATTGTCATCAATAACATTTCGTTTTATAAGCTGTTTCAGCTTCACATCATCATCCTTGCCAAATACGCCGATAAAGTCAATCATAGATGCTATTGCATAAGAAATATACTGCGTTTCGGTAAATTGTGCCGACGCCCTAAAACGACCCGACTGAGCACTTGTGATTGCACCGTTAAACATAATGGGCGCAAAGGTTTCATACATCCATTTGCATGAATTATATTTATACGGAGTTGCAAATTCAAACTTCGTTCCACCTAAGATTGACTCTACTGCCGTCAAGCGGTCAAGAAGTGATGTTGAGCCGTATGCTGCTGAATATGCAAAATATTCATGAGTGATATACAGCCCGTCCTCCTGAACACCCATTCCTTCCTCAACAGGCTTAAGCATCAGATTATAATGGGTAACCTGCTCTGTCATTCTTGTGAAATCTTCAAGAAGCGCTGCCGCCAATGTACATCCGTACACACGGCTTGCCGCTGTATCTACGCCCAAATTTGTACGCAGAATCGTCTGTGCATAGAGGAAAGGCTCTAAATACTTTTCTATAAGTTTGGGATTAAGCTCATCTTCCATTATAAGAAGAATTTCACAAAGATTTGCAGGTGTGCCAACAAACCAATCCCACCAGTCGTAGTCACGCATACTCTTCCAGCCTGTGTCATTCATCTCATCCTTGCCGTATAAATTCTCATAAAGCCAGTCAAGGGCGAACATTATGTCACGCTTAAGCTGTGGGTCTTTATAGTGTTCACAGCCATAGGTGCCATAAGCACGAGCCATAGTAAGAAGCATTGCATATTGATTTGTCATATGAGTTGTAAGTGTAACGGGCGTCTTTCCAAACAGAGCAAGAATCTCTGTTTCCTTATTCATACTTTTCCAATTGCCCTTACAGTTACTGTCAATAGCTTTAAGCTTTGATGCAATAACTGCATCATTAATATCCTTGTTCTCATCACCAAGAAGTCTTACTCTCCACTTATCCTTCAGCTCTTTCCAATCTTCCTTGGTAACATCACTTTCTGAAAGAGAATTCGCATTGAGCAAAATCTTCAGCTTATGAAAGAGCTGTGCATCATCAGCTATAAAGCTTCCTTTTTCATCATCTGAAATTAAGGTAACCATTTCAGATGTTACTGCAGTTTTTCCGAGAGCTTTTAAAGCGTCATTAAGAGGAAGATATTTTACCCCGTCATAGTCAAGTGTCATTTGGCTTAAATCAGCCGTTTTGCCATCAAGAGTGATAATTTCTTCTTCACTTATCTTTGCTCCAAGTACATTTTCAAAAAATGCGAAAGGTGCAATTGAGCCATTTTTATCAGTTGAAATTTTTTCAGAAAACTCTAGTGATATAACCTTGCCATCTTTTACCGCATTTCCGGCAAAGTTCATAACGGCTGTAGTTTTGCCGAGCTTCGATAAAACATCTGCTTTCGTTTTATCGCTAAGCTGCATACTCTCAACTCCGCCATCATCCTCCTTCGAGCCTATCGTTCCGTAAACAGAAGATATGTAAATATCGCTCTTTTCATTGGGGGTTGCTCCCCATCCGCTTGCGATAAAACTTACACTTTTAACCTTTGACCAGTCACCGAAGTTTCCGTTCGTAAACTCACTCATATTAAGTTCTATATGCTTCCAGCCTTCAAAATCAAGCTTAATGCTTTTGGAAAGATATGAAATCGTCTTTCCAGGAGTGGGGACATAGTCAGTATAAACCATAAATACAATAATTGCATTTGTAGCTTTCTCTGAATAAACGTCAAAGCAAACTGTATTGCACATTGACCAGTCACGCTCAACATTGGAGTAACTCAGTGTTGTGTTTGTTGTATGATTATCCCAATGTGCACTGAAGCGCTCACCGTTTTTTACATTTTTTGTAGAAGGTTTCGCTTTTGCGGCAATAATTTTTGATAAGTTGTTGTTATCAACAAGAAGCATATCTTCACCGGCTTCGGGTTTCGGGTACCCGTCCCATGCCGCATTTACACAGGGCAGTATTCCGAAAATAAGTGTGCTGCATATCAAAAGTGCCGTAACCCTTCTGAGAATTTTATTTTTCATTTTTTCCCTCCTTTACATGTTTTATTGTTTCTTCAAAAAGGATTATATGTGCTCTGTATATTTCATCGTGAGTCATTCCCTCACGAACGCACTCCGTGAGTCCCTGATTACTTTCGTACGTAACACAAGGTTCTCCACAAAAATGATATAACGCAGAAGTAAGATTAAATGAACCGGGAACCGGATTATTCTCTCCCCTGTCAATACCTGTTACAGCGTAGCAAATACTTTCCTTATCACAACGCTCTTTCATTGCATTTTCAAGTTGCATTATATTTTCTTTTATCCAAAGAGGAGCATATGAAGGCTTTAAAATACAGTTTGAAGTATTATCTCCTCCATGAAGAAGCACTGTAAAATCAGGAGCATATTCTTCTATCGCATCGAACAGGAACTGTGTTTCCGAAGCCTTTTTTCCAAAGAAATCATCATGCATAAGATTTACACCATCATCGTTAAAATATGCACCTAAAAACTCACAAGAATCTTTTATAGGATGAATTCTCTTACATTGTGGATATCCACACAGCGTACCATCATTCCATGTCCCCTGATTGTAGTACCTTAAATCATCAAATGATTTGCCTACAAACGAATTAAACTCTATTCTGCTTCTTCCGTCAGGATTAAGGCACGGTATAATAAGAATATTTACATTTTTAACAGCATTTTGTAAAAACTTATTTTCTTCTCCTCTGTAATCTGTTCCTGTTTCAATAAGCTTAATCAAATTACAAAGTGCCGCTGTGCCTTCAAACTCGCCACCGTGAATGCATCCTACAAGAAAAACTGTAGGGCGGTATGAAGTATCAGTCTTATCCGCATAGCAATTTTTATCCCCCGCCCCTAACGCACTGCTTAAATTCGCAGTGCGTTTAAGCTCATTTTTCTTCCCGTAAAATATTAGGTCTATTTTTCTTTCCCCTGCGGAGGTTGTGCTTTTTATAATATCTCCTTTTTTTACAATTCTCAGTGTAGCATCAACTTCATCAAGACTTGTTTTCCAATAGAAAGGAACATTATTCATTCACTCTTCCTCCTCATTATCCCTTTACAGCACCAATCATTACGCCTTTTACAAAATATTTCTGAATGAAAGGATAAACACATAAAATCGGTACTGTTGATACAACAATTATTGCATACTTAAGATTTTCAGCATATGCCTGTGCATCTTCTGCCGTGCCGGTTGCAGCTACAGAATTTGTATTGTTCTGTATAAGAATTTCACGAAGTATCATCTGAAGGGGATAGAGTTTTCTGTCATTAAGATAAATAAGTGAAGTCATAAAGTCATTCCAGAGTGATACCGCATAGTAAAGTGTGATAACAGCTATAATAGGTTTTGCAAGCGGTATCATAATTTTGAAAAGAATAGTATAATCTCCAGCACCATCTATCTTTGCAGCTTCCTCCAGACTTTCGGGAAGTCCGCGAAAATATGAAATAGTAATAATCAAATTATATGTAGCCACTGCATTTATGAGTATCATAACTAAAGGTGAATCCAAAAGCCCTATGCTTTTTACAACAAGATATGTTGGAATCATTCCTCCATGAAAATACATGGTGAAAAGAATTAAAAATGTAAGCAAATTTTTTCCAGGAAGTCCTTTTCTGGTAAGTCCAAATGCTGCTGTTACTGTAAGAAATACACTTAAAAATCCACCACATACAACATAAAACAAAGTATTTCTATAACCCAACCATATCTGGTCACTTTTTATAACTTCCAAATAAGAACTGAGAGAAAAACCTTTCGGATAAAGAAGCAGTCCATTGGAAGAAAATGCTTTTACAGGATCACTCATCGAAGCAACCAAAACATAATAACAGGGATAGAGTGTTATTACAACCAAGAAAATCATTAATATGTGATTGCATACATCAAAAATCAACTCGCCCTTACTTTTTTTGTAAAACATATCCTAATCCCCCTTTACCACAATCCGCTACCGCTGACCTTTTTACTTATCGCATTAGAGGTCATAAGTAATGCAAAGTTAATGACTGAATTAAACATACCCACTGCCGCACTATAGCTGTAATCGCCCTCTAAAAGACCACGGCGGTACACATATGTAGAAATTACGTCAGCAGTTTCGTAGATTGAGGGGTTGTAAAGCAAAATTATTTTCTCGTAGCCAAGAGAAAGCATCTGTCCTATATTCATAATAAGCAGAATAACGATTGTTTCTCTTATTCCAGGAAGTGTTATGTGAAGAGCCTGCTTGAATCTGCCTGCCCCATCAATGGTTGCTGCCTCATAAAGCTCTGCACTTACAGAGGAAATAGCCGATATATAAATAATACTGTTCCAGCCTAATCCCTGCCATATTCCTGACAAAACATAAATCATATGGAAATATTTAGGTTCTGTCATAAAGGATAATTTTTCCGCACCAAAGATTGCTCTTAATCCGTTAAATAATCCATCACTCGAAAGAAAAGTCAAAAGAAGGCTGGATACAACAACCGTTGAAATAAAGTGCGGCATATAAGTGATAGTTTGAACTGACTTTTTAAATTTAAGGTTTTTCACTTCATTAAGAAGCAGTGCTAAAAGTATTGGAGCAGTAAATCCTAAAGCTAAATTCAAAAGATTAATACTGATAGTATTTCTCAGCAGTTCAAAAAACTTATAGTTTGTGAGAAAGTCTACAAAATTTTTCAATCCCACAAAATCACTTTCCATAATTCCTCTTGTGATTTTATAATCTTGGAATGCAATTATATTTCCGAACATTGGTGCATATTTGAATATCAGATAGTACAAAAGTGTAGGAAGCAGAATTATATATATGTGTTTATATTCAAGCATTCGTTTAAGAAGGCTTTTCTTTTTTACCACTGCACCCTGATTGGTAGTTTTCATTTACAATTCTCTCCTATCTGTTGTTGTAACGCTTAAGTGCGGCATCGTAGATCTTTATAACATCTTCTATGCCCATTTTCTTAACCCTATCTCTAATTTCTGAAAGTGTGCTGATATCAGCATTGCCAATAACGATTTTATTTACTTTCTCGCTTACATAGGTCTTAATCTGAGACATGTTCTGAGTGATTGTTTCCCTTTCTTCGTCTGTGAAGCTGAGAGATGAAGGAATGATACCATCCGTATTTGCACCTTTACTCCAGTTATCAATAGATTCAGCACCCCAAGGTGACAAGATCTGCTGATAATAGTTCCACTCCTGAAGAGCCGGGAAATTAGATTGATATACTCCGATTGCAAGTCCACACATTTCCTGCTGTGATTTTCCGTTAGGATTGTTGAAAATATAGTCATTAAGCTTAGGCTTTCCATCTACCATATCATAAGACAAGCCTTCTTTGCCGTAATTCATAATCTTGATACCTTCTTCACTGAACAGTGTATCAAGCCACTTAAGAGTTCCCAAGGGATTCTTGTTTGATGTGGTGATAGCGATTGAAGTTGAAGCAACATCCTCTGTATAGGAGGTATCAAATACGTTGTTTTCTACGCTATCTTTTGCCATATGCGGAACGCCTACAACTTTTTTTGTTCCGTCATTCATATTCTTGTAGTAGTTACCCGGCTGAAGAGAATAAACAAAACCAACTTTATCATTCATAAATTTGTTATCCATTTTATCTCTGTCGTTAAGCAGATAGTCCGGATCAATAAGGCCCTCTTTATAAAGTTTAGTTATGTACTTGAGTCCTTCTTCAAAGCTATCTTCCATTACACCATACTTAACCTTACCATCTTCTAAATAAAAACCGTTTGCAGTTCCGAACATCCACAAAAGCTTATCGATAGATTGAGAGGTGTCCTCAAACTTTACACCTGACATAGGAATTTCGTCTTTCTTGCCATTACCGTTAGGATCTTGTTCCTTAAATGCTTTTAAAACGTTATAAAGCTCATCAGGATTCGTGGGCATTTCAAGCCCCAATTTTTCCAGCCAGTCCTGACGAATCTGCGGACCTTGGAAAACCTTAAGCTCCTCGTCCTTTCTTATGAAAGGTATGTAGTATATTTCGCCGTCATCATCCATAAACTGCTTTGCTACTTGAGGATTTTCTTTCATATATGCTGAAAGGTTAGGCATACCTTCTTCGATAAGATCTTTAAGGGGAATAATAACCTCATCCTCAGCATACATCTTTGCCCCACCCTGAATGTTTCTCCATCCGTGTACTATCATATCAGGAAGTTCACCAGATGCTATCAAAAGGTTGAATTTCTCCGCCTCTGCACCAACTGCAGGATGTATCCATTCCACATGACAGCCTGTAAGTTCTTCAAGAAGCTGGAAACAAAGTATATCATTATTATCCTTTGCACCTGCCTTGAGTGCGTATGGATTTACAGAACCGTAAATGGTAAGTTTCTCAGGCATTTCCCCCGACCCTTTGTCAAATACGTCTTTTTCCTTTTTTTTGCATCCTGCAGCAGAAATAGCAATTACCGCCACAAGACACAAAAGCAAAACTTTCTTCAGATTTTTCATAATAAATTCCTCCTATTTATTCATAAAATTTTCCAAATAATTTTTCGTATACAAATATCGGCACCGATGACCATGCGTGACAACAACTTGTACCTAATTTCATTTCTTCGGGAGCGACCTCGTAAAAGGTCGTTGCTCCGTCATCAATCATACTTCCCCAGATTCTTCTCACCTCTTGCAACAACAAAGGATGATATTTTTTCTTTTTCAAAAGTGCCTCGTACTTAAAAATTAAAGTACTTGAAGTAAGCTTTGCAATATTTTCCGAGGGCTCTGTAAGTGCCTTTTCGCACGCTGTCGGATTTTTTGCAATACCAGTAAGAAGTGCTAAAGCCTGTGCCATCTGACAAACATGATTTTCACCGATAAGAGTGTTGTAAAGCCCCGTTTTTTCATCATAGAAATATGTATTTACAGTTTCTTTCAACCTTTTAAAAAGCTGCTTCAATTCTTTTTCGTATTCAGAATCATTACACGCCTTGGCGATAATAACAGCCTTTTGAACAGCAAACGCACCAATTAAATTGCAAAGCACCTCTGTGTCTTGCTCTATCGTATCTTCTTTTTTATCAAAATCCCATCCGGAAAGAATTCCCTGCCAATCGTAGAAATTCCAATATTTTTCTCCTTTTTTTATTCGTTTAATCGGAGCGTTGTCATAATCTTTAAAATAATTTTTCAGAACGAATTTTACCTTCCTGATTATTTCCTTTGCAAAAGCAAAATCCTTACTGTAGTGAATATATTCAGCTGCAAAAACTACCCAATACAACACAAATGCAGGAATTTTTAGTATATGATAGTCTGTAGGAACACACAAATCCAAAAAACCATCTTCGCCTATTCCTGATGCCATCAGTTTAAGAGATGCTTTTGCAAATTCATAGTTTCCTTTTTCAAAAACACTGTAGCCGAAAAGTCCTTGATTTCTGGAATCAAAGCCGTACAGCCCCTGTTCCCTCCACGGACAGTCCTCATAATGCTCATGCATACACTCATAAAGTGTTTTTACCGCCACATCGTAAATTTTTCTGTCCAGACTATCGATCAGTTCTAATTTCCCGTTTTGCTTCACGGGATATTTTGCATACTTCATTCCCACACTATGTATTGTAATGGAGGCTGTAACATTTGTAAAATGAAGCTGCAAATACCTTAATCCTAATCTTCTGAAATAGTTTGTAAAAGTCTGATAACCATCCTTTGAAAAATACTCAAAGGAATATCGCTGATTTGCGATAGCCGTCCGCACTCTTAAATCCCTAAGATGCTCTCCATAGCCCACATCAATCTTTACGCCTTCGGGAGCAGTCATTTCTATGTTGAAATACCCTGCTGATTCCGCACCTAAATCAAGTATCAGGTAGGTGTTGTCGTTTGTTACGGTTATCTCACCGTTTTCGCATTTGTAAAAATTGTTGTCCGTTCTCAAAAAAGAATTGTACATTTTTACTGCCGGATTATCGTCTTTATTGCGATAATCAAATTCACCACCTGAATGCACGGCTCCATTTATCTTTTCATAGACAAGTTTTTTGACAGGACGTTTTTTTATTAAATAGGGCAGCGTATCACTTTCCCCGCACACTTTTGCCACCTGCCAAGATGAATCAAGGACAAAATCCACGTCAGTCCAGTTTTCGTCTTTACGTGCATCAAAAGAGAAGCTAGGTCCCAACTGTGATGTTATATTATATATCTCTCCGTCTATAAACCCGCTGGCTTTCTTTGTATATGTACCGTCATTTGCAATAAATCCGTTCTTTGTTTTTATAGCATAAATGAGTCCCGGCTCACCAACACTGTAGCTAAAGCTGCCAACACCTTGATAATACACAAGAATGCATACAGAATTTTCTCCTTTAACAAGATATTTCGAAATATCTATTAGATCGTAAAACTTTTCCTTCGGATATGAAAGGTACTGCCCCGTGTCTGTCCACTGTCCGTTTACCCATAAGCTATAGTTTGTGTCACAGCTTATGTAAAAATGTGCCACATCCTCAAATAGTTCAAATTCTTTACGGAAGCATACATATCTGTTAATCCCCTTCTTACCATCCCAAATCCATTTTGATCCGGATTTCAAAAAATTCATATAAGCTTCCCTCCTTCCCGAATTCTGTCTTGATAATATAATATAATTATGAATAAATCAAGGTTCAATTTTTGCCATTTGCACAATTTTTGCTGAATTTTACTATATTTTTTTGTCATTTATTTTAATTTTTGCATAACTAACATCTATCGTTTTAAATGAAATAATATTGAGAGCTGAAAAATCTAAAGCATACAAAACCCGCCCTCCTAATCGTTAGACCAAAATCTAACGATTAGGAGGCCGGTTCAATATATATGGTGTCTTCTTG
>JAZQAB010000021.1:0-15937 GCA_045545055.1 Clostridia bacterium | reverse complement strand
AAGTGAAGCGGAAGTGATGGCTGCGAATCTCTTAAAAGTTTTGTTAGTTTTTTTCATAATAATTCTCCTTTAAAATAATTTTCGGTTTCGGGAAGAGCGTGAGCCTATACACGCCCTCCCCTTTCATTGTTTACTTTTCGTGTGATTTGCCTTTGTTCGTTTTGCGTTTATTCTTCTTTACGACGCTTTCTCTCACGTCGTTTAAGACCTGTGAACCCGGCTATACTCAGAAGCATGATTACACCTCCTAAGTAATAATATGTTGTCACTCCGCTTCCGCCGGTGGAGGGGAGAGTGCCTTGTGGTTTTTCGGTTTGCTTATTTTCTATTGTAAATGATGTTTTATCGCTGCTAAGCGAACTACCGTTTCCAACATAATCTACAGGAATATAAGAACCATTTGCGTGAATGTAACCAAGATTTTGAGGTGAGTAAATAAGCGTCCAACCCTCGTCAGCAGTTGAATTTGTATAAGCATACTCCTCAAAATAGTAGTAATATGGATTACCCTTTTGATCGCAAGTCGGAAGAGAAGCTAATTCAAATTTCCAGCTATTACCTGCTGTAAGAATGATTTCTTCTCTAACAGTCGTTTTACCCTCTGTTGGGATAATCGGCTGCATCGGAAGATCTGTTACTTTAACTGTGTGTTCAGCTTCGTGTCCGTTTTCTGTTGCAGTAATTGTAACCATTCCTGCTGCAGTACCGGCTTCGATTTTGCCATTAGAGTAAAGTTTAAGGATTGTTTTGTCATCTTTAGTTACGATATACGAACCATCTGCTTCAGTACTAATAACATATTGCTCATTATCTTCCGCTTTAATGCTCCAAGTAACCTCACCTAAAGCATTTTTAACAGTCAGCTTGCTTTCTGAAGTTCTATGTTCTGTACTTAAAGGAAGTTCGTCCACACCTGTGATAAAAATACCGCCATATACAATTACACTTACAGCATTTGATGGTGCATATGTACTTGTACCCACAGATTGAATTATCAATTTCTTGGTTTCTTCTCCAATTGACTCCTCAGCTTTAAGCTTCAATTTACCGTCAACGATTTCAAAAAGATCTGCGGCAGAATCACCATTTTCAAATTTGATTGTGTATTTTAATGATTCCTGACTGCTTGTAATAGTTGATTCACCGTTAAATTTAATTTTTGATGGGTTAGCCGAAATACTTACAGGCTTTCCGTTGATTTTGATTGATACTTCGTCTGTTTCAGTTTCATTGCTTGTATTTGTAGCCATTACCTTAATAGTTACAGAAGTTCCGTCAGCATTAACACTTTTTGCTGTTAACTTACCGTCAGTATCGATTTCAGCAAACTCGCTGCCTTCGGTAATTTCCCATTCAATTGTGCTGTTAGCTGTAAAACCAAGAGTACCAAGTGTTGCTTCATTACCTACTATCATAGAAGCAGGAGCATTAATAATTGTAGGTCCGTTAACTTTACCATAGAAGTAAATGCTTTCGATTCTTCCGTTTGCCTCGCCTTCAAGATAAAGAACTGCAATTTTTAATTTTTCAATTACTACAGCCGGATCAATATCAATTTCTTTTAACTGTTCGCCCGCTGATGTATAAGCAAACTCACGATTTGAATCTCTTTCACTTAATTCATTCCAATGGATAATACCTTCGTACTTCTTTCCATTATTGGAAGTAAACTTGACTACTATCTTTGAGATTTCGTTTTCTCCAAGCCAACTTCTTGTGTCAAATTCATAATCCTTAGTGAATTTTTCATCAACGAATTCCTTATAAATGAAGTAATGCTCATCATATTGAGGTACATTTGTTACTTCAATAGCAGCTGAAGCTGTCTGTGATTCATCCTCTGATACAGTCATTGGCTCGTTAGCTGTTGCTGCCTTAGGTGTAGCTGTTACTGTAATTGTACCTGAACCCACGGCTAAGCCTCTTATTCTGACTTTGTTATCGTCCTTGCTGATGATTTCAACACATCCGCTTGCAGACCATAACAAATCTGAGTTATCAGGTACGTTTAATGCTTCGATTTCAATTTCGTCCTTTATTTCAATTGTTGCTGATGTGAGTGAGAGTGACATTGCAGGTGGTGTAACAGTAATTTCATGTTCAAATCGACATACTTCATTACCATTATACTTTATTATTGCAATTAGTTTTGCAGTACCTTCTTCTTCACCTACAACCTTATAGTTATTATTGTTATTTTCAACAGAAATAGCACTACCTTCTTTAGTCCACTCAAATGAATAACCATTAGCTGTAGGTACGCCTGTTATTGAAATATCACTCTTACTATCTTTCCGAATTATAGTTGGAGCATTGATTGTACAGTCTGGATTATTAACTGTAATTTTTTTGCTAACTTCTGCAATTTCCGTCCAATTATTATCTCTTATTTTGAATTTTATAGTTGTTTCTCCAGGAACTATACCTTTTATTTCGTGCTTTCCTGTATTTGAATTCAGGGAATAAGAAATCTTATCATTTGACTGCCAATCAAGTCGAGAGCCACTTGGTAAATTCTCAAATGTTATAATCTTAGTTTCATCAATATCAATTGTATTATCTGCAACAATGCTGCAAGTATTAACATTAACAACCTGTTCTAATGTTAACGCATAATATTTATTAGGATTATTCTGATTTACTCTTATTTTAGCAACAAGTTTAAAGCTACCTGTAGTTAATGTTGTGATTTTCTTTTCATTGGAATTGTATTCTATTACACCTTCACCATCTTCTACAGACCAATCAACAGCAAACTTTCCGTCATTATTAAATCCTTCAATATTATTGCTATCATTTAACGTTAATGTCTGTCCGACTAACATATTGCTAATGCCTTTAAGACTCATAGAACGTTTTGTAACTGTTATGGTATATGGTACTGATACTTTTCCTTCCTGGTCAATTGCAACAACCGTTGCATCACCATCTGCTAAGCCATAAACATCCATACCATTTACGTAAATTTTATCTGATCCACTTCTTATTGAAAGATATGTTCCATAATGACCATTTGCTTGCAGAGTTGTTTTGTCACCAACCTGAACTGAATTATTTCCGCTTAAATCATACTCTCCGCTAGCTACAGATATATTCTTTTGAACCAATAAAGTGTCAGTATCAATAATATATAAACCAATGTAAATTGTACCTGTTTGTTCTGAACGTGAATATACTACACATTCTTTACCATTAGGCACAATTTTATTAAGGGCAGTTGGTGTTGTATCAACTACTTCCCACTTATACAAAGCAGGATTAACATCTTCATTGATACTGATTGTAATATTGTCGCCTACGCCCATTGATGTAGGACCGTTGATTGTAATCGGCTTAATTACCACTTCCTTTGTTATCGGGTCAGTATAACCACTGACATTTGCAGATATGACAATTTTTGTGTTTTCATTAACATTAGCAATAGAAGATAATGTACAACCCTCTGTAGTACTGCTAATAGAAACTATGTTATTTTCATTGCCACTACTTATCTGCCAGTCTGTAGCACCGTCAAGTGTGTAGGTTTTAGATTCACCCTCGAACATTTCGTCTGCACCGTCAATTTTGGGTGTTGGTGCTTTAACTGTAAATGATTGTGCAGCTGTTGTGTCAACCACAACATCGCCACTCTTGATTACTGCATATACACTCTTGTCTCCTGCTTCAGGAACAGTATATGTATATGGGTTACTATTTGCACTATCAAGCTTTTTGTCATTTACGTAATATTCCCAAGTTATACCGTCATTAGTAACATTATTTACAGTAAATTTGATATTTTCACCAACTTCTAATTCTGCCGGAGCAAGGCTTAAAGTTGCTTTATCTGCGTAAATTGTCCTGCTTACAGATTTAGATGTATCACTTTGGCTTGTTGCTGTGATTGTTACAGCTTGATCAGTATACTTCAAGAATTTAACTGTACATTCTTTATTGTCACTACTTGGAGTAAGCTGAACTATACTGCTGTCATTCGGACTTGCTGTCCAGTTTGCTGCTTCATTTGTTTTAAATGTTATGTTCTGTCTTAAATTGTGTGTTGAATTGTCAGCTGGAGTATCATTGGTAAAGCTTAATTCAGGTGCTTTAACTGTAACAACAACTGTTGCAAACACAACCTCTTTATTATTGATTATCTTGTATGCTGAAATTGTAGAAGTACCTGTTGCATTATTCTGTGGCTGAATTCCAAACTGTCTACCATCTCCAGACCATGATATTCTCACAACGTTTTCATCTGAAGATTTAAAGCTAAAGTCTGAACAACCATCAGGAAGTTGTAAATTGGTACTTTGTGCATTCATTTCAAATTCCGTTTGACCGCTAAATGTTATGGTCTTTGGTTTTACTATTACGGGCTTAGTAAGAGGATCTCCCTCACTAATTGTTGCTTTTACAATTACTTCTGTATCTTCTGATACGTTTTTAGCATAAAGATTACCGTTTGAATCAATGTAAGCAGCATCATTTTCAGTTGAATCATCATTAAATGACCATTTTTCAACGGTAGCATTTTTGCATTCTAACTGAATATACTCACTTTCATTTACTTCGCTTCGACCTTTGATTATTGGATCTCTTGTTTCATTTGTATAATGAATTTCAATAAAATTTAGAGTAGCATCTGAATACTCATATTTTAATTTTGTAATATTATTGCTTAGAATATCATTTACTCCGTAATTTCCCCAACCAAGATTAACGATAACATTATCACCATTAATTTCTTGTGATTTAACAGTTAAAACACTACCACTCCATGAAGCACCTGATGCTAAATTATGTGTTTCTTGAGTAACTTGCTTTTCATTTAAATACAGCGAACCTTTTGCTGCGGAGAGTGATACAATTATTTCTTTTACACTTTTTCCCGAAAGAATGTCTCCAACTAATATCTCATTACCATTTTTCAACTGTTCAAAAAGGTTACTATATTCAGAAGTTGAACTAATAACAATAGGATTAGGTTCACCCTCCAACACACTAACCGCAGTTCTTCTGAAAGGCACCATATTGTAGCCAACCTGCTTTGCAACGGTTTCATTATATAATATCGGAGCTGAACCACTATCAGGAGTGTAAGGCTGAACATTATTCCACTTACCCTCAATCTCAACGCCCTCAATCATAGTTGAGCGCTCGCCTGTACCTAAGAAGTAGTACAAGCCTGCTGCTGCACCTACAAGACCTGAGTTATAGTCGATTGCAACCTCATTACAACAGTAGTCGTGGAGGTCGTCGATATAATTGTGATTTGATAATGGATGATCGTGACCAAAATCTCTCATTTGCGGCTGTTTATCTGGATCGTGAGCCTCAAATGCAGGACCGCCAACCAACGCACCGATTAATTGATATGACTTTTCAGGATTGTAACCACAATTTGTTTTGTATTCTTCATGAGTATTCCAACCGGAAGCAGCTCTGTGATGAGGTGCCTGTGGTGAATAAACATTTTCATCATCAGGTGCAAAGTTTGTAACAAGACATACAGGGTATCTTGTTGAATTTACTGTACCGCCTGTACATCCGTCTGTGCTTATTGTGTCTTTCCATTCGTTGTCACCGAGAATCTTGTTCATCTGCTTAACTGCCCAGTCAACGTAAGTTTTCTGCTTGTCGGGATTATTCTTCGCTGCTATAAGAACAGCAGTCTGAGCCATTGTATTGAATCGAGCTGTACCCCATGAGTGAATGTAGTAGAAATCTTTATTAACAATATTCTCGTCAATAAATTTTGTTACCTTGCCCCAATTATTATCCTGACGAGCTGTTGCTGCCGCTGCCGCAAGATGAACATTATCCCACTGCAAGCCCTCACTTATGTCCTTACCAGAGCTGTATCTCTTGTCCTTATACGATTCATTTCCTGTTGCTTCGTATAACCAAGCCGCTGCAAGCTGCATATCGTCTTCCTTGTCACCGTCGGCGTAATACGAACCCATGGAATCCCCTGCTGCGAATGCAGAAGTTTTTTCTGAGAATCTATAAAGCTTTTCAGCAATTTCGAGATAACTATTATATTTAGTAGCGTCTTCATCATGGAAGTTAATATAACCAAGTGCCAATGCTGCTGCATATTCAGCCGCTATATTAGCACCACTTGTACTGCTCCATATCATCTCTGATACTCTTGATTGCTGTTTTTCAGGTGAACACCAGAGCATATGGTCTACATTACCATGACCTTTCTGAACAAGAATTTCTGAGATTTCGCCCGAGCTGTCATATTTAACTGAGCTTGCAAAGAAATCATAAAATCTTTCAAGAATGACTTTTAAATGCGCCTTATCAGCAGAATCAATTGATTTGTTCGCTGTATTTGCATTTGTGCCGTCTTTAAAGAATTCAAGATACATCCAGCTAAGCATTGTTGCTGTATATCCCTGCGGTAAACCAAACATTACGTGGTCGCCCGCATCATGATAGCCTCCTTGAACTTCATCCTCTATATGACAATTTGAACGCCATGCAAGTTTGCTGCTTACGGATACGTCTGCACCGCACATATTTGCGTCGTAGAAGTAAAGTGAATGTTGTAAAAGTCTTGCATAGTCTGATTTATAATCGCCCTCATAAGGAATGTCTGTTTCCTCGTAATAAGGCTTTGCAATTGTTCTGTAAAGTCTAAGTTTAAGCTGTGCAGGTCTGTTTGCAGTATCATTGTTGTCGAGCCATGACTTGCTAACTTCAAGACCGCCTGTTGGAACTTTGTAATCGTTTTCTACAGCGAAACTCTCTGCATTTTCATCTCCTGTTGCCGGCTTTTCAGCTGTAACTGTAAGCTTTGAATTTGTTTCATCAACCTCCCAATGCTCGTAATGAAGCGGACATTCTTCCACTTTATACTCAAACTCAACGGGGAGATTTTCAAACTTACCGCTCCAAGCATCTGTACCGTTCCAGTCAGCAGGTTTTGTCAATACAATTGTTTTTCCTGGAAGGTCAATCCATTCATTGCCTACTTTAGCCATAAGCTTAAACATAACGCCATCAGGAACTACATCTTTACCGCAATTTCCGTAATCCCATGTTTTGCTTATAGGAATATCAATGACCTCAGCTTCATTTGTAATTACAACAGTACCGCCTTCGTTGAAATCCTTACTGTATTCATTATCAATACCTACTTGATTATATCCCTTAGGTTCAGTAACTTCTGTTACCTTATAGTAGTATAATCCATCTGTTCCGTCTGTATTGTCGTTAACAAATCTTGGTAAGTTTTCCCAGATATACTGCCAGTTATCGCTTTCACCAACGGTTACTTCACCGCCTATAGCTTCTCCGTCTGCATTTGTATAAGGATTGCATTCTGTATAAGCCGCTATTTCATTTCCGTCTTTAACTATTTTACGCCAAAGCTGGAATGTAACAGACTGTCTGAGTTCTGTAACATCCTCATCTCCTGCCCATCTCTTTTTAACACGTAAATCCATATCATTTCCAATTTCTACGTTGGAAACCATAAGGTTACTGCCGTCTATTGTAAGAGTTGGGATAGGTGCGGCTGTCGTTGTTGTCGTTTCTACCGTAGTTGTAGTAGTTGTTGCTGTTGTTGTAGTCGTAGTAGGAATACTGCCAAATGTGTAAAGCTCACCTGGATTTATACGACTGAAAGTATCGCTGCCGTTTGTTTCTTGTCCCCAGATTCTCTTGCCATCTGAATCTTCAACATAAAGTCGTTTATCATCTGGGTTTGTTGGTGCATCACCGCTTACTTGCACTTGAATAGCTACAACATTATCTTTCTTATAGCCACTCAAATCAACTGTATGCCACCAAGTTCCTTGTGTTACATCAAGCGGTTCCTCATTCTCTTGTTTTGAACCATTAACATAATAGAATATTAATTTATCAATTTTGCTATTGTAAGGCACATATGAAGTACTCCAAGCAACCGCATTAATTGTTACGCCACCTGTCATTGTACTTCCGCTGCCGCTTCCACTTGAAGAACCACCAGTGCTTTCGATTGGATAGAAATCAACATCACTTGTTGTTGTTTTGTTCCAGCAATGAACTGAGAATTCGGTAATAGTATTGAAGTTTTCAACCGATATTCCAAAGAGGTCGCACAACTGTTTAACTGTAAGCTGTACCGGTACTTCTGCAGCACCGAATGAAATACCATTGTCGTGTACGTTACATCCTGTAGGATAAGCACTCTTTACAGGAGAAACTGCCACACCATTGACTTTAGCTGAGAAACTTGCATTACCATAATTTAATTGACTGCTGTCGGTATTAAATTTAAATTTAATAATAGGAGTATCTTCATCAAGATTTGCCCCGTGTAATTGTTTTAACGCATTGTTTAAGAATCTTAAAACCTTATGAGTTGAACCGTCGGCCTGTCTTTCTTCTATCGCTAAAACACCGGGAAGTACTTCGGCACTTTCAACCTTATATACATAGTTTTTGTTAACCGATATAGTGAAATAGAAGTCGCTGACTGATGCTTCACGTCCTGTAGGAGGTTTTATTTCCTTGAGGTAATAAGTACCGGGTTTAATATAACCACTTTCTACATATACGTTATTTTGTACCTTACTTACATCCAGATCAATCTGACCATTGGTTACTACCACATTGTTCAACAATACAGTTCCGTCCATAGCACACAAGCTGAATACCGCATCATTAGCATCATTAGTATCATTAGTAATAATCTCATTAGTTTCTGATTCTGCCTTTGTTTTTAAAAGAGTAAGTTCAAGGCCGGGAAGTCTTTGATTTTCCATACGGATTACATTTTCCCTTGTAAGATTCAGAACACTATATCCATTAGGATGCTCAGCAGATTTTTGATTTTCAGGTTTAGTATTTAACGGATCTGTTGCCGTATTTTCTCTGCCTACAGTCCAGTAGTGAATTTCATTTGTATTTGCACTATCTCTGATCATGTAAATATCATCAGCAAGCAGATATTTTCCGCCTCCATCAGTTTCGTGGAATCTGTAGCAAACACCAGGTTCAATTGCCGCATTTTCGCCGCTTATGCTCAGCAGGCATTCATTTGATTTACCCTTTATCCAACTCCATTCTGGTACATCCTGCCATTCACCGTCAGCGAATTTATGCATTTTAATCATTACTTCGAAAACAGATGCACCATTGCTATTTACTTTTCGGAAAAGAAGACCGTTAGTATTCTTGTAAACTATTGAATTTGGAACGGGAACAATCATCATTGCAGCAGGATCAAAGTAATAATCTCCATAACGTGCAGGTTTATCTGTTACCCATTCACTTGTTTCAATATTTTCATCTGTACTTGTAACTGTCAGATTTCCATTTGCATCTTTTGTTACAGTAAATACTACACCACCGATTGTTAAAGTTCTTGTAGTTATGTTATTTTCTCTGCTCTCGGTTACGTCAACGGTATATTTCATTTTCTCGCTGCCGTTAGGATCCTTTACTGTAATCGTTGTAAGAACCTTTGTCGGTACACCACCAGCAAGTGTTGAAAGGTCTATTGTTTCCTTTACTTCAATAGTATAAACAGTATTTTCCTTAAAGTAACCTGTTGGAGCCTGCTGCTCAACTAATGTGTAATAGTTGATTATGTCAAGATTGTTGTTTAAGAATTTTTTAAGTTCAGTTTCAATAGTATTACCATTGCCATCAACATAGCCCTCTGAACCGATAAATGCACTTATTGTGTATTCTGTTACTGTTAATGAATCAGCTGTGGTAAAAATCTTGATTTTTTCAATATTAGCTGCATTAATATCATTAATTACTACCTTTATTTTATCTTCAACTTGTTGAGATTGAACTGTTTTAAATACAGGAACACTTGTATCATCCTTGCCTATTAAAGCGTAGGATATTGAGCCCGCACTTGTAAGGTTGAAAGTTAAAGATTTAAGTGTCTGTACTGCATCTTCTGAGTTCAGCCAATTTTCAAGAACGATTTCTTTTTCCTCGTTCTTTTTAAGAGTGAAACTTCTTGGAATTGTTTTTGTTACTATGTATTCTTCATTTTTATACTTAGGATAACACTTATCAACTGTAATTGAACCTATAACAGGTACTATTTTAATTGAGCTTACATTGCTATATTCAGCAGCTGAAATGTCAATATACTTAGTTCCTGTTTCAGAGTCGGTTGAAATCGTATTGTATTCTTTAGTAGGATTACTATCACCACTTCCGTTATCAAATGTTACTTTGATTTTAAATGGATTTTCAGTATTAACATCACCCGGCAATACAAGTCTTACACTATCAATTTCGCCATTATCAGGTGCTGTAATTAAGATCTCATTATCAGTAGTTGTTGTATCAGTTCCTTCGTCTTCAAGAATTTTAAGAGTTTTTCTTAATCCATATATATTTCGATTTATACTGCTTATATTAACACTACCGTTTTCAACTGTAATTGTTCTATAACAATAAGTTTCTGCACCGCCGGAAAGCTTTACTCTGAGATAAAGAGTACCACTTACACCTGCAGGTGGTGTAAATTCTATAATTCTATTATATTCTTGATCATCTGCAACTAAATTGTAATCTGTTACTTGATGTTTAGTATTGTTTGCATCAGTAATACTAAATTCTTTAATTTCATTTATGTATTCATCTTCGTCAGTTCTTGATACTGTTACCTTATTTTGACCATTATCGTTACTAAACACGAATTCACAGTTAACTGTAACAGAATTTTCTGCTACTACTGCACCATCTATGGTAGCTGTTACAAGAAAAGTACCTTTGTTTGGCGGAGTATACTTTACTGTCCAACTATTATTACCAGACGTACTAGCATGCATAGTTTCCCAATGATTGTTTTTATTGTAATAATAAATGTCGAACTGAACAGATTTAGTAGCTTCAATAGTGCCTTCAGGAGTAAAAGTAATAGACAGTTCATTATCACGAATATAATCATCAAACTTACTATCCCTACTAAATGAAAGCGTACCTTTTATTGCAGATGAAACATCACCTCTTTGGAATGTTCGCACACCCAAATCATATGTCTGACTACCTTTTTCAAGTACAACATTAACTGTATAAACACCGTCATTAGATGGGGTAAAATAGAAAGTATATGTGCCGTTAACGATATTACTGGACGGGGTATGACTAAAGTTGTTTGGTCCTGTAACAGTTAACTTAGCAACTGCACCTTCAGTAGCATTATAAACTTTTACTTCTACCTGACCATTTGGATTAATAATATCAAATTCACCTGTAAGAGTTGATGTATTTTCCTTTACAGTAAACCACTGCTGCTGTGTTTCTCTTTGGCTTCCGTCCTTGGAAATAAACGCCTTTACAGAATAACCTCCAGCCTGAGTAGGTCTATAGGTTGCTGTACATTCACCATTATTAACTGTTCCATATAATGCTGTAAGATAATTATTGTTCTGATCGTATATTGAAAACTGAACGCTTGCACCCTCTGTAGCACCATAAACTTTGAATTCAATTTCACTACCTGTGTTAATCTGACTTGGGTTAATTGAAAGATCGCCGGTAAGTTCTTGTTGCTCAACCCTGACATTAACGTTTCCTACTTCCTTATCAGGATTTCCATTCAAAAGCATAAATGCCCTGATAGTATAGTCACCTGACTGTTCAAAACTAAAATCAGCTGTCCATGTACCATCATCGTTCTTCGTACCATCTGCTTTCCAATTCGGATTACCGTAGGAATCAGATGCTCTGAATACAATAGTAGCGTCCTTAAGAGCTCCGTCTAATGTCAAACCGCTTAAAGTTACTCCTATTTTATCTCCTGGACGGAAAGCACCGCTTGCTACAGTCAACGTACCCAAAATGTTGTTATCATATGTACCATATACATTTGCACCGTAGATAGTCTTTTCCAATCCATTAGCTGTAATTTTTGCGTATACAGGAATAGAAATATTAACCAATGTAGGAGTTACAGTATTTCCTGTAAGCGGTTGATTGTAGAAATAATATGTTATTTTTGCATCTTTGTAATTACTTTCACTTAATTTAAATTCATATGGTTTAGTATTTGCATTAACTGTATAGTTTGTATCATAACCGGTTAATGCCATATCCTCCTTGAAGTTAACAGTTATTGTGTCGTTACGTGTTGCCATCTGTCCATTTTCATCTGTTATTTTTACAATTATAGGAAGGTCTTTTCCAGCAATATATTCAACTAGCTGCCCGTTTTCATCCTTTATTTCCGTAGAAACGGTATAACTTGTATTATCATTTAAACTAGTCTGAGTTGCTAGTGGGTTTGTATCATCAATAAAGTAATATTCAACTGTTGCATTTTTGGGTAAACCATTTACCATTATTGTAAAATTGCTACCTGCAGTTACTGACTTAGGAGAAATTTCAACAGTTGCAGCACTAATATCTTTGTCTTTAATTGTTATTTTTGATTCAGCTTGTGCAACTTCATAATATACGCCATCAATATTAATAAACGCCTTGACACTATACAGCATATTACCGGCAGAAGTCGGCTCATAATTCTCAAGTGCACCTTCCTTGTATACATTTTCCTCTTGTAATGGATTACCGTTTACAAAATACTTATAATAAAATTTATCGGCACCTGTTGGCTGATTATATGGTGTTAATTTGATTGTATGTCCTACTTCAAATTTCTGATTACCATTCGTATCACGCTCATTTGCTGTAACATCCAACGTCATATTCTGCTTAGCATTGATTGTTACAGTTTTTGTGCGTGAAACATCGTAAGCATTCTGTACTGTAATATCAAAACTACCATTTACAGGCTTAATCAGCTGTATTGTATAAACACCATTATTATCAGGACCAGTACATTTGAAATTCTCGTTTTCAACAATGTTTATATTCTGATCAGGCTTGAGATAGAATTTAATCCTATTGCCTACATCAGCACTACAAATGCCGTCCTCTCCAGTAACAATTGTGATTTTACTATTTTGGTTATTAAAATCTGTATTCGAATACAACTCAAAATTTACAGGAGCTGAAAGCTTTTCGCCGTTTAACACATCGCCCGCATAAAATCTGTCGCCTTTGCTTTGTGCTATACTTTCCTGTGAATACTTATTATTGCCTGTAAAATCAACTCTTGAAGGAAGTGCTGCGAAATTCGGATTGTTTCCACTTTCAAACAAGCTTACAAACTTAGCATCTTCTTTAATAGCGAACAACGCACCGGGGAGAGGAGCGTTATCCTGGTCGATTTTATCAACAGGAATTGCATAACCGGATACCATACCGAAAATGTCAACACCGCCACGGTAAGGTCTGTAACCGAATTCAAGACCGCCGTAGAATGACTTAGCAATCAACGCACCTGAAAGATGTCCGGGACATTCTTCTGGAGCTGAAGCATCAGCATAAGGAGCAAATATCGTACCGTTGAAGTTACAACCATCTACAAATTCAACTGTTGAAGCATTATAGAAATTATAAAGAATATTTGACGAAACAGGATGATTGTTTGTTTCATTACCGCCACTTTTACTGATTTGATAGTCAGTACCATTAACATGCACTTTAGTTGTTCTACCTTTAATTTCTATTTCCTTATCATCACAGCTGACAATAATGTTAAGATTAAGATCTGTAATTGTATCATTATTATTTGTATACGGACTTTTACCAATTGTAACTCTATCGCTTGGCACCTTAATCAAAATATTATCAAAATTTTTCCAGTCATTAACTTTGAAATATACTGTTTTAGCATCACCGATATTTGTAGCGTCTAATGTAAGTGTGTTATTATCGGGTGTGACCGTTATTGCATCAATAGAAGCAAGGCTCAATGAACGTGCTCTTAAAGTATCAAATGTCTTTGCAAGAATTGTGCTTACATCATCATAGATATAAAACTGTGAAAGCTCATTTACTTCACGTAAATAACTATGCTCATTTGTAGTTGTACCCATTTCTTCTCTAGAAAGATTCTTACACAGCTCACAAGCATGGTCATAATACAAATGGTCACAAGGAAAGCGATAAGATATATCTGCTACCGCACCGTCTTCGTCATAATGAAGTGAATCTTTAAGGTTACCAACGATAAATCTCTTATATGCACCCTCTTCGGGATAAAGCATAACATCATTTCCGTCAGTATGTCTTGGTTGTGTTCTGCCAGTCGGTAATCCATTGTCAAACTTCAATGAAGCATAAGCACCTGTGGTCATTGTACCTACACGGTAAACCTTACCACCGATAATACCTGATGCAAAGCCAACTAAATGGCCATATTCATCTGTATCCCAGATAGGTTTAAATTGACCGTAGTCACCTGCACCTATCTGATAGTTCCATTTTTTTCCGTCAGGAATACCCTTGAAAATAAGGTCGCCTCCAACAAACATACGTCCCTCGGCATCGGCGTCAAAAGCTGTAAAATCACTTTCGATAAAAGCACAGAAGTCACTTGCAAATCCTAAGAAGTATTCCTGATTAGCAATCAATAAGTTTTCATCAAGTGTCTTACCCGTATCAACCCAATGGGATTGACCGTCCATTGGCTCACCAAAAAGAAGTGTATAAAGAGGAAGTGATGCAGGGTTGTAGTATTCATCACCTGATGGTACTACATTATTTCCATTCACAACAGGATGTGCATCACGAGGAGTGTAAGTTCCTGTATCCTTATCATATCCGCCGCCTGCATTAAAAACGAGAGTCTCGCCGTTAACTTCAAGGTTTTCCTCCTTTAATTGTGTAGCAGAATATTTCAGGTAACAAGCTTCTGAGTGAGTATGCAGTTCCTGACCACAAGTGAGGTAACCACCCTCATAACAGCTATCATCGTGTATGTGTTCAGTTTTACCACATATAAGGATACCCGACATACTATCCGCAGGTTCCATAAGTATAAGCGGAACTATGAAAGTAACGAGCATTGATAAAGCAGTAAGCATAGCAAGATATCTCTTGTGATGCTTCAATGCGTCCATATGTCTGTAAACAAAATTTTGCAGCTCTTTCACAGATATCACCTCTCTTCAAATTTCACGAATAAGAACGCTGCGTATTAAAGCGGGCCTATAGCCTTGAATGGCCAAACCCTGAAAATCAATCTGCCAATGATATATTCATCAGCTATACAGCCAACCATACTTGTTCGGCTGTCAATAGAAGTTGAACGGTGGTCACCCATTACAAATATTCTGCTTTCGGGAACCTGATACGGTAAATCAATATCACATTCTCCAAGAGCTTTTTCATCAATATAAGGTTCATCAAGAGCCTTTCCATTGACGTATACCGTTCCGTCTTCTGTAATGTCAATCCAGTCACCCGGAAGACCAATTACTCTTTTAAGAAGAATCTTGTTATTGAAGTAGAAAGCAATCATATCGCCTTGCTTGTAATTGCTTCGCTTATTACAAATAACAAGTTCATCATTGTAAAGTGTAGGTGTCATACTTGTTCCTGTAACTCTCAGAACCGGGAGGAACAAGAGAGAAATCAGAACTGAGATAGCCGCTACAACGATAAGCGAATTAACGGTAGCAATTATTGTCTTTCTGAAATTCTTCTTATACCGTACTCTTTTTAATTCAGCATAAAACTGATTTGCCGTAGGAATTTCAGGTTTTGTTATTTTTTCCTTTTCCATTATGTTGTTTGCCCTTTTCATTGGTATTAGCTGTTGTGTTGTTGTTTTCTTCATCCGAGTCGTTTTTCTGCATCATTTCTCTTACAGCATCTCTTGTTGCTGACTTGACAGCTTTAGTAATTTTTTTCAGTTCATTTTCTGAAAGACTAAGCTGTTGATTTTCCATGATTTTTTTCAGCGACTCATTTTCTTTTGTAAGCTCCTCTATTTCCTTTTGGAGGTAATAGAGAATTTCAAGTAGGTCGGCTCGTTTTAATTTTTTTATTTCCTTTTCTGTCATTTCGGTTACTCCATCTCATTTAACAATTAACGTGTAAAATTCATTCGTTTTTATAATTATACTACAAGTAG
>JAZQAB010000020.1:0-10798 GCA_045545055.1 Clostridia bacterium | reverse complement strand
TAACACAATCCACGAATTAGGGAACGTGGAGCAAGAAGGAGAGTATAAGAATGAGTAGCAAAAAAATCACACCCGAAGACGCTGGACGTGCATTAGGGATTTCAGCACAGGCGGTAAGGGTACAGATGCAAAAAGGGCTTTTGGATATTGGAACAGTTATCCAGAGTGAAAAGACAGGCAAATACAGTTATTACATATCAGCAAAAAAGATATATGAGCTGACGGGTGTTAAATTTAACGGTTATGAGCCTGTTCCAGAGATACATATTGATGAAGAGCGTTTAGCGGTCAATTTAGCAAAGGCACTTTTGCCATATCTAACGAAAGGGGCTTGATAGATGAAAACAGCGGTTATATTAAGCGGTTTAGGCGTGATATTTGCCCTTATAACAGGCTTGTTGGTTTTGCTTAATGAAGATAACAGAGCTTTTATATGTGGGGTTATATCAGCGATATTTGAGGTCATAGGCGTAGCGATGGCAATTATACATCTTTAAGGAGGCAAAAAAATGAGCGTTGAATTTGGTATGGCAATAATGATTGTTTGTGTAATGTTAGGTGTTCTTTGCTGGATTATCTATCTTATAGCTGATTACACAGAAAAGGTTAATTATCACAAATACATGAAGTATCGGAAAAGGGTAAGCGACAGAAGAGCTTTAAAGGCTGAAAAGGAAATCAAAGACACAATATGGGAAGCAACAGAGTTTGCTGTAAACAATATCAAAAGGGAGATGTTTTGATGAAGAAACACAATCCAAATTACAGAAGATGCTATAGGTGCGAGCAAAGAGCAGAATGTACAGCGATGTGCGTCGATGTGTGTTGCGATGAGGTTAAAAGGATTGAAGCCAAAAAGCAGTTAGCGAAAGAAATTGACGCTAATCAATATGAGATATCAAGGTCTCTCTACATACAAACTAAGGGCGATTGGGCGAGATTGCAGAAGAAAAGGAGAGGATATTGATGTTTGATAACTTGGATATGTTCTATCGGCATCAGCGAGAGCTTGACGAAGCAGAAGGAAAAAGACCGCATTGTTGCTGTTGCGGTGAGCCGATATGGCAGGATAGAGCCTTAAGGCTTGAAGATGGGTTGATGTGTGATAGCTGCATCGAAGAACATCAAGAATGGATAGATGAATATTAAGGAGAAAGGTTAAAAATGGCAAGGACAAAAAGACTCTCCAAGTTTTATGTCCCCAGCGTTGACTTTATCGAAAATGGCGATGCTGTAATGGCAGACAGGCTCGATAGCCTGATGGGGCTAAAAGTTGGAATGAAAATCAAGGTTAATGTTCCGCTTAAAGAAGCAAACGAAAAAGAACACATGGCACATATAGTGCAGAGACGCATTGAAAAGATATATAAGCATCATGTTCTTTGCACAGCACCAAACGGATATAAAGAATGCTTCACGAAAGGCGAGATATTTGTATACAACTACAGAAAAAGAGGAGGTAACTATGAAAGGTGTACTGGACAGTAACAAAGACATTAAAAAAAAGATGATATTTGAAGTTTATACAGACGGAGAGACGGATTTAGACTTTTTTGGAGAGCCTAAAGAACTTACGGCAGATTTACTTGATATCATCATAAGTATTTTTGCATCGCAGGAAGAGAACAAAACGGGCAAAAACAACGAAGCTATAGCAAAAAGCATCTGTAGTTATGTCTTATCATCGTTGAATATGGTAACGGACAGGCTGAAAGAAGGTGCAAAAAATGATTTGTGTTGAAGGATATAAGGCTTTCACAGGCGTTTTAAGAGTAACGCCAAAATGCAACGTAGCACCGTTTGAGATTTATTCGGACTGGTTGTATAAGCCAGATACAGGCTGTTGGTATGGTTGCGGACGCAGTTTTTCAGCCGATATATGCGAAGTGATATGTGAGGAGGTAGACGATGCTTGACGAACAGGCTATGTGTGATTTGGCTTTAGAGTTAAGGGCAACAGAAAGACGTATTGAGGGCTTATATGCGTCGCTAAAGCAAGAGAAGACAAAGCGTGAAGAAATATTAAAGGAAATGGATAAGGTTATGGACAAAGCCGTTGAACAGGCGAGAAAAGGAGAGTAAAAGATGGGTTTACCAGTTTTAATAATAGGCGAAAGCGGAAGCGGAAAAAGTACGAGCTTAAGAAACTTTGCGGATGATGAGGTTTTAGTTTTCAACGTAGCGAACAAGCCTTTGCCGTTTAGAAAGAAGCTCAAAAGCATACCTAATGCAAGTTATAACTCAATAGCAAAAGAGTTGAGCAAAAAAGAGTATAAGCGTTATGTCATAGATGATAGCCAGTATTTGTTAGCATTTGAAATGTTTAACAGGGCAAAAGAGACAGGATATAACAAGTTTACAGATATAGCAGTCCGCTTCAGGAATATGCTTGACTACATAATAAGAGAATTACCCGATGATACAACCGTTTATTTCCTGCATCACACGGAAACAACGGAAACGGGCAAAATCAAGGCAAAGACTATCGGCAAAATGCTTGATAATCAGCTAACAGTTGAGGGCTTGTTTTCAATAGTGCTTTTGTGCAGAACAGATGGCACAAGACATTACTTTGAGACACAGAGCGACGGTTACAGTACAGCAAAAAGCCCTATGGATATGTTTGCAAAAGAAATCGATAACGATTTAAAAATGGTAGATGAAACAATAAGAGCTTATTGGGAGGTATAAGGATATGAAAAATATTAATTGGAACAATGTTAAAGATGTAGACGATAGAAAAAGACTTACGGCAGGCGGATATATAGCACGCATTGTATCAGCAACAGACGTGCCTGCTAAAGAATACACGTTTATTGAGTATGACATAGCAGAAGGAGAGTTTAAAGGCTATTACAAAGAGCTTTATGAAGCTAAAAACTTCTGGGGCGGACAGACAGTTAAGAGCTATAAAGAAAAGGCATTACCCTTCTACAAGGCATTTTTAACAGCCGTTAAAGAAAGTAATCCAGGCTTTATGTTTAACAACGATGAAAGAAATCTTGTGGGCAAGGTTGTAGGCATTGTATTAGGCGAAGAAGAATATCGCAAAAAAGACGGGACTGTTGGCAGACGCTTATATGTAAACAGATTTACAAGCATTGACAAGATAAGAGCAAACAATTTTGACGTTCCAGAGCTTAAAAAACTTAACCCCGTAACAAATGCAGACATGAGCTTCTATCCTGTAGACAATGCCGAAGAAGACGATGATTTATTACCCTTTTAAGAGGTGGTAAGCAATGGCAGAAAGCATGGTGTTTTACCGCTCGTTTTATGAAGCCTTGAAGCTATTGCCAACAGATGAGGACAAGTTTAAAGCATTAACAGCGATGATAGAGTTAGGGCTTGACGGAATAGACAATATCCCAGATAGCCCAGCATCCGCTGTTGTGTATGTCATGGCGAAGCCTCAAATATTGGCAAATGTTGAAAGGCGAGAAGCAGGGAAAAGGGGCGGAGCCCCTAAAGGAAACCAAAACGCAAGGAAAAAACAACCTAAAACAACTGAAACAACCATAGGTTATTTTGAAAACAACAAAAAACAACCTAATGTAAATGATAATGATAATGCTAATGATAATGTAAATGTAAATGTAAATGATAATGTCAATGACTATTACTATAAGGGAACTGATGTAGTAGTAGATGACTTTACCCTTATAAAGATGTTTGTGGATAACTTCGGAAGACAACCATCAAAGTTTGAAATCGACAGAACGATGTGGATGTTCTCGGCATACGATAAAGAGCTTGTTGAAGATGCTTTTGAGGTAGCAGCACAACAGGATAAGAAAAACATCGCTTATGTAATGGGGATATTAAATAAGCAGAAAGAAGCAGGCATTAAAGACATGGGGGATTTGGCTGTACATCATATTAACAAAGGGAGGGTGTAAAGATGATATTTACCATATTAGGAAAGCCGCAGGGCAAGGGGAGACCACGCTTTACAAGGGCAGGGCATACATATACACCCAGTTCAACGGCGTTATATGAAAACAGCGTTAGAACGGCGTTTTATAAGGCTAAAGGGGTAATTATGGAAGGGGAGATAAGGGCTGTTATTACAGCCTATTATTCCATACCAAAGGCAACGAGCAGGAAGGTCAGACAGGATATGTTAGATGAAAAGATAAAGCCAACAAAAAAGCCCGACTGCGACAACATTGCAAAAATTATCCTCGATGCACTTAATAAGATTGCTTATAACGACGATAGCCAAGTTGTTGAGCTGGTTGTCAATAAAAGATATGGCGAGGTAGCAAAGGTGGTTGTGGAGTTAGAAGAAGCAACTGGAGAAATAAATGAGGAAACAAGAAAAGTAATATTAAAGACTATGCACGAGAAGTTATCGGATTATTGTTTTGGTAAGCCGTGCATTTGGTGCAAATTGTTTGACCATGAGGATATTAGTTGCCCTTGGCAGCAGGGAGAGCCATTTGACGAAAACGATTATAACGAGCATGAAATCACTAAAGCGTATGAAATAGTTTGGGAAGCTGGAGGAGTTAGATGACAACAAAAGAGAAGTTTTACGCGTTAAAAAGAGAATGTGTCAAGCACGACGAAAATTGTACTGGTTGTCCGTTACATAACAACGATATAAACCTTATTTGCGGTGGATGGATAGTACCTCTTGGAGATGGCTATAAGCCTGACAAAGATGGGGACGAAAGAATCGAAAGAGCTTATAAATACTTAAACGATAGCAACGCACAGGAAGCTAAAGCAGACGCAGGCAAGCCGAGAGTGTCACTTGTACCGATGCAGATAGTAAGTGATATCGCGAGGATAAGGGAGTATGGATGCGATAAGTACCATGACCCCGACAACTGGAAGAAAGTTGAAAGAGAAAGATATATTGATGCATTAGGCAGACACGCTTTGGCGTTTTTAAATAATCCAATGGGTGTTGATGAGGAAAGCGGACTGCCACATTTATGGCATTTAGAGTGTAATGCAGCATTTTTAAGCGAGATGATGAAAGGGGAGTTTAAACATGATTAAACTTACAGACAACTATGTAATACAGGCTGATGATAAGTGCTATACATTGGCTATTGATACGGAGAAGGATGATAAAAGCGGAAAAAGAATATATAAGACTGTTGGTTATTATAACACAGTAGCACAGTGTATAGAGGGGTGTTACAGAGATATTTGCCGTAAGAAGGTAGAGGAAAACAATTATACCGTAAAAGAAGCTCTGGAAGCCTTTAAAGGGGTGGAGTGTGCATTGAAAGAGATAATGCCAAAAGAGCTTAAATAGGAGGTGCACCATGAGACTGATAGATGCTGATGCGTTGATGGAAGAAATGGAAGAAGCATTAGCTTCGGGCGATAGTTGTATTAAAACCGAAGAGGAAGAGTATTTGTGGTTGCTTGCAATGCAGAGAGTGAGACAAGCACCCACAGTTGAAAGACCGAGAGGTGAGTGGATAAGTGTTGAAGATAGGTTGCCTAACCCTTTTGAGACTGTTTTGGTACATATGCCATTAGAGAAACCATTGCCAACAGTCCACGCAGGATATATTTCTAAAGATGGCGAGTGGGTAGGTGGGCTGTTCAACCGTGATAAAGATGAGGTAACACATTGGATGCCGTTACCTGAAGCGCCTGATATGAGGGGTGAGGGAGAATGACAGCAGAAGAAGCTATTAAATCATTACATAATCTAAATTTAGTATTAAGTATCACAGAAAGCGAAAGAGATGCTGTGAGTATGGCTATTGAAGCACTTGAAAAGCAGATAGCGAAGAAGCCTGTACGAAAGAACCCTTTATGCTATGCCAAATTGTTAAACGGCGAGGAACGTTATGCTTATGACTTCCATTGCCCTGCATGTGATGCAAAGTTGAAATTATGTGAACATCATTGTACTTGCGGACAGGCTTTAGATTGGAGGGTGGAAGAATGAAAATTTTAGTTGATGAGATGCCGAAAAATCCGTTGGGATGTAGGTTTTGCAACGATGAAGATTGCTTTTTTTATGACGAGTATTGCTGGTTGTTATATGGGGGAAATTGCCCTTATCTTAAAGAGTACAAGCCTGCGGAGGATGATTGTAAGTGAACGGCTATAAGAAAAGAATAGGTGATAAAGAGATAATAATAGGCATAGCAGCGATGCCATACCGTAAAAAGCTGTGTTTAGTTGTGCAGGAAGGTAACTGCTTAACAAAATATGCTACATTCAACAATGATAGGAGCGCCTATTTGTTTATGGATATATTTGCAGATTTCATAGGTGCGGAAAGGTTTGAGTGGTTTGAATGAGAGAAAAGCGGTTGGTTTTTTGGAATAAGAGAGCCCATGAGGAGGAAGAAGAATGATTAAGGTTGAAAATGTAGATGTTTTTGGCTGGAAAGCAGCCATAAGAGGAATGCGTAACCCAATGAACAGCTGGGAAAAGAGCGATAGCTATACACGAGAAAGCGACAGAGAGTTTGTTCATCTTGGCAAGAATGACCTTAACCTGATGCGAAGGCTTTATAAGGGCGGAACAGAACATCGTAAGTATTCAAGAATGATAAACGTAACAGCCGATATTACCTCGCATCACGCTTGGTGGGCTGAATTTGATACATACAAAGTTGGAACAGTTAGAAATTCTTGTTCTAAGATGCACCGAATTCACATTAAAGAATTTGTCCCCGATGATTTTAGCCATGAAGGTATAGATGAGGTTGGGGCGTTTGCTAAAAAAACATTCAACTTGGTTGTTAGCACTTTAGAGACATTGAGAGTTTTATTTAACAAAACACACAAGAAAAAATACTGGAGAGCAATTATAGAATTGTTACCGATGGGATATAACATTAAAGCGACTGTTCAGTTAAGTTATGAAAATGTGTTTAGTATGATTAAGCAGAGAAGCGGGCATAAGTTAGATGAATGGAATGAGTTTGTAAAGATACTGCTGGAATTGCCGTATATTAAAGAGATTATGGAGGTGCGCTATGAGACCGATAGATGCTGATGCGTTGCTTGAGGGCGTGCAGAGAAAAGAGAACGCTTTGAGAAATGAATTAATCGTTTCAGCACATAACACAGAAATATGCAATAACAGTCGAATAAGGCTTAGTGAGGTATTAAGCATCGAACACAAAATCAAATACGCACCCACAGTTGAGGAAAAACCGAGGGGCGAAATAAAAAAAGCAAACAAAATGATATTAACGGATATGCAGGACAGCAGTATTATGCCTCAGATGGTTGAGAGGGTGGCGCATGAGTGCGCAGAAGAAAAAGAAAGGTATATCATGAGAGTTTCATCTGAGCTTAAGATTGATAAGGATGTTCTTAAAAATCAGGCGAAGGAAATACAGAGACTTAATAACTTGTTACAGGAATATAAAGACCTTGAAGAACAGGGGCTGTTGTTGATGTTGCCTTGTAAGGTGGGGGATACGGTTTACCAAATTAGAAATAAACGCCATGCGGAAGGAATAGGAATTGCCGAAAGAATGGTTAGTTGTATAAATATTTACTCTACCAATAACTACTCTTTATTGCATCAAGGGATGATAGAATGCTATAGCAGAGAACTAAACAAGACTTGGTTTCTCACCCGTGAAGAAGCAGAAGCAAAGCTAAAGGAGATGGAAGGAAATGCGTGAGATACTTTTTAAAGACAAGAGAAAAGATAATGGCGAGTGGGTAGAGGGGTTTTATTATGAGAGCTTAATAAGCGGTTGTTACATTTTAGTTCCAAAACTTAAAACAAGAAGAAAAGACGGTGTCATTATTGGAGATAGCTTTGATGTATATGAAGTAGACCCCGAAACCGTCTGCCAGTATACAGGGTTAAAGGATATGAATGGGAAGAAGATATTTGAGGGGGATATATTGAAAGGCTTTGAATATCCATTTACGGATAACGATGACAACCACAATTATTATGCAAAAGTTATTTGGTTTGATAATTCACCTGCGTTTGGTATTTACACGTTCAAAAACCCGCTTTCTACTGTAAGGGGAATTTCGACAGGAAATACGGAATATTTGGAAGATTTTGAGCCGAAAAGCTGGGAAGTTATAGGCAATGTGTTTGACCATAAAGAACTTTTGGAGGAGACAGAATGAAAATTTTAGTTGATGAGATGCCGAAAGAAGCAAAAGAGTGTGTATTCTGCAATGCGTGTGATTATGTTTGTGGTATTTCGGGTGGCGATTGTGACATGTTTTTTAATTATGCTCTTTGCCCCTATCTTAAAGAGTACAAGCCTGCGTAGGATGATTGCAAGTGAACGGCTACACATACAGACGCATCAAACAGATAGCGTATCAAGTTATGATTGATATAGAGGTTTGGTTGGATAGGCAGAAGATGCCGTTTTAGGAGGTGGTTAAATGGGTATGAGCTTAAGCAAGGCTAATCAAAAGATAGCACAGGCAAAAGCTATAAAGGAAATGGAGAAGAAGATTGACGCAGGGCTTAATAAACAGCACAAGGACGTTATGACATGGGTATTGCATACCAAAAGACAGTTTGGAACAAAAAGGGCGTTAGAGACGTTGCTCGATTATGAAGAGCTATGGACGTGCGTTGGCAAAAGAGAAATGACGGGGCTAACGCTTGATAATGTTGAAGCTGGCAACCTTTCCGAGATGGATATATACATACACACAGACGGGAATATATACGATGTAGGCAGGGGCAAAGGAAAAGACTTTGTTAAAGATAATGTGATAGACCACAAAGCATTATTTGAGTTTTTGAAAATAAAGTAACAAATCAAGGTGGCAGGACTTGTGACGGAACGGGAAGGAGAAGAACATGAGGAATAGAAGTGAAGTCATAGAGCTTATTTGTGAGTACGGCAATAGCAAAGATTATATCAAAAAGATACATAGCGAGATGGACTTGTTAAAGGCTGATATTGAAGCTATGAGGCAGTTGAGTGCGGTTAATTATGACGGGATGCCTAAAGGCAGTGCAACGAGTGACCCGACGGCAAGAGCTGCGACATATATCGTTGATGTATATGAAAGCAGGATTGAAACGCTGAAAGGTAACGTGGCGAGGATAATGGAGCGAAAGGCGTTAGCTGAGGAGCTGCTGGACAGGCTGACGGACGATGAACGCAAGGTTATTGAGGAGAGGTATATCAAGGGGACAAGGTGGGACTTCATACCAGGGATATTACACTTTGAAAGAACATGGTGTTTTGAATTGCGTAAGAGGGCATTGAAGAAGATGTGCAAATGTTGAAAGGAGAGCTTAACAGCTCTCTTTTTGTTATATAGCAGTATTGTCATATTTGCACAAGATAGCCCGATAAATATTGTCACTTTTTAAGCCTCTGAATTGATAAATAAAGGTTGAAAATATAGCAGTAATGCTATATAATAAGTACATAAGATAACAACACGGAAGGGGTAAATGAAATGACAATATTTGAAAAGGCAGTTAAAGTTATTGCAGAAGATTACAGACAGGATGCAAAAGATTATGAAGTAGAGACTTGTAGGGAATTATTTGAAATTTGGTGCTATGACACAGCGACTTTAAAAGAAGAGTTTTCATACATACTTCGAGAGGCTGACATATACTGCACAGATGATTGTGAAGTTGTAGATGAGGACACGGTTTACAGTTTTAGAAAACTTGCAATGGCAGTTAGAAGATATAAATTTTAAGGAGGCACAACAATGAACAATATCGTAGAAAAATTTATTGCAATAATTGACACCAGAGGAAATGCGACAGTAGAAGCTTTAAATGATGAAGAAAAAATGGCGGTTATTAACTACATTATCTGGAAAGGCGAGGACAACTATTCTTATCAAGCACAGGCGATAAAGCTTTTTTTGTCTGGCTGGCTTTCCATTAATGAGCTGTAATAGAAAGGTGGCACAATTATGAAGAGTAGTGACATTCCTAAAATGAGCAACGCAGAATTGGTGTTTAACTATGTCTCAACGCAAATATCAATAACAAACAGGTGCAACTTTGGCGGTGCAACAAAACAGCTTGAAGCACAATGCAACAAACTGGAGGTTGAACTATTAAACCGTGAACTAATTACAGAAGACCACATAAAGAGATTGAGAGGATAATACAATGTTTGCAGACAACCTTAAACGCATAAGGAAAGAAAAGAAACTGACACAAGTACAGCTCGCTGAAAAACTTGAGTGTTCGCAGAATGAAGTAAGCAGATGGGAAGCTGGTAAGTGGTGTCCGTCAATCTCAACTGCGGTAAAGATAGCTGATGTTTTAGAGTGTACGGTTGATGAGTTAGTAAGATAGAGGGGAAGCGTTTAGGCTTCCTCTTTTTGTTGTATAAGCAAAGTGTGGACTAAAGTGTACTTTTTTTATGGTATATTTGTATTGTCAAAAGACATTCATTAAGTCCTCCTTTTATTTTGGTATTGGTTTGCTACGGGGAAAGACACTCATTTTGTATGGGTGTCTTTTTCTGTTGTAAAGAAAGAAATGGAGTGATGGACGGATGGATTATGGCAGTAGCAAATGGAAGAAGAAAAGGGAACACATATTAAGACTTGATGGGTACAGAGACAGGATAGAGCTTTTGTATGGTCGAACTGTTGAGGCACAGATAGTGCATCACATATATCCTGCGGATGAATATCCACAATGGCAATGGTGCGATTGGAACTTGATAAGTGTTTCAAAGGCAACTCATAACCGATTAGAGAACAGGACAACAAAGAGGTTGACGGCGTTAGGGCAGGCGTTACAGGACAGGACAGAGCCAAATGTAGATTGGCGGAAGAAGGCTGTCAGGTAAGCCCCCCCGTTGGTGATTTTTTAGTTGAAAAAAGTCTAA
>JAZQAB010000019.1:0-11393 GCA_045545055.1 Clostridia bacterium | reverse complement strand
ATGGAATTTTCCTACACAAAAAACAAGCCCTCAGAAACGATTTATAATGCGTTTCCGAAGGCTTGTATAATAACTATTTCATTAGGGTTTGCAGTTGTTGTGGTGTGTTCCACAATGACAATTATGACTTGTGTGGAACGGAAATCAAGTGTGCCAATAGACTAAGGTTATGTTGACAAATCAGATATTCTATCTGATCAATAGATCGCTGAATATTTTGTCCTCCCATTCAAAAGAAGTATCTACTCCCGACATACAGGCTATCGCCGCAATTCCATGGACGGAAGCCCATAATTTAAGCAGATCGATCTCCTGTTCTTCTCTGCTTTTATCAAGCTGCTTTTCCAAAAGATATTTAAGATATGTTTCTTTCAGCAGAGCAAAAGGTGGGTAATCATTTTCATATTGTTTATCGAAACGGATATGTGCAGTTATGTTCTGGCTACCAAAGATAAATCTGAAATAGTCAGGTCTGCGGACGAAGAAAGCCACATAGTGCCTGCCCATATTTACCAGCGCACTTTCAGCATTGGGTGAGGCATCTACTGCCGCCGAAAGCTCCTCGATAAACTGTTCGGTAACGGTCGCTTTTATCGCTTCGATAAGCTCGTTCTTGTCTTTAAAATGGGCATAAGGGGCAGCGTGAGATACCTTGCACATAGCTGCTGCTTTACGCAGTGAAAGATTTGCTTCGCCGCTCTCGTTTATGATCTTTATCCCTGCATCTATAAGTGCTTGTCTGAGATTGCCATGATGATAACTGTCACTCATTTTGAATTGTTCTCCTTTATCTGTCTTAGTATCTCACAAGTCTTTTCCGGATTCTCCCACAAGGGACTATGGGCTGCGTCGGGTATCAGATAAAACCCCTTTTGAGGTGCGTCCAGCTTTTTCTCATAATCCTCGACCAGCTCCCACGGACAATTGTAATCATACTCGCCGCTGATAAAATAGGCAGGTATATCCAGTGACGGTATATCTTTTCTGTAGTCAAAGTCTGAAAGCTCAGCGTTCAAGGGCGATGTGCGGTACATTTTCATCGCTTTGACATAGTTTATTTTCTCACTGACAGTATAGCATTTGCAGAAGATGATCGGCAGTACGATACCCTCAAGTTCTGTCTTATCCTTTATCGTTCCACCTCCTGCCTTATGGAGCAGATAAACGAAATCTGCCCAATCTGCGGTCAATTTAACATTTTCTTCAGTTACCTCCACATATTTCTCCAGCTTTTTTAGTGAAGACTTATCATCACGGGAAGTGAAGAACTCCTTCATATAATCATACATCAGCTTCGTCTGTTCATCCAAGTCTGTCACCACTTGTGCCATACCGATATACGCATAATAATCATTCGGATATTTCTGTGCTGCTTTGAGTGCAATATGTGAGCCACCCGAAAATCCCATGATATATATTTTCTCCTTTGAAAAACGATTTTTGAGATGCTCCGTTACCTCATGGATATCATTCAGGAGATTTTCCAGCGTAATCTGCTCTGTATCATAATCTTTGTCATAGGCTATCCCCATTGATCTGTAATCCCAATATACTACCGTGAAATCTTCTTCCAGCCTCATATCCTTATATTTGTCAGTAAAAACATAATCATCTGTTCCCGGACCGCTTGAAACCAACAAAAGAACGGGATTATTGGTATCAACGCTGTTGATGAAAAAACCGTTCGGTGCGCCGTTTATGTCCATTACATATTTTTCCGAAAGACTATTTTCACCTTTATATTTTCTTATAGTTCCAGGGCTTATAATGACCCATACGACAAAGAGCAGAATTATAAAAGCGATTATAATGATAACATCAATCATGATCTTCCGCCTTACTTTCTTATTCATTTTCATTTATTTCATCTCCAAACTTTACAGTGTCAAGTTTATTATACACTACTATCTTTACGTTGTCAAGATGTTCTGCGAAATATTTTACAGCGCCTTTTTGTCTAATCCAGTCTATGGAGTCGGTTAGAGTTGCCTGGACACGGGATTATTTGGCGGGTACCTATTTCATATTACTTATAGAGATATCCTTGTTTTTATATGTCACAAATTGTCCCTTTACTATTTGAGATTTTCTTGATAAAATATAATAAAGCAGAGGGGATGATTAAATGACCGGTCATAAAATTGCCATGCTGCGAACACAAGCTAATCTCACACAAGAGCAGCTGGCTGAAAAACTATATGTAACAAGAGAACTTGTGTCTAAATGGGAAACAGGCAAGCGAAATCCTGATTATAAAACGATTGTAAAATTAGCAGAAATATTTTCTGTGGATACAGATGAAATAATTAATCATAACAAATTTTTATTCTCTGAATTATCAGAATTTTTGCCTGATATTTCAAATTACAAATCTGAAAAAATAAAAGAGCTTTTAAATTCATTTCTTGAAACTTTAAATATAAGGGACAGAAGTGTTTTTATCAGAAGATATTATTTTTCAGAAGAAATATCGGATATTGCTAAAGAATACAACATAAAGGAGAGTAATGTGCGTACTGTTTTAATGCGGACACGAAAGAAACTAAAAAAATACTTTCAGGAGGTTGAGATATGAAGAAGGATGACTTATACGATGCTATTTCAGGTATAGATGAAAAATTTCTGTCTGATTCTGAAAACTTTTCCAATATTTCAAATGAGTTCCGAAAAGCAAATTCAAGAAAAATCGGCATAATTTCATCATTAAGCGCTTTTTCTCTTATTCTTGCAATGACGCTTTTTCTAAATTCAAAGGTTTTTTTGTATAATGGAATTGAGAAAACTTCAACAATAATTGAGAATTCTGATTCAGTTAATTCAGAAGTTGTTTCTACTGTCGAACATAGTACCGATTCAATTGAACTTGATACAAATATTAAGCCGACAGATAACAAAACAGATGTATCAAAAGAAAATAACGACACAAAAACAACAGGGTATAGGACAGAAGAAGTTACAAATAAACCTACAGAAAGCAAAACTGATAATAGTACAGAAATAATTGAAGATGAGAATCAGGACAATAATGACGCTATATCTGAAAATAATCCTCCCGATAATAATGAAACTATCCTTGATGCTGACAATGAACCTGATGATAGTGACTTTGATTCTTTAAAATCAGATTTCTCAGGTATTAACATCGAAAACTGGCTTAATAATCCCGATGTTATATGGGGTGATACAGAGATTAAAGGCAGTGACAGTTCAGAAAAAATTGCATTGGGCAGCATATTGATTTCAGATGATTTAAATAAACTTATGAAATCGGGAAATTCAAATGATATCTATGCTGTTATGGTTGATTTTTCTTCATGTATTGATGAGAATGAACTGCTTAATTGGGAATATAATGGCAATACAATTTCTGAATTGCAATCAGAATATTCAAAATTATCGTCATTTACTGATGAAACATACACGTATATCGGAAGTGACGGTATAGAGCATACAGAATATTTATCATCCAATGACAAAAAAGAAGAAATCAAGAAAATCAAGCAGGCTATCAATGAAATCAAGGCTGTTTATTATGATATGAAAATACAGCAGTTTAGTGACAGCTTTCATAAAAACGGACTTGAAATATATAAAGGAGGTGAAGAAGTGAACACAATTTTTTATACCTTTACAAACAAAACCTTACTAAAAGAATTTGTCTGTAAGGAAAATGAGGCATTCATTTTTTATCCTGCGTCTTATTTTAAATGATAGGTAATTGATATGAAAAGCAAAATAATAATAAAATCGTTCACAATAGTTTTATTAATATTCAGTATCGGAATAATTCCGAATATTGATACTTTTGCATATGGAAAAACTGTAAAAGGTGATGTCAATGCTGACGGGATTCTTTCTGTTGCTGATGCTGTTTTACTTGAAAAATGGCTTCTCGGTGTTTCAGATATAGCTATTGAAGATTGGAAAGCTGCTGACTTATATGAAGATAGCAAGCTTGACGTATTTGACTTTTGTGTAATGCGAAAAGAATTGCTCAATAATTCTGAAAAACAGACTATTGAGCATATAGCCTATCCTTTATGCAAATCAGCCGCTTTATACTGTATTGATGATAATAATCTGATTTACAGCGATAATATTGACCTTTGTATTGCTCCTGCAAGCCTTACAAAACTGCTTACGGCTTCGGTGGCTTTGAATTATCTTTCACCTGATACAATTGTTACTGTAGGTTCTGAATTAAGCCTTGTGAAGCCCTATTCAAGCCTTTGTCTGATTGCTAAAGGTCATAGGTTAAGACTATCCGATTTACTTACGGGTATGCTTATGGCTTCGGGAAATGATGCAGCCTATACGGTTGCTGTAACGACAGCAAGAGCAGTTTATCCCGATGAATATTTAACTGATATTCAGGCTGTGGAGCGTTTCAGCGGTTTAATGAATGATTTTGCAAGTAAAATCGGAATGCAGAATAGTCATTTTACTACACCTGAGGGGTGGGACGATGCAAATCAATATACGACAGTAAGGGATTTATTAACGCTGTCAGAATATGCCCTTTCTATTCCTGTAATACGTGACATTGTTGGAACTTACCAAAAATACATAGTTTTTGTTTCGGGAGAAAATGTTACGTGGACTAACACGAATAATATTCTGAATCCCAATAGTCCGTATTATATCCCATATGCAACAGGAATGAAAACAGGTACAACTGCTGATGCTGGCAATTGTCATATTGGTGCGTACACCATAAATGAAAAGACATATATTTCCGTTGTTGTCGGCTGTAAAACAAATGCTGACAGATATAATCTTACATTGAAATTATATCAGGGGTTCTCTAAAAACCGGAACACGAGTGAAATTTCGTACATGGCAAATATCAATTACAAGGCGGCAAACCGCAGTAATACTTGATGTATTGCAAGGTTTGACAACGCAGTAAATGATGTTTGTCATAGAAAGTTCGCCGTGAGGGAGGTTTTTAGAGGTTCCCGTTAGAACTGGAGGAATTACTATGAAAAAATCAATGATTATGATTGCTGTTTTGGATGTGCTTTTATTTGCAGGCTGTGGACAGATTGAATATACTTCTGCTCCTGACTCAAATACCGAAGAATTAGCGATAATTGTAGCTGAAACAGAAATTGCAGGATTACAGGTTACTAAAGCTGCATCCGATGAAAAAATTACTGAAACAGAGGTAGTAACAGATTTGAATACAACTACCACTAATATATCTGAATAAACTTCTTCAACAAATGAAATTGAAAATACTGAAATAGCAGCAACTGAACAGGATGTAACTTCCGTTCTTGTACAAACTGAATCCGAACCCGAATCAACTACTATTGATATTAGAACTGCCGATACAAAACTCAACGAAACTACTGCAAATTCTGTATCAGTACAAACAGAATTAATTACTGAATCAATCACGAATGAAACAAAACCTACAAAACCCTGTGAATCGTGGAAAGTAATAAAAGTTGATTATTCAGAAGGAACAAACTATAGCAATGAAATTATTCTTTCAGATGAAGATACAAGAATAATCAAAGAATATTGCTTTAGCTGTAAATATGAAATCGGAACAGGTGACTGCATAAACAATTATATATTTGTTATGGAAAATGGTGAACAAATGTGTTATTCCTCTCACTGCGGAACATTCAATGACAATATTAACAATTGCTCATATGAAACATTAGATTGGATGCGTGAGGAGATAAACCAAATTCTTAGTAAATATTAAAATATACTCCAAACGAAAACCGTGAGAACCTCATTTAAAAGCGTTCTCACGGTTTTTCTTTAACCAAAAGTATGTGAACTGAAAAAAAGATTGCAATGGCAAATAAAACCGATTTTGTCCTGCGATTAATTAGTAAATGCGTTATTTTATCTGAAAGTGTTGAAAAATAATTAGAAATGTGTTATATTAAATATTAGGATGAGCAAAACACTAAATAGCAATAACAAACATCAAATTATTATACCAAGGATTGTTGGCTGTTACTATTTTTAGTGACAAACATAATTTTTTCCCATTGAAAATCCTCTTTATTTCTATATCTGCGGTCTTTTCTCAAGTTTAGTATTATGAATAGCAGGAGGTGATTCTGTGATAAGAGTAGCGATTATAGACGATGAAATGCTAATGGTTGATTTCATTCATAAGAATGTAAGTGAAATTTTAAATGAATTAAAGGTGCAATATGAAATCGCTGATTTTACTGATAGTACAGAAGCGTTAAATAATGTACTTAATTCAAAATTTGATATTGTTTTTCTTGATATAGATATGCCTGAAATTTCAGGCAGCGATATTGCAAAGCAAATTTGTATTCAAGAAAAAAACACTGCTATTGTATTCGTTTCCAACAAAGATGAATTAGTATATGATGTTATAAAGTATGCCCCGTTTCGATTTATTCGCAAATCAAGATTCAAAGATGAAATCCACGAGGCGATATCCAACTATATAGATAGAATTAATAATAATAAATCCATATATATGTTTTCAACACCAAACGGTAAGATTGCAGTTAACCTTACGAAAGTCAGATATGTAGAAGTATCAAGTCATAAATTGTATATTTATGAAATAAATAACACAATAGTCACAAACGGTAATTTAAAAGATATAGAGGAAACATTTTTTAAGTTTGGATTTATAAAAACTCATCAAAGTTATCTTGTAAATTATAGATTTATCAATCTTATAAAACGAAATGAAGTAATACTTGATGACGGAACGTCGTTGCCTTTGAGTCGAAGTAAATATGAAAACACCAAGATAGAATATATGCATTTATCAAGGAGGGATAGTATATGATTTGGAACATATTTGAGTATGGAGCAACAATAATTGAAGCTTGCATTTACTCAAATTTTATGCTAAAATTTCTTGGAACAAAAAAATATAATTATAAGTGGTGCTTTTTAATAATATTACTGTTTGACGTAGGCATTACAATGTTGTTTAACCATTTCACAAATTTTGAAGGTGCATTATGTCTTATAAGAATAGGAATTAACTTTATTCTTGCAATGTTTCTGCTGAACGGAACAATGTTTGAAAAGATATTTGCCGCACTTAGTTTAGATATATTAGCATTGCTTATTAGTTTTATTTCATTAAAGTCTTTGGGATGGTTGTCGGATAGAACAATTGAAGAAATGATAGAATACCGTGGTTTAATCAGATTACTTAATCTTTTTATCACCAAAGCATTGTTATTCACAGCAACTCAAATGCTGTTAAAACTTAAAAGTAATAAGAAATATAGTCTTTCAATTAACGAATGGATAACCATAAGTGTTATATTCCTTATAACAATGTCAATAGGATTAGGAGTATTCAGAGTAAATCTGGATATGGGTATTTCATCAGAATCACCATTACCAGTAGGAATAGGCTTGGGCTTAATATCCATTAATGTACTAATATATATTTTAATGAAACGAATAAGCGAAAAAAACACAGAAAATACAGAACTTCTTATAGACAAAATGCAGAATGAAATATACAAAGTTCAATATGAAGGATTTGATAAACAGTATTCCGAAATGAGAAAAATCCGTCATGATATGGAAAATCATCTTCAATGTGTTTCAATGTTAATTGCTCAAAAAGACTATGAAGAAGCCAATGATTATATCTCTGATATACTTAAACATCGTTTGAATTTTGGTATTTCACGTATCCGCACAGGAAATAAAGTTATTGATACAGTAGCAAATATGAAGTTAATTCAATGCAAAAACGAAAATATTAATACTATTGTAACAACAGGACATATTGAAACATCAATTAATGATATTGATATGTGTTCGCTTTTAGGAAATATCTTTGACAATGCAATAGAAGCATGCAGAAAAGTTGATGGCGAAAAAGAATTGCATTTTGAAGTAATCCAGAAAAAAGGATATATTAATATAATTATGAAAAATACAATTCAATCTCCTGTGCTTGAAAACAATCCTGATTTAAGTACAACAAAAAAGCAAAAAGATATACACGGATATGGTGTTAAAAATGTTAAAGATATTGTAAAAAGGCATAATGGAATGGTAGAATTCTTTGAAAAAGACAAGATGTTTATTGCAGACATCTGGATTCCATGCAAGGATTTTGAGTAAAAAGTTGCAAATTAGGAAGAAAACGTGCAAATTAGGAAAATCCGTTGACTTTTTAAAATTAATCAGCTATTATAAACTTAAGACGGTGATAGAGATGATTCACCAATTAAGTGAAATAATAGCTGATTTTTTATTGAAAAATATTATTTCTGAAACAGAATATGACATATACACTTATGGTTATGAATCAATTCGGTCGTAAGGCTGTACAAAGGCAATTGGTACTGCATCATATCCTTGAAACGCTATAATATTTCAAGGGTATGTTTATAATTTCAACAGACATTATCTGACAAGTAAACTGAAAGGACGTAATTTATGAAAATTAAAAGACATATTTCTCTGTCATTAGCAATTTTAATGCTTTCTTCCTTGGCATCGTGCAGCGATACAGTAAAGAAAGCGGAGATTTCAACCGATAGTTCCTCTGTAAATTCATCAAATAATTCGCAGGGTGAAAGCACACAGGAGAAAAAAGAAAATATTATTCTGACAATGGCAATGTCAGGCGACCCCGAACCCCTTGAAAAAGTTATTGAAGAGTTTAACGAATCTGACAACGGTTATCAAGTGCAGATTAAACGCTATGGTGGTCAATTAAATGATGACGGTACAATTAATGATCTGACTCGTGAACAATCGCAATATAAAGATATTGAAATATTACAGGACATTATGAATACTACAAATGTAGATATAGTGTGTAATTACAGTTTTACTGATAAGGCTTACTATAGTATTCTTCAAAATAAAGGTGCATTTGTTGACTTGTACACATTTATGGAAAATGATTCTGAGGTGAATACAGATACCCTCGATACGCACATTCTTAATCTTAATGAAATAGACAATAAACTTTATACAATGCCAACATTTTATAGTATCAATAGTCTTTATGGCGAATCACAATATGTCGGTACTAAGGAAAACTGGACATTTGATGAATTTGTTGAGCATTGGAACGCTATGCCAGTGGGAGCGACATTGATGGGTTCAACTGATAAGATGGCTTTTTTTGATGTTGTTCTCAGAAATATTCTTAACAGTTTTGTTGATTACAAAAACGCTCAAGTTCATTTTGATTCTCCTGAATTCAAAAAAATGTTAGAATTCTGTAATCAATTTGAACAACGAAACACCGAAAAACCAATATATGACTATGATGCACCAAGTATGCTTTCATTATTTATAGCACGGGGCATAATGAATGCACATTTGTTTGATAAAGATAATGGAATAACATGGGTTGGTTTTCCATCAAATGACAAAAACGGTGCTTACCTGACAAATGCTAATTTATGCTATTCTATCTGTGCAAGTTCATCACCGGAAAAACAAAAAGGTGCATGGGAGTTTATACGCACATTTGTAACAAAAGAGTGGCAGATTGAAAATGCTATACCTCTTTTATCAGCAGGCGGAATTGATAAGGATTATTATTCCGAAGAAATAGGCTTTTGTATCAACAAAAACGCTTTTGACGAAATAGGTAAAAGACTTATAAATAAGGAATATTATCCTGAAACATTTTCTGATGGAAATGATGAATACAATACAAGGTTCCCAACAGAAAAAGAAGTCAAGGAATTACGCAGATATATAGATTCTATTGACCGTTGGGGTACGCTGGTTAGCGGTTCAATTTCTGAAATAGTTTATGATGAAGTTACTCCATATTTTGCAGGCGGACAAACAATAGATGAAACTATTGAGCATATTCAGAACAGAGCCTCAATCTGGATAAGCGAACAATCATAAAAATGTTGGAATGATTGATTATTGCAGAATGGTATAGTGGATTTTATATCAGTTTTCTTGTATTTATATCCAAAATCTGATATAATATAAGTGATAGAGACTATTTTGAGAATGTGCGGTGATAGAATGAAAGTTAGAAACGAACTTAATTATCAACTGTTTTTGCAGAAAACAAGCGGTGTTCACAGAAAACCGATGAATGCAGAAATGGAACAATATGATGATATCTGTAACGGAGATATGGATGCTGTAAGAGAAAATATAAATAATCTCACTGACTTTTTGTCAAGACAGCTTTCTGATAATCCTGTGCAAAATGCCAGATATCACCTTACTATAATGGCTTCAGCAATTGCAAAGGCTTGTATTCAAAGTGGTATGGGACACGATGAAGCATATACTCTCGCAGATATATATATTCGAAAAGCGGATAAATGCCAAATCTATGAGGGGATAGTTGAATTATTGCAGGAGCTTCACTTCGATTTTACAGAACGTATGCAGGAAATACGGAAAGAACACGTCATTTCGCTTCACGTAAGAAAATGCATTGACCATATTTATGAACATCTTGGTGATGATTTAACGGTCAATTCTCTTGCTCAATATTGCGGATTGCATCCGTCATATTTATCACGTCTATTCTACTCAGAAACAGGCACTCACTTAAAATCCTTTGTTTTGGATGCCAAAATAGATACAGCACAAAATCTGTTGAAATACTCGGATTTATCTTATTTGTATATCTCTGTTGCTTTAGGATTTTCCTCGCAAAGTTCATTTATTTATGTGATCAGAAAAATAACCGGTACAACACCAAAGAAATTCAGAGAGCAATATTATGTTTCGGAGCAATAAAAAAAGGCTGCCGAGGAAAATTCCCCGACAGCCATAAATTTAAATATCCTTCTTATCAACCCAACCAGTCACATACTGATCGATAGGATTTTTACCGCAGAACGCAGATTTTGTTGTAATACGGTATCTGCCATTGACCTCAACACCGTCATACAGATAAAATGTTCCTGTTTTCTTTACACCATTTTTCGCCGTAGAAGAAGCGTAAAGCACAGTATTTTTCAGCGTAATCTTATCGCCCTTTTTGTGAGCCTTTTCAGCCGTGAATACAGAGGTGCCATTCTCATCAAACACAGAATATCCAGCCTTACAGGATTTCTTTGCATTTTTCAGATTTTTAAATGCACCAGTCTGCGACTTTACATCATCCCATGATGTACGCACACGATAGATCTTACCTTCTGTAAGATATTCCTGCACCTTCGCCTTCAGAATTGCCATTATCATTTTCCTCCATTTCTTCGCTTCTCTTATGAAGCTGTTTTAAAACTTCCTGCAGCTGTTTTGGTACAGGTAATCCAAGATGCGCCGCATTTTCAAGCAGTGATACACCTTCATTTGACATATAGAAGAAAATCACTGCTGTTCTCAAAATACTGCCGCCGCCAATGACGTACACATCGAGAATATGAGCAATACCCACAAGAATAAAAATGAGCACCTTTTTA